>JAFDYE010000678.1 GCA_018267585.1 Bacteroidota bacterium
AAAAAACCCGGTCGATAAAAGGGTCCAAAGGAAAATTGCTTACCTAAGAATTTCGGTAACTTTTCGACTTATCACAATCTACCACATTTGTAATTCACTAAATGAATTACAAAATGCTTTCGTCAATTTCCTGGGCCCGGTTCGGATCAGTGATCCTGACACTAACGGCCCTCTACTACCTGGCAGTCTGCCTCTTCATTTATCACAAGGCGATCATCCGCTGGCTGAAATTCAAAGCCGGCCTGATCGCAACAGGCCTCCTTACGACCAGCATCCTTCATGCCCAGGACGGCACCCAGGGCATCAATCAGGCCAACCAGATGGTCCGCAGCTATTTCGATCCGGCCGTCCAGTTAATGTATGGCATCGGCGCAATAGTCGGCCTCATCGGAGCCATCAGGGTCTACCAGGCCTTTCATGACGGACACGGCGAGGAAGCCAGACGCCGCGCCGCCTCCTGGTTCTTCGCCTGCGTCTTCCTGGTGCTCGTCGCTCTTGTGATCCGGTCATTCTTCGGACTCTAGTACAATTTTTAAGAATCGTTTAAAACTCGAGATATGGCAACAAGTGTCTATCCCATCTACCGGGCCATCGGCCGGCCCATCACCGTCAAAGGGTTCTCCGCACAATACCTGATTGCCGCGGCCATTACCCTCATCGCCGACTTTCTCCTCTTCCTCTTCCTGCATTTTGCAGGCCTGCCGGCAGTACCAAATATTTTTCTGACAGCCGGGCTCGGGTTCGCCGCCCTGGCTACCCTCAACCGGCTCAGCCGCAAGTATGGCCCCTATGGCCTCACCAGACTTCTGGCTACCCCGCGCCTGCCGGAGCATATTCGGGCAGCAGACATCCCCTCTGTACTCGAGATCGCCAACGACTGCATCATCTCCAACGCAGGCGACATCACCTTCGGCGTCCAGCTCTTTCACCCCGAACAGTTCACACAGTCTGCCGCCGAACTGGAAGCTATGCACCGTCTCAAGGCAACAGCACTCAGCCAACTGCCACCCGGTACAACAGTCGCTCAACAGGACTGGTATGTCACCAACACCTACCAGGTCGACTTCGACGGCCGGCAGGACAGCAGCTTCCTCACCCGCAGCAGCGACTGCCACTTCCACGAAAAACCCTGGCAGGAACACCGGAGCTATCTTTTCATCACACACAGATCCGGCACCAGCCGTTCAAAAAGACGCGGCCTGTCAGGCTTGCTTCGCCCCGGTCTCATACCGAAATTCCTCCTCCGGGCCGAAGAAGTCAACGCCTTCATCGACCAGTGTGAGCAATGCATGCAGATCCTCAACGACGGAGGCCTCATAACCATGCGGCTCGGCAACAAAGATCTGGCCAACCTTATAAAAGAATACCGGCAGCTGACGCCACCACCGGCAACACCCGAACTACGGGACATTCAGCTAAGACCAACATTTCACATCGGCGACAAGCCCATGGCGATCTATAGCCTGTCCGACGCTTCCCTGATGCCCGCGCAATGCAGCAGCCATATCCCCTACGGTCCATATAGTACGGAAAAGACCCCGTTTCCGGTAAGTCCGGCGATACAGCTTGGCCCGCTGCTCAACGCCGACCACATCTACAACCAGATCATCCTGCTCGACGATTCCCGTACATGGACAAAAAAGCTCGAAACCAGGCGGAAAAGACTAAAGTCCGCCGCCGTCTACGACCGGGAGAACGCCGTTGCCCAGGCCGACACAGAATCCATCCTGAATGACGCCGCAACAGAAAATAAAAGGCTCGTGAGGGCCCACTACAACGTCATCATCTGGGCGGACAACCAGGAGCAGCTGTCCCGGAAAAAAAAGGAGGCCGCCACCGCCATCACCCGCATAGCAGCAACACCCTACCTCGAGACAGCCAACGCCTCCGCCATCTGGTGGGCCTGCCAGCCGGGCAACGCCGGAGAGCTGCCGGACACAGACTCCTGGCTCACGACCATGGAACCAGCCTGTTGCTTTCTTACTGCTCAGTCCCACGGCCGCAGTTGGGTAAGCCCCTTCGGCTTCCGGTTTGGAGAAAGACATACAGGCGTCCCCATCCAGGTGGACCTGTCCGACCTGCCGCTTGTAAAAAAGATGATTGCCGCCAGGGGAAAATTTATCCTCGGTCCGACAGGATCCGGAAAGTCCTTCCTCAGCCTCCACATGGTCCGCAGCTACCTCGAACAAGGCGCCCACGTCCTGATCACCGATATGGGCAATAGCTACCGCCAGCTCTGTGAACTGCAGGACGGTGAATATTTCGCCTATCGCATCGACAAGCCAATGGGGTTTAACCCCTTCCTTCTGGCAGAAGACGAGGTCCTGGACGTGGAAAAACGCCAGTTCATCATCGAGCTGCTCCTCGTCCTGCTCAAACAGCCGGGAGAGACGCTTCGCCGTTCGGAATATGTGACCCTGTCAAATATCGTAGACGGTTACTTTGCGTGGACAAAGAGCAGCCGGGAATGGCCCTGCTTCAACGGCCTCTACGAATGGGTCAGAGACCGGTTCGCGCCCTTGCTGACCCGGGAGGGCGTGACCGGGCAGCAGTTCGACCTCCAAAACTTCCTCTACGTTCTCCGTCCCTACTACCGGGACGGGGAATATGACTATCTCCTCAACGCCAGTGAACAACTGGACCTGCTGCACCAGCGGATGATCGTCTTCGAGCTCGACGAGATCAAAGACCACCCCATCCTCTATCCCGTCATCATGCTCCTGATCGCAGATACCTTCCTCAGCAAGATGCGGCGGCTCCCCGGCATCCGGAAAGTCTTCGTAATGGACGAATGCTGGAAAGCCCTGATCAAGACAGGCTCCGCCACACTCATCCTGTATATCTGGAAGACCGTCCGGAAATTCTTCGGCGAACCCATCGCCATCACCCAGGAATTGGAAGACCTTATAGGCAGCCCGATCGTGAAAAACACCATCATCAATATGTCCGACTGCAAGATCCTGCTGGACATGGGAAGATATGCCAACCGCTTCGACGAGATCCAGAATCTCCTCGGCCTGACCGATACCGACAAAGCCCTGGTCTTGTCCCTCAACAAGGCCAACGAACCCGGCAAGAACTACAAGGAAGTCTTTGTCAGCCTCGGGACCAGCTATTCCCGCGTCTACCGTGTCGAACTCTCCCTGGAAGAATACCTGGTCTACACCACCGAAGAACGCGAAAGAGTAAAGGTCAGAGAATACACCAGCAAACACGGCAGCTTGATAAAAGGCGTCAAATCACTGGCGGCGGACATCCGCAGCGGAGCCATCCGGCTGCTCCTGGCCTTCCTCCTTGTCGCGGCGGGCTCCTTGTTACCCGGCGGCCGCGCCTCTGCACAACTGATCGACATCATCGATGCTGCGGTGAAGAAAGCGCTGATGACAGCAGACCTCGCCGTCCAGCGCCTGCAGACACAGACCATCCTCCTGCAGAATGTGCAAAAAGACCTGGAGAATACGATGCAGAACAATATGCTATCCGACATCACCGGCTGGGTTCGGCAACAGGAAGAACTTTATAGCAACTACTACCAGAGCCTGTGGCAGGTGAAGTCCGTCCTATCCTCCTATAGTAAGGTCGCTGAGCTGGTACGGCGCCAGGCAGGACTGGTTCAGGAATACAACCAGGCTCAGGCCGCAATCCGCCAGGATCCCCATTTCTCCCCCGCCGAGATCACCTATATCCAAAATCGCTATACCGCTGTTCTTGATGAATCCATCCGTAACACCCAACAGCTAAGCCTGGTCATCAAAAACTTCATGACCCAAATGGACGATGCGGCCCGGCTCCGGACCATCGACGAGACAGCACTGCGGATCGACCACAATGATGACCAGCTGCGGCAAATCACCAGGCAGACGGCAATCCTCAGCCTGCAGCGCAGCAAAGAGGATACGGAGATCCACGCCATTCAACAACTATACGGAATAAATCATCAACCATGAAAAAATACAGCCTCCCATTCCTTCTCCTGATGACCCTTCAGAGCCAGGCCCGTTCACAGACCATCCGGGTCATGACCGAACAGCTGACAGCGCTCGGCGCCTTCCACAAAAGCCTCAGCGACGGCTATACCGACGCCACACACGGTCTTCAGACCATTGGCGGCTATCAGGAGGAGGAATACCGTCAACACAAGACATATTTCCAGAGTCTATCCACCATCAACAAAAATATTTTAAGCTATGACCAGAATATTCATTCTTCTATCCCTCAGCCTCTCGGTCAGCACGGGCCGCGGCCAGTCCATCCTCGACCTGACGCAACAGCTGGCGCTGGACAAGGAAAAGCTCGCGTCGCTAAAAAGCACGCTCGAAGACATGCAAAAGGGATATGCGGCGCTGAAAGACGGCTATACGCATATCCGCGACATCGCCGAGGACAATTTCAGCCTGCACCGGCTCTTCATCGACGCGCTCTGGCTGGTCTCACCCTCTGTCAGCAGCGACCCGCGAATCCAAAATATCCTGGATATCGAATACCGGATCGTAGCCGAATATAGGACGGCCGTTTCACGCTGGGGCCACAACTCCGTCTTCACCAGCCAGGAGATCGGCGCCATCAGCTCGATATGGTCGGACATCCTGAACAAGAGCCAACAGGCAGTGGAAGAATTGACCCTTGTACTCACTGACGGCCAATTGCAGATGTCCGACGCCCAGCGCCTGCAGGCGATCGAACGCATCGATACGGATATCCGGGGTTATTACAATGGGCTCCAGCGCCTGGACAACAGCCTTGCCGTTCAGGAGGCCCGCAGACAAAAAGAGAACAACGATATCAACGCTCTAAAACTACTTTATGCCATACCTCATTGACATCACCGGCAACCTCAATGGCCTCCAGTCCGTCCTGCAGCAGGTGCACGACAAGATGATCGTACACTGCTCGGAGCTCATCGGCACCAGCGCCGCCATCGCCGGCTTCGGCGCCCTTTGGTGGGTCGCCGATTATATATGGACCCGTCTCGCGAGGGCCGAGAAGATCGAAGCCATTCACCTGCTGAGGCCATTCGCCGTCGGGCTGGCCATCCTCAATTTCTCCGTCGTCATCCAGGTCATCGACGGCGTTATGGAGCCCACGGTCGCCGGCACCGCGGCCATCTTCGACGACTCCAACCAGGCGGTCGCCACCCTGCTGCAACAGCGCCAGGACGCGCTCCAAAAATCCACCGACTGGCAGATGTACGTCAACAGCACCGGTGGCGGCGACCTGGACAAATGGGAAGAGCTCTCCGGACAAGCCGACTCAGGGATGCTCTCGGGCATATCCAACCGGCTGAAGTTCCAGATGGCCAGGGCTTCATACGACATGCGTAATTCGGTCAAGGTCTGGCTATCGGAGATCCTGCAGGTCTTGTTCGAGTCAGCCTCCCTCTGTATCAACACCGTCCGGACCTTTTACCTGGTCATCCTCGCCATCCTGGGTCCGCTGGCCCTTGCCTTCTCGGTGTACAAGGGTTTCGAAAACAATCTCGTGCACTGGCTCTCGCACTACCTCCATGTCTTCCTCTGGCTTCCGGTAGCCAACATCTTCGGCTCGCTGCTCGGACCGATACCGCAGGAGATGATCCGGCTTGAAATCAACCAGCTCAACGCATCCGGCCAGACGACCTTCGGACCCACCGACGCGGCGTACATCATATTCCTCGTCATGGGCATCGTCGGCTATTTCACCGTACCATCCGTCACCCACTACATCATCCGCGCAGGAGGAATAGGCGCCAGGATGTGGAGGAATCGATTAACCTGAAAAATACATGCTTATGTTCCCAAGATCCAAGGGGATCGAACGATCCTTTCAATACATCCGGCTGATCACCCTGGTTACAGTAATAGGCTGTCTCCTTTTCGCCGGCTTTGTCGTCCTCATATCCAATCGTGCCGTATCCCACTCGCAGCAAAGGGTATACGTCCTTGCGGCAGGCAAGGCGTTGGAGGCCGTTGCCGCCGACCGGAGAGAGAATATCCCGGCAGAGGCCCGGGATCATATCCGCAGCTTCCACCAGTTCTTCTTCTCGCTCGACCCGGACGAGAAGGTGATCAGGGCCAACCTCGCCCGCGCGCTCTACCTGGCAGACGCTTCGGCCTTCCGGGTGTCCGACAACCTGAAGGAGAACGGATACTACTCCAGTGTCGTCGCCGGCAATATCAGCCAGGAGATCGCCGTGGACAGCATCATCCTGGATACGGACAGCTATCCCTTCCACTTCCGCTGCTATGCCACCGAAAGGATCATCCGGCCCACGAGCATTGCGACAAGATATCTGCTGACAGAAGGCTGGCTGCGGAATACCTCCAGGTCAGACAACAATCCCCACGGCTTTCTCATCGAACGCTGGACGATCCTTGACAACCACGACCTCAGGGTCGAATCGCGATAACACGAGTTGCTCACTTTTTCAAAAACGAATGATTATGAAACTAAAAAACGAAAAATTCTACTGGATACTCCCCGCCATCGTCCTGCCCTTCCTATGCCTGATCTTCTCTGCATTGGGCGGCGGAAAGCAGACCCAAAAGACGGACGCCGCCCCGGCGGGACTCAATCCGCTGCTGCCAAAACCCATCGTCGATGTCCAAAAAGAAACCCTGGACAAAATGTCTGCCTACGAAAAAGCAGCCCGCGACTCGATCGCCCGGGTCCGTCAGGAGCAAAAGGACTCCCGTTCGGGATCAGCCAGCCCCCTGTCGGTCGCCGATACAAAGGCCGAGGGCTTGCAGCGACAGCTGAATCAGCTGCAACAGACCCTCCAACGGCAACAGCAACCGGACTATGTTCCTGTTCGCCCCGCCCCTCAACATACAGAGCCCGCGGAAGCTGACCCCCAACTGGAAAAGATCGACAGGATCCTGAACAAGGTGATGCACATCCAGCATCCCGACCAGCCGGTCCCGGGTAGCCCGGCGCCCGTCAAAATCGCCGTAGAGGCGGTATTATCCATGGACTCCACAGTCAACACGATTAGCGTCGTCGTTCCTGAAAAGCAAGTGCTGGCAACCGGCGGCACCATCGCGTTACGCCTGGAGGATTCTATCCGGATAAATGGAGCGGTCGTCCCCAGCGGGCAAATCATCTATGGCGTGGCCAGCATCAACAACGACCGCATGCTGATTCATATCACCTCCCTGCGCAGCGACCGCAACATCTATCAGACGGACCTCCAGGCCTACGACCTGGACGGCCTGCCCGGCATTCATATTCCCGGTCGGATCAGTCGCGACGTTGCGAAAGAGTCGGCGGACCAGGGCATCAACGGCATCAATCCGATGGTCTACGATCCCTCCCTCGCAGGCCAGGCCGCCAACGCCGGCGTCCAGGCAGCCAAATCCCTCTTCAGCCGGAAAGTCCGCCAGGTGAGGGTGACGGTGTTGCCAGGCTACCGGTTGCTGCTCCGCGACCCCAGAACAAAAAACACCCTGGCCAAAAAGGAATTGAAAGTCGATTTCCTTGATTCATGTGCACTTCGGCCGCCCGGTTTTGTCCGGGGTGGCCCTTTCTTAAAAGCATCCGGCGTCGACGGCATAGACCTTGCCCTGCAGAGCATCTGCCTGAAAGACGAGCAGCTCTGGTTTGCGCTGGAATTCCACAACCGTTCCTCTATCACCTATATACCCGAATACACCCGCTGGTTTATCCGCGACCGCCGGGCCTTCAGGCGGACGGCGGCCCAGGACCTGCCGCTGGTCCCGTTGTATACAACCGGTCAATCGCCACTCGCCGCCGATTCAACCCGGAGTGTCTGGACCGCCTTCCATCCCTTCGCCTTGTCAAAAGGCAAGCAGCTGGTCGTCGAGATAGGTAAAAAGAATGGCGGCAGAACGCTCGTATTGGAAATCGATCCCAAACACATTTTAAACGCACAACGACTATGAGACAGAAATCAGGCAACCCGCGGACCGAACGGGTCCTCGTCCTATATTCCGCAGACGAGTTTAGCCGGCTGAAGAAGCTCTTTGCCCGCAGCACCGGCAAGACCCTGAGTAATTATGTCCGGAATGTTTCCTTACAGGAGCCGGTAGAAGTGGTGCAACGCAACCAATCCTTCGACGACTTCGTGGTTGAGCTTGTTCTCCTGAGAAAAGAGCTTGCTTCCATCCGCCAGCTACCGCTAACCCCGGAAAAAATGCAACAGATTACCCGGCTTCACGAGGAAATACGGAATAAAACCTATCAAATAGCAGACCTATGCATGCGATAATAACCTATAACAAGAATATCCGCCGGCTACTGCAGTACCACGAACTAAAGGTGCAAAGAGGCGCAGCGGAATTCCTCTATGCCGGCAACTACTTCAAGGACAAAGAGGACCTGACGATGCAGGACAAAATGTATCCGTTCCTGCAGCGCGCCTCCCTGAACGAACAGGTCAGGGCGCGTATTCTGCACCTCGTCCTTAGATTTGACCCCGAAGACCATCCGTCCAACGATAAAATGACAATGGTCGCCCGGGAATACCTGCAGAAAATGGGTTGGGGCAACGAACCATATATCGTGTACCGGCACAAGGATACCATCCAGCCACACCTCCATATCGCGCTACCCAAGATCAGACCCGATGGTCGCCGTCTTATGGTAACGCGGGACGACTATTATCGCTCAAAGAAGGAAGTAAGGCGTCTCGAAATGAAATATAGTTTGCGCCCTTCTGACAAGGCCACGCGGGCGGAAGACCTGCGCCGCTTTCCCCTTCAGAAGATTCGCTTTGGAGAGACACCACTATGGCTGGCAATGAACAAGATTTTCGAAGAGGTGCTATCAAAATACCGGTTTACATCCCTTGACGAACTCAACGCGGCGCTAAGGCTATACAACCTGAAGGCCAGCCGCGGAAGGTCGGACTCGTTTACAAGGAAAAATGGAGGTTTATTATATGTACCTCTCACGGATACCGGGAAGGAGACGGGGACCTATATCAAAGCCAGTATGTTCCCGAGCCGGCCGACGCTGAAAACGTTGGAAAAGCTATTCGTCAAAAACCAGCCTCTTCGTGAACCCGACCGCCAGCGGGTGACGGTCGCCATCGACTGGACCCTTCATAACAAATCCCTCAGTCTCGATGCCTTCCGCAAATCACTGGAAAAAGAGCAGATCAGCACCGTCGTCAGGAGGGATGCCAACGGCGATCCCGAAAACATCTGGTATGTAGACCACCAGAAAAAGACCGTTTTCGAGGGGCAGGCCCTTGGGCCGCAGTACACGGTCCCCGGAATCACCAAACGATGCATTTCCAACGAAGATTACCAGCTCCAACAACAGCGACAACACATCCAATCACAACAACTAAAACCACGAATGATATGAACAACAACGATAAGAACAGCACGCGCAGCATATCGGAGCTCTGCCTTACGGCGAGCGTCATCCTCTTGCCATTGCATATTTATTTTTATTATTTTCCGGTTTTTACAAGACAGGGGTGGACCACCCCTGTTACCAACCGGCTGTTGGAGCAGATCGTCAAGACCGGTCTGTTTGACAATGCGTACTATTCCAAGGGTCTGGCCCTGTTCTTTCTCCTTCTATCTGTATTAGCCAGCCCCGTTCGCAGGACGCCGTCCATATCCCGTAAACGCAACGCCTGGCTCCTCCTGGCCGGACTGGGCATATATCTCATCTTCATTTCCGGCGTGTCGGACTGGAGCGATGTCAGCCAACCCGGGCTGGTTGGGTACAGCATATCCGTCTTTACCAGCTGGCTGATGATCCTGACGGCCTCCACCCGGCTTCTTCGCCAAATTCGCCTTCCCTGGTCAAAAGACGATCCGTTTGGCCGCGGACAAGCCGGCTTTCCTCAGGAGCAGGCGAAGGTCTCCTCTGACCACTCCCTACATTTACAGGGTTGGTTCGTCTGGCAGAAAAAAAAGCAAAAGACCTGGATAAATCTCGTCAACCCCCGTCGCGGCGTCCTGGTCATGGGCTCCCCGGGCTCCGGCAAGTCCTGGTTTATCATCGAACCCTTCATCCGTCAGCTGATCGAAAAAGGTGTTGCGATGTTCATTTACGACTTCAAGCACGACGCTTTGACGAAGGTCGCCTGGGCCCACTTCCAGGCGAACCGGGACAAATATCCCGTGAACACCCCGTTCTATTCTATTAATTTCACCGACCTCTCCCGCAGCCACCGGTGTAATATCCTGGATCCTTCGACGCTGACCTATCTGTCCGATGCGCTGGACGCCAGTCGTACGATTCTCCTCAGCATCAACAAGACC
>JAFDYE010000679.1 GCA_018267585.1 Bacteroidota bacterium
GGCAACCCCGTAGCGGATGGCGATATCTGATTGAATGGGGGCGAGCCGCGAGACCCGTCGCGAGGCCAGTTGAAGGTCATAGCCATGGGAGGCGTATGTTTTGGCGAGGCTGGCTGCCATGTCCGAGCTCGCGCCCAGTATAAGCACTGAAGACATCTCCTATGCGTGATTTATAGTTATTTGAACACTTGTATATCCTTTATATACAGCAGCACGATAAAGCTTGCCACCCAGAGGAGCAGCGTGATCTGTATAAAGCGGTCCTTGTACAGGATCTTGGTCGGCGAGCCGGAATCCGCGGTTACATAGATGATCTGAAGGTATCGCATCAGGCCTGCTAAAACGAAGACGCAGGTATAGTACAGCCTCGAAGTACCCATCTTGCGCGTAGTCTCTTCAGACATAGTATACATCAGGTAAGCGACGGGGATCACGGCACAGACGATGGCCAGAAGGACGTTGAGCAGCTCGAGATTGTATCCCTTGATCGACTTTCTCATGTCGGCGCCGCTGCTGATCTTGAGGAGTACGTCGTCCCTGCGTTTGCCAATCGCCATAAAGACCGCGAGCAGGAAGACCATGATGACGATCCACTCTGACAGCGGGACATAGGTAACGACGGCCCCGGCCTTTATGCGCAGGACAAAGCCGATGGCCAGAATAAAAATATCGAGGATGGCTACGCTTTTTAGCCCGAGGGAGTAGGCGAGGTTGATCAGAAAATAGATGGCCAGGACGAAGAGGAATTTATCGCGGATCAGCCAGGCGATGACGAAGCCTATGATAAAGAGCGCGATCATAATAACAATGGCGGCGGTTGGGGAGACGGTGCCGGCTGCCAGCGGACGTTTGCATTTCGTAGGGTGTTTGCGGTCGTCTTCCCGGTCCCGGTAGTCGTTGAGGATATAAATGCTGCTGGCGGTGCAGCTGAATGCGATAAAAGCCAGAAATACGGCAGTCAGCTTGGCAGGATCGAGAATCCTCCCGGCAAAGAACAAGGGTATGAAAAGAAACAGATTTTTAGCCCAATCTTTCGGTCTGAGAAGTTTAAGATACGCCACAGCATTAAATTATCGCGACAAAGTACAAACAAAAAGACAAAATTTATAATATTGTCGAGAAATAATATCAAGTTAACCCACCGTTTATGCGTCGAAACCTGGCCGGAAAAATTGAGCTGTTGATTATTTTCTTACTTGCGATCGTCCCGTTGTTCATTCGTCTGCCCTATCGCGTCAATATTTTCCTCTCCTGGGAAGGGGCTTACCGTATCAGCCAGGGGCAGTTGCCCTTTCGCGACTTCGGGACGCCTTTGGGGGGAATGTACTGGGTTATCCCGGCGATATTTTTTAAGCTATTCGGCACAGGGCTTTTTGTTCTTGTCGTTGCGCAGGTTTTTATCAATATTATTTCGGGTCTGGCTTTCCGGTCGATCCTGAGGAGTCTTTCGGTAGATGCCGGAGTCAGGCTGGCTGCGGTGTTGTTGTTTTGCATTTCGTATTCGTTCTTCAATTTCTGGCCGTGGTATAATCATTCTGTGATCGTCTTTGAGCTGGTGGGTTTGGCGTTTGTCCTGTCGTATATGGCAAGGGGAGCGGCCTGGTGGAAGCTCGCGGCCGGTGCGCTTTTTGTCCTCTGCTCCTTTCTCACCAAGCAGGACGGCGGTGGTCTGGCCATTTTGACTGCGATGGTATTACTGGCGTATCATGGATTGCGGACGCGGCGGTGGATGCCGCTGGTGGTATTTGCCGGGGTGTTTGTTGCCCTATGCCTGATCGTGATACTGCCTCTTTCGCAGTATGGATTCGGCTACTGGTTCAATCATGGCCAGCCGCCGCATACGGCCAGGGTCTCGCCCTTCGATATCGTTGCCGAATTCTTTGGCGCCAGTCAGTGGATCAAATTCTATATCGCGGTGATCGGGCTTTTGCTGGTCCTCCGGTATCGTAGCTGGAAGGGGTTTGTGGAAGACCGGGGGACTGTATTGATCGTCCTGCTTACGGTCTGCATTCTTGGTGAAGCGACCGTGCTACAGGTGACCAGTTATACTCCGCCGGACAACAATATCTTCTTTCAAAGTTTTGGATTTATGTGTGTGCTGTCTCTTCTTGCGCCGCTGCTGTCCGGGCAGACGGGGTCTTTGCGGGTTCGTGTGGCGTTGTGCTGCTGCGTACTGTTGTGGTGGAGCGGTGTTTGGTGGAAGTATACGCAGCGGGTAGTGGGAAAATTTCTGGCGCCCGGCGTGGCGGCTTCGCCCACGGGAGAGAATGTCATCAATAAAGACACCTATATGATCAACCGGGATACGGTGAAGGACATCCCGACCGAGCAGTGGGTCGAGTGCGGGCTTCCCGCTTTCCGGAGGATAACCATGCCAGCGCCTACAGTAGAGGGGATACACCGGTTGATGGAGATGCCGCTGGTAAAAATAGGGCGGGGCGGCGATCTGAAGGTCCTGAATATGTCTGAGCTGACTCCTCTGGCGCGGGAGATACCATATCGACTGGAGCGGAATTCCAGCCTGCCGTTGTGGTTTCACCTGGGCGTGGGTATGTTCAACCGTCAGGCGGACAGTTTTGAGACGAGGATCCGGGACCACTACTATGATCTTGTATTGTTCGAATATATACCTACGCTGAATAATTTTTACCCTTTCCGGGTGAGGGATTCCCTGCGGGTACACTACTCGCAGGTGGATTCGTTCATGGCGCCGCGTCGTGGGGTGGAGACCCGGGGGATTATCGAGGTTTTTGTGAAAAGCAGGGACTCGGCGACTGTGCGGTAGCCGGGTAAGTAGTAACTTTACCGGATCATTTCGGGTAATAATTCCATATTAACGAATCCCATTGAATATTTGAAAGGGGTAGGGCCGTTGCGGGCGGAGCTTTTGAAGAAAGAGCTCGGGATCTTTACGTTTCAGGATCTTTTGGAGCATTTTCCCTACCGGCATGTGGACCGGACCAAGGTAAACCTTATCCGGGAAATAGGGCCA
>JAFDYE010000067.1 GCA_018267585.1 Bacteroidota bacterium
CTCGATAAAAACCCTCTACGTCACGGATGACAATATCCCGTTCAAGGACACCATGTCCCCGCCGCTGTTCGTTCCCGAAAACAACTCCGCCTATATGGTGCTGGAAAAATTTAAGCAGAGCAAGATACACTGCTGCTTCATCGTCGACGAATACGGCAGCCTGCTGGGCCTGATCACCCTCAACGATATCCTGGAAGCGATCATCGGCGACATCGCACAGCCGGACATCCCCGACTATGAGCTCAAGCCCCGCGAAGACGGCAGCTGGCTCGTAGACGCCCAGCTCCCCTTCTACGACTTCCTCGCGCACTTCCACAGAACCGAATGGCGGGACGAGGGAGATCACGAATTTGATACCCTGGCCGGCTTTCTGCTCAACCACCTGGAGCATATCCCCAGCAGCGGCGAGCGGCTGGAATGGCGGGGATTCACCTTCGAGATCATCGACATGGACGCCCAGCGCATCGACAAGGTGCTGGTCATGCCGCCCCAAGAAGTGCAAAAAGAGCTGAAGGACGAAGAAGAAAAGGAGGACTGATCTCCCTACTGGAACTCAAACGACGCATTCGCCTCCGGGCAGTCCAGCCGCGTACTCTTCCGTTCGCCCCCCACCGTCACGTGCATGATATTGATCTGCTGGTTGAAGGACTCGTATAACAGGTCATTGACCGCGTCGATCCTTTTGACCGACGGCACATTATTCACCTGAAGAAAGCACCATGTGCCGTCCGACTCCTTCTCGCTGCCTACCCAATGAAGCCCCGCAGGCTTCCCGTCCACCTTCAACCTCAGGTGCTTTTCGATATACTCGTCGATCAGCCGGTCATTCGCCGCCCGGTCCTTTTCACTGGAAAGGTCCACCTTCGTCTTTGCCTGCTTCTCCAGCACCGCCTCCAGGTCATTGGTAAATATCTTGCAGCTTATCTCCAGTATCTTGTCCTTGGGGTTGTGCTTTATCTCAGTCACAGTGATATACAGCGGGTGCGCAGCCGGGGCGCCGGCCAGCAGCAACGACGACAAACCGGCTCCGGCCAACCATTTAAATAGGGATGCAGCCATTTAAAAGATAAATTTTTGTAGTACAAAAGTCTGAATAATTTTGAACTTATGCTCGATTTTGGCCGGTCAATTCGTCTTTTCAACGGTCGGCCGGAATCTCGCGGCAAGTCGTCGATAATTTGAATTTCTTTATGCTCGATTTTAAGCTCTACTTCGATATCGGCATCGGTCATATCCTCACATGGGAAGCTATGGATCACATCCTCTTCGTGGCTGCTCTCTGCCTGCGCTATCTCATGAAGGACTGGCGGAAAGTAGTGATCCTGGTCACCGCCTTTACGATAGGGCATTCCGTTACCCTCGCCCTGAGCGCCCTCGGCCTGGTGCACTTCGCCACCCGCTGGATCGAGTTCCTGATCCCCCTTACGATCGTGGCGACGGCTATCAACAACCTCCTGCAACGGACAGGACAGGTCGAACACCCCTCCAGACTGCCGGTTATCTATTTCTTTGCGCTTTTCTTCGGCCTGATCCACGGACTTGCATTCGCCAACAGCCTGCTCAGCCTGGTCGGAGGCGACAACCTGGTCGTCCCCCTGCTCGCCTTCAACCTGGGCATAGAAGCCGCCCAGCTGCTAGTCGTAGCCATTATCCTGGTGATTTCTTTTATATTCGTGCAGCTGATGAAGATCAGGAGGGTCTGGTGGATCAGGGGCGTATCGGCACTCGTGCTGCTGGCCTCCCTGAAAATGGCATTCGATCGCTGGCCATAGGAAGGCGATCCATAATCCGAATCTCTGGCTTTAGTAAACATAAAACACACACATGAAAAAACAACTGCTTATTTTGTTGAGTTTCTGTTCCGCGGGGACCCTGCTGGCACAGAATATTCAAAACAATCCCACCTCCAACCACGGGAACAAGTTCGAGGCGCTGGGCACCATCCTGCCCACTCCCAACGAATACCGTACAGCGAGTGGCGCCCCCGGGCCTAAATACTGGCAGCAAAGATGCGACTATGACATCACCTGCAGCCTCGATGAAGACAAGCAATGGCTCACCGGCTCGGAGACCATCACCTACTCCAACAATTCTCCCAACGAGCTCACCTATCTCTGGCTCCAGCTGGACGAGAACGAGCACAGCTCGAGGAACAACGCCAACTACCAGGACGGCAGCTCGATGCAGCGACTGGTCAGCGACGCAATGCTCGAAAGAGCCGCCCGGGCACACGAGCCCAACGACTACGGCGATAGCATCACAAAGATCACGGACGCCCTCGGCAAGCCCCTCCGCCATACGATCAACAAGACGATGATGCGCGTAGAGCTACCCACTGTGCTTAAGCCGGGTCAGAAATTTGTCTTTAAGATCGACTGGAACTACCACATCTCGGACCGCATGAAGACCGGCGGCCGCGGAGGCTACGAATACTTCCCGGAAGACGGCAACTACATTTTCACCATGACCCAGTGGTACCCCCGCCTTTGCGTATACAGCGATTTCCAGGGCTGGCAGAACAACCAGTTCACCAGCCGCGGGGAATTCGCGCTTACCTTTGGCAATTTCAAGGTCTCTATGAACGTCCCCGCCGACCACATCATCGGCGCCACGGGCGAATGCCAGAACTACCAGACCGTCCTCTCACCCACCCAGTTCGGCCGCTGGCAGAAAGCACAGACGACCAAAGAACCCCTGGAGATCGTTACCCTTGCCGAAGCAAAAGCCTCCGAGGCGAAAAAGAACAAGGCCAGAAAGACCTGGGTCTTCAAGGCCGATAACGTCCGCGACTTCGCGTGGGGCTCCGCCCGCAAATTCGTCATGGACGCCATGCCCGCCTATGTCGAAGGGAAGAAGGTGATGTGCATGAGCTATTATGGCAAAGAGGCCTACCCCCTCTACCGCCGTTTCTCCACCAAAGCCGTCGCCCACACGATAAAGACCTATTCCCATTTTACAATACCCTTCCCCTATCCCGTCGCACAGAGCGTCGAGGCAGCCAATGGAATGGAATACCCGATGATCTGCTTCAACTACGGACGCTGCGAAAAGGACGGCACCTATAGCGAAGCCACGAAATACGGGATGTTAGGCGTCGTGATCCACGAGGTCGGGCACAACTTCTTCCCCATGATCATCAACAGCGACGAACGCCAGTGGACATGGATGGACGAAGGCCTCAACTCCTTCGTAGAATACCTGACCGAAGAGCGCTGGGACAATAAATTCCCCGTTCGCGGCAAAGGTCCCGGCTGGGCTATCGTAGACTATATGAAGCTGCCGAAGGACCAGCTCGAGCCCATTATGACCAACTCCGAGAACATCGTCAACTTCGGCCCCAATGCCTATTCCAAGCCCGCTACCGCCCTCAACATCCTGCGCGAGACCGTCATGGGCCGCGAGCTGTTCGACTACGCCTTTAAAGAATATGCACGGCGCTGGGCCTTCAAACACCCCACGCCGGCGGACCTATTCCGCACGATGAACGATGCCAGCGCAGAAAACCTCGACTGGTTCTGGCGCGGGTGGTTCTATGGCATCGACCCCGTCGACCTCTCCCTGGATAGCGTCAAGCACCTGGTCGCCGACTTCGATCACGCCCCGGCAAAAATCGATTCCACGGTCATGAAGAACATCGACAAACCCTTCCCCACCGGTAAGTTCCCGACGGATATCTCCAAAGAACGCAACCGCATGGACACGAGCATCGTCTTCACCGCCGACGCCGATACCTCCCTCCACGACTTCTACTGGAAATACACCCGCGGCCAGATCCCGTATGACACTACAAAATATGCGCTGCACGTCACCCAGTACGACGAGCCGATGGACGAGGCGACAAAACAGCAGGTCCAGTCCAAACAATACTACGAGCTGCAGTTCAGCAACAAGGGCGGTCTCGTAATGCCGATCATCATCGAATGGACCTATACCGACGGCACCAAAGAGGTCGAGCGCATCCCCGCACAGGTATGGCGTAAGAACGAGAACCACCTCACCAAGGTCTTCGTAAAAGACAAGGAAGTAAAGAGCATCAGGCTCGACCCCAACCGCGAAACGGCCGACATCGACGAGACCAACAACAGCTGGCCCGTCGTCCAGACCGAAAGCAAGTTTGAGGTCTTCAAATCCAAACAGCTCGGCCCCCGCGCAATCCCGCAGGCCAACAATCCCATGCAGCTGACCGGAAAGGATAAAAAAGCGTTCTAAGCTCTAATCGGTCCCTCATAAAAAAAGCCCCGGAACAACTCTCCCGGGGCTTTGCTTTTTACATCATTTTATATCCTTAGCACCGCACCTTCCGGATGCAAAGGATTAATGATAAGCTCCTGTCTCGCCGCATGAATGATCACATCCAGCTCTTCCAGGGGAATGGCTCCCAGCAATGGTTCGCTATCCCCAGGCAATACATATGCATTACATGTAGCCTTTCTGTTCTCGAACTCAACATCAACGGGCCCCACCACATCACATACCACCCATCTTCCATCAGCGATCTGACATCGGTCCCTCCGTTTGACAGGTAGCTGCAGATAGGCCTGAATGTTCTCATTAATGCAGAGCATATAAGCTCCGCTGTCTACCAGCATGTTCACCCTGGTTCGCCTGATTTCCTCTTCGCCGATCATTTGACGTTTTGCATCCACTACATCCACGGCATTGATCAAATCAATGGTCGCATACACCAATCCCATACAATAAAATTTTGTTGTGAAAAAATTGATTCTTGCCCTTACGCGGGTCTGGCATGGAGGCACTAAAGCAAATTTAGCATTTCCTATATCCGGCAAAAAAAACTTATAACCTCCGTCCTTTTGGACTATTCTTTATATTTGAGCTAAACATCCCTGTTATGAAGTACCTCTTCCTCCCCCTTCTCCTCCTCGCCACCCACGCCTTCGCAGCCCGCGTCGACACTATCCTCGTACACAGCGGCGCCATGAACAAAGACATCAAATGCGTCGTCATCCAACCGGAACACGCCCCAACCACCAAAACCTCCACTAATTCCACCCGTTTCCCCGTCGTCTTTCTCCTTCACGGTCACAGCGGCAACTACGCCCAGTGGCCCGCCACGGCTCCTCAGCTAAAGAAAGAAGCCGACGACCTCGGTATCCTGTTCATTTGCCCGGACGGCGGCTTCGACAGCTGGTACTTCGACAGCCCCATCGACCCGACCGTCCGCTATGAGACCTTCATGACAAAAGAGCTC
>JAFDYE010000680.1 GCA_018267585.1 Bacteroidota bacterium
CTGCCTGATCTTTACGTTGCCGACCAGGGTGGTGAGCTCCGTCGTGTCGTTGAGCTTTTGGAAGCGGTAGCTCTCCGAGTTGAGGATCTCTACGACCTTGATGGAGTCGTTGCCCGGGGTCCGGAACTGGATGGTGTTCTGGGACCGGGCCTGGTTAGACAGCAGGAAGGTAAAGACGAATAGTCCTATCGCACTGGCCAGTAGCCTGAGTCTCATCTTCGACTTTATTTGTTAACAGGTTTTGACGCGGAGTCGGCAAGGGGGGCTGTCAGTGGTCCGCTCTTATCTTTCCGGCCAAATACCGAGACGTTGACATAGCGTTTGGGGTGGACCCGGAAGTCGTCCAGCAGGATATTGAGGCTGCGGGTGGAGGCTTCGAGGTTCTGGTAGAGGCGTTTGTCGTTCATGAGCATACCCACGGTCCCATTATTGCTGTTGAGCTTTGCCAGGAGGCCGTTGAGTTGGGTGATGGAGGTCCTGAGGGCGTCGACGGTTTCCGGGATCTTTGCCTGTGAGAGCTTGGACGTGGCGGTTTCCACGTTCTCGAGCGTATGGGTGACGTGGTCGTTGTTCTTTGCGAGGTTGGCGGTAAAGGTATTGACGTTTTTGAGCGACTGGGCCAGGGCGCCGGACTCGGCGTTGAGCATGATCTGCAGCTGGGCGGTGGACCTGGCCAGGTTGGCCATGATCGAGCCGACATTATTCTTGAACCTGGGATCGAACATGGTCCCTACGGCCTGGATCAGGGAGTCGAGGGACTGGAGGGTGCCGCCCAGTTTTAAGATAATGGGGTTGACGCTTTCCTGCACCTGGGAGATAAGGTTCGCTTTCTTTTTGGTGAGGAGGGTGTCGCCGGCGTTGAGGTACTGGGTATCGTCGCCTTTGTTGATAGTGATGGTGGCGGACGAGATGAAGCCCGAATTGATCATGGCGACCGAGTTCCTGGGGATATGGACTTCTTTTTTGAGGGTGATCGTCACGACGATGCCGTGGGTAAGGTCGACGTCGGATTCATTGATGGCGGTCACGCTACCGATCGTTAGACCGTTGATTTGCACGTTATTGGATACTTCTACGCCGTCGACGTTGTCAAAAACGGCGTAGAGCTTCTTGGTATGCTGGAAGAGGGAGCTGCCTTTCAGGTAATTAAAGCCAAGGATAAGGGCGGTGAGCGCGACGACCGCCATGACACCGATCTTTAATTCATTAGATATTTTCATCTATTGTGATTTGGACATCGCAAATGTAGGAAAAATGCTGCCTAAATACTAATAGACAAAAAGTTAAAGCAGGTCGGCTGGGACTTGCTTTAACTCTCCGGGGTGGCCTTTCGAGCGGTTATTTATGGGTGTTGCTATTGGTCGGAGCTGTTGCTCACTTTGCTGGGGGGACCTGTCGGCTCGCTGGCGGGGATCGGGTGGCCTTCGAGGGTGGCTTTATAGCGCCGGAAGGCGTCCATAATGTTTTTTACCACTTCGTTCTGGCCTTCTTCGCTGTTGAGGTAGTTCTCTTCTTCGACGTTGGACAGGAAGCCGATCTCGACCAGGACGCTGGGCATGCCGGTCGCCTGGAGGACGCGGATGCCTTCGTCCCGTTGTTTGACCCCTTCGCTGAGCCGGCCTGAGTTGGCGAACTGTTCTTCGACGAGGGAGGCGAAAAGGGCGCTGTTGGCAAAATATCTTTTTTCGTAGAGGGCGGCGCGCATCGTGGCTTCGGGGGAGGTCATGTCGAAGGCGGTGCTGTCGGCGTTGGCTTCGCCCGAGCTATCGGTAATTTCATTGTCTCCTTCGCCGCGCTGGTTGATGGCGGTGCCTTTGAAGCCGCCGCGGTCGGCCTTCCATATGTATGATTCGGTGCCTTTGCGGGCGTGGCTGCCGCGGATGGTCTGGTAGATCGGGACGCGGTGTCTTCTCTTGCCTTTCCCGACATATCTGTGGCCGATGATGCGGTGGATATAGAAGGGACCGGCGGGGTGGCCGTCGTTGTTGCAGT
The DNA here is from genome assembly GCA_018267585.1 of Bacteroidota bacterium. GTDB lineage: Bacteria > Bacteroidota > Bacteroidia > Chitinophagales > Chitinophagaceae > Puia. The sequence goes on from JAFDYE010000680.1 coordinate 1,993, forward strand.
GGATGGCGATGAACAGGTCGCCTTTGGACTTATTGGCCAGTTCGGCGCGGTAGTTGAGTCCTGACGCGATGGTGGAGCCGCCGCCGGGCATTTCGTCGGTAGTCCGGGTGAAGACCTGTTTGATATCGGGGTATTCATCCGCCATGGCTTTGCCGAGCTTGAGGGAGACGGCCAGGGCTATGGCTGCTTCCTTCGAGTAGAGGCCTTTGGTGCCGGTGTCGAAGCCGCCGTGGCCGGGGTCGATGATAACGGTGCGGATGGCGTTCCTCTGGTGCGGGCGGGGGCCGCCGGGGCCGGGCTCTCCGTTGCGGGGAAGGGTACCCCCCGCGAACGAGTGGAGGGTGATCAGGAACCCTCCGATGGTTGTAATTAGATATTGTGTTCTCATTCTCATTCTCTTGCTTCCCTATGATGAATTTAATGTTTTTGTTTTTCCCCGTGTTTTTGTTTACCGTCGAGCCTGGCCTTGTACTGTCTGAAGGCGTTGACGATGTCGTTGACGATCTGGTTCTGGCCTTTTTTGCTGTTCAGGTAGAGCTCTTCTTCTTTATTGGTCAGGTACCCGGTCTCTATGAGGACGCTGGGCATTCCCGTTGCCTGAAGGACGCCGATTCCAACCTGACGTTGCACGACGCCTTCGCTGCGCCGGCCGGAACGAACGAACTCATTCTGGACCAATGTCCCTAATAATGCGCTGTTGGCAAAATATTTTTTCTCGTACAGCTGTGCCCGCATCTTTGCTTCCGGGGAGGTCATGTCGAAGGCGGCGTTGTCGGCCTTTGCGTTCTCTCCCAGGCCCTGCCGCTGGTTGATGGCGTCTCCCTTGGGCAGGTTCCGGTCGGCTTTCCAGATATAGGTAGCAGTACCTACTGTCGTATTCTTCACCCAGGTGGTAGCGTATACCGGGACCTGTCGCTTTCTTCTTCCTCTACCAACGGTCTTATAACGCAGGAGGCGCTGGACTGCGTATTTTCCGGGGTCGTGTCCATCGGAATTGCAGTGGATACATAGGAAAAGGTCTCCGTGTGATCTATTGGCCAGTTCTGCGCGGTAGCGGATGCCTTCCGGCAGAGTCGGTTTGTTGCCGGGCATGATATCGGTGGTCCGGGTATAGACGATCTTCAGTTCCGGAAATTCCTGCTGCAGCGCTTTGCCCAGTCGGAGCGAGATGCTCAGGGCCACATTCTTTTCCTTGGAGATCAGTCCATGGGTCCCGGGATCGAAGCCGCCATGGCCGGGATCGATAACAACGGTACGGATCTGTGGTCTGGATGGCGCGAACCGGGCGCCGTCTCCGGCATGTTTTTCAAACGATGAAGACCCCATTGTTATTACGCATATGGTTAACAAGGTGGAGGTCTTTTTGATCATAGTCCTTATATTTTGCCAAATCCGCCAATCTTCACATTATCTTACACTATCATAATGGAGTAATGGCTACATTTGCCACCACGCACCAGGCCCGTACTATTTGTCTTTTTTTAATTTATGAACAATAACGGACGCAAATCTAGCTCAAAATATTTTCCGGCATTGATTTTTACTGCGCTATTCTTCTCAGTAACGCTCAATAGTCCTGCAAATTACCGGGCATTCGGCCGTTTTACCAAAATCCTAACAACTTCGGAGGGGAAGGACACGGTGGTCCCTGGCCGCCGGATCGGGCTGCCCGGGTTAGATACGCCCTATCAGCATTCGGCGGCCGCGGATACGGCCAGGTTTGCGCTGATCAGGCAGCAGACGGCGCCGGTATTCGATACCACCTCCTACAAGATATCGAAGGATACCCTGGAGTCTGCCATCGACTATAAGGCCGCGGACTCGATCGTCTTTATCATTCCTTCCCGGAACATCACTCTTTATTCCAAAGCAAATGCCAAGTACAAGGATGCCGACCTGACGGCCGATAAGATCATATATGACCAGGACCGGAATGTCGTCACAGCGTCCCCTACCCGCGATTCGGCAGGGAATATCGTGGCCCAGCCGAAGATGGTGCAGCAGGACAATACGATGAAGTCGGACTCCATTGTATACAACATAAAGTCCCAGAAAGGGATCACGATGCAGACGACCACGCAGTCGGGTGAGATGTACGTGGCGGCTGAGAAGATGAAGAAGATCACCCCTGATGAATATTTTGGATACCGTGGAGTTTTTACCACGTGTAACCTGGATACTCCCCATTTTGCGTTCCGGACGAAGAAGATGAAGATCATCAACAAGAAGTTTGCGATCACGGGTCCGATCCATCCTGAGTTCGAGGGGGTGCCGATCCCCGTCTATCTGCCGTTCGGCATCTTTCCGCTGATCCAGGGGCGGCATTCGGGTCTGTTGCCGCCACAGTTCACGGCCAACGACCAGGCGGGTCTGGGTCTGGAGGGGCTGGGGTATTACCAGGTGCTGAACGAGTATTTCGACATGACCTTCCGGACGAATATCTATTCCTATGGGGGCTATAACCTTTATGTGACCCCGACGTACCGGGTGCGGTACCGGTATAGCGGCCAGCTGAACTTTGCGCTCCAGAATACCCGGCTGTTGAGCGATGTGGGCAAGGATGCCTATACTACCTCCCGTACCTTCAGCTTTAACTGGAGCCATACGGTCGACACCAAGGCCCACCCGGGGCAGACCTTTTCGGCAAATGTCAATATCGCTTCGACCAAGTATAACCAGTACCTGCTGAACAACCCGACGGCCAACTATACGAACCAGCTCAGCTCGTCGATCGCCTATTCCAAGACCTGGGACGGGAAGTATAACCTGACGGTGGGCGCCAATCACAGCCAGAACAATCAGAGCCGGATCGTCACCGTCAGCCTGCCCAACCTGACTTTTTCCGCGCCGACCATTTATCCCTTCCAGCCGAAGGAGTTCGCCGGTACGCCGAAGTGGTATGAGAAGTTCGGGGTCGGCCTCAGCAGCACGGTATCGGGGGGGGCGAACTTCTATGACAGCCTTTTTAGCTTTAAGCGGATCGTGGATACGTTCCAGTGGGGGTCGCAGCATAGCATTCCGATAACGCTGGCGCTGCCGGCGATGGGGCCGCTGCAGGTGACCCCGGGGGTTAGCTTTCAGGCGAGGACCTATTCGCAGAAACTGTTCAGGCAGTACGACCTGATCAGGAACCGGATCGATACCGTGGGGATACAGAAGGGGCTGTGGACAGCGGAGGATATGTCTTTCAGCCTGAGCCTGGCGACGGCCATCTTCGGGACTTTCCAGGGGTTTGGGCGGAACAGCACGCTGATGGGTATCCGCCACGTGATACGTCCTACGGTCAGCATAAGCTATAAGCCGGACCTTGCGAAGGCCTATTGGTATTCGCTGCGGCTGCCGCACGATACGGCCGACAAGTCGGGGGCGGTGCGTACGCAGCGAGTGTCTTATTTTGACGGAACGACCTATGGGGCATTTGGCGAGGGGACCTTTGGCGGTATGTCGTTCGGATTGGACAACCACCTTGAAATAAAGGTCCGGTCGAAGACGGATACGTCGACGGCGGGGATCAAGAAGATAACGCTTATCGACGGTTTTGGCTTTAACGGCAGCTATAACTACCTGGCGGACTCCTTCAAGCTCTCGCCGATAACCTTCTATTTCCGGAGTACTCTTTTCCAGAACATCAATATTACGGGCGGCGCGACGCTGAACCCGTATAAGACGGACAGCTTTGGGTTCAATATCGATAAATATGCGTGGACGGGGAAGAAGTTCTCGCTGGGGCGGATCACACAGGGGAACCTGGCGATATCGACGAGCTTCAAGAGCAAGCCGAAGGACGAGAAGCTGGCGCAGCAGAAGGCGCAGAACCAGCAGAACCAGATACCGTTGACGATGGAGGAGCAGCAGGCGCAGCTGAACTATATCCGGAATAATCCCGGGCAGTTTGCGGACTTCAATATACCCTGGTCGCTGAACCTTGCGCTGGCCTTCCAATTCACGAATGCGGAGAAGGCGGACTATACGGGGTTTGCGACGACGATCACTTCGTCGGTGAACTGGAGCGGAGATTTTAACCTGACGGAGAAGTGGAAGATCGGGTTAAACGGGTTCTACGACCTGAAGGGTCAGAAGATGCAGTCACTGACCGCTTCCATCTCGAGGGATCTGCACTGCTGGCAGATGTCGATCAACGTGACGCCGGTGGGGTACACGCATTTCTTCAATTTTACGATCAGTCCGAAGAGTGGGATCCTGCAGGATCTCCGGATCAACAGGACGAAGTATTTTTATAATCAGTAAATTTTTTGGCGCCACGCGGGGTACCTATCCAGTACCCGCTGGGGCGCGTAGGTATACCAGCCGTAGCCGTCGCGTCTTTCGCGGTCGACCTCGGCCAGCGAGTATACTACCTTGCTGTCGCGGTTGCAGAAGAGGGGTCGATGGGTCCTGAGCTCGTAGTATCTTGTCCAGATAGGGGGAGCGGCGGAATCGACGACCGCGATCCTGTCGGATGTGGACACGCGAAAGGGGGTGACAAACCTGGGGGCGGAAACCCGCCGGATGCGGGTATTGTAGATTGTCGATTCGCGAAACCAGGCCACAGCATTTTCTATGGCTGCTATGATCTTTTTATCCGGATGGTCGATGTCCATGAGGAATATGACGATGCCGGCGCTTTCGCCATTGCAGATGGAAGGCGGTTCAAATTTTCGGGCCCAGGCGGGCTGTAGCGTGACCTCGTCGTGCTGCTGGCACCAGGCGGTAGGTTTGCCGCCGTCGACGATCTGTGTCTTTATGATGCAGTCGAGGCCTTTGTCGTAGGCTTTTGCCAGCTGTTGTCTTTGGTCTTCTTTTATGAAGTCGTATTCCGGCTTTTTGTCCTTTATGTCTTTTAGCAGGCGCATGATCCCCTCGAAGACGCCGTCATTGAAGGTGATATGCCGGCTGTAATTGTCTTCCAGCGGATAATACTGCGGCCAGCCTCCGTTTGCGTACTGGGCCCGGAGGATGAAGTCGAGGCCTTTTTCCGCTGCTGACCTGTACCTGTTCTCTTTTGTGGCGGCATAGATGGTGGCGAGGGCCGCGATCTGGGTATAGGTGCTGCCGTTGTCGAAGGTAGTGTTGGTGGCGTCTTTCGCTTTTTGGACGCTGTCTTTCTGGGCCTCGGTCAGGATGGCGAAGATGTCGTAGTTCTTCGGCCAGCCTCCATTGTTCTTTTGGAACAGCAGGATGTTGTCGCCGATGTTTTTGATGTCGGTCGGCTGGTATCTTGGTTGGCCGGGGAGGGGGTTGACGATATTGTGTTTGTCGAAGATGCCGTACCAGTGGCCGGAGTTGTCCGCGAAGGGCTGTGGGTCGATGCGGGGCGGCTGCTGGGCGACCAGTGTGGCGGGGAGGAGTGCGAGCAGGCAGATCGTGATGGAGAATGGTCTCATGACCCAATGCTACGAAAAGATGGGCGCGCGGAGGGATTTATTTGCGCAATCGTTGCCGGCGGTTGGGCGCGGTTTGCCGGTCAGGGAAGGGTCAGCTGCCAGGAGACCCCAAATTTGTCTGCGACCCAGCCGAATCTTTTGCTGAATGGATAAGTGCCGAGCGGCATGAGGGTATTCCCGCCTTCGCTCAGTTGGTTGAAGAGGTGATCGATCTGCTCTTCGCTGTCGCAGGTGACGTAAAGCGACATGGCCGGGGTGAACGTGAAGCCGTGCTTTACGGGGCTGTCGATGCACATGTATTGCTGGCCGTTGAGGGTGAAGGTGGCGTGGAAGACGGTGCCTTCCTTTCCGGCGGCGTCCTTTCCGTAACGCTCGATCTGGTTGATGGTCGAGTTGCCGAAGAGGGAGACATAAAAATTCATTGCGGCTTCCGCCTGTCCGTCGAACATAAGAAAGGTATGTATCTGCATAGTATAGGTCTTGTCTACAAAAATAAGGGATTGACGGCAGCGGGCCTGAAAGTGAAAATTTTGTATATTTTTATCATTATGAAATATTGGCTTGCATGCTGTTTGTCGGGCATATTGTTTTTTGGCGCCAGGGCGCAGGAGGCGTATAAGTTGTTTCGTTTCGCGTCGTCGCATAATTGTTTTCCGGATACGGCGAGGGATCACGGGCATGTGGACGGGGATGGAAAACTGCTTCCCCGGGAGGGGCATTATGACGATAGTTCGGTACTGGTGGTAGTGCCGAAGGGGCTCCGGGTGGGGGAGGCTGTGGATATGGTGTTCTGGTTCCATGGCTGGCACAACAATATCGACACAGCATTACAATTTTATGGGCTGGCGCGGCAGTTTGCGGCTTCGGGGCGAAATGCCGTGCTGGTGCTGCCGGAGGCGGCGAGGAATGCGGCGGACAGCTATGGGGGGAAAATGAGGAGGGAGGGGATGTTCCAATTGCTGGCAGGGGATGTGGTGTCGGAGTTGCGGCGCGCCGGTGTTATCTCTACCGGTGTTGTGGCGGGGCGTATTGCGCTGGCGGGGCATAGCGGCGCTTATTCGGTCATCGCGGATATACTGGAACATGGAGGGTTGGGTGTGGATGAGGTGTTCCTTTTCGATGCATTGTATGGGCGGGTAGATGTGTTTGACCGATGGGCGGAGGAGGCGGGTCATCATTTTGTGCACTGGTTTACCAATACCGGATATGGGCCGGACAAGATGAGCGATACGATGATGGTGAAGCTTCGGCAGGATGGGATAGCATATGGGCTGGTGGAGGAGGCGTCGGTGAATGGGAGGGTGATAAAGGAGAACAGGCTATTGTTTGTGCATAGTCCGCGGGAGCATAATGTTATCATTAATGATCCGGATGATTTTGGGTTGTTGATGAGGAATTATTATAAGAAACGGCCGCAGTGAGCGGCCGTTTCATTGCGGGTTAGTTGAGTAGCTCCTTTAATTTTTTGAGCAGCTGTTCGCCGCGGAGGTTCCTGGCGATGATCTTTCCGTTGGGGTCGATCAGGAAGTTCTGGGGCACGGCGCGGATATCGTAGAGTTTAGCTACGTCGTTCTGCCAGAATTTAAGGTCGGAAACCTGGGGCCATTCGAGGCCGTCTTTTCTGATAGCGGCGATCCAGGCGTTCTTGTCTTGCGCCTTATCGAGAGATACGCCCAGCAGGGTGAAGTTCTTATCCTTGTACAGGTGGTAGGCGTTCACGTAGTTGGGATTCTCTTTCCGGCAGGGGCCGCACCAGCTGGCCCAGAAGTCGAGGAGGACGTATTTACCGCGAAAGTCGGAAAGCCGGATGGGCTTGTCGTTGGGGTCGTTCTGGGTGAAGTCGGGTGCTTGTGCGCCGATGCCGGTCTTGCGCGCCGTCTCCAGCTGTTGCGCGTAGCGCTGGCCGGCAGCTGAATTGCGAAGCCTGGCGGAGAGGTTTTGGAAGAGGGGGCCTATTACGGTGGGGTCGATATTGATCCCTCCTGCTTCCTGTAGCGCCTGCAGGCTGCCGTAGTTGTCGGGGTTGGCGGTGGCGAAATCCTTGTCCAGCTGTCTGAGCCGGACGACGGCCGCCTGTTGTCTTGCATACAGCGGGTTGAGGAAGGCGGTGTCGTGTCTTTTGGCATCCGATGCCTGGAGGAGCTCGGCGTTGATGTCTTCCAGTTCGCTGGTGGCGGGTGAGACATATCTTTTATAGATCGCGACCTCGTCGTTGATCCGGGAGCCGGTGATAGAGGCGTTCTTTACGGAATCTCTGGCGTCGATCTGCATAGCGCCATTTTCCAAATAAAAATACAGCATATCGGGCCGGTGGCCGTTGGAGTAGCCAAAGCCGCGGTTGTCGAGCCAAAGGCGGGCGGAGACGGGGTGGCCCAGCTTTACGTGAAAGGTGCATTTACCGGTGCTGATGTCTGTGGAATCCAGCCGGTATTCGTCGTCTTCATACCAGGAGAGATAGGCCTTGCGGGCTTTTTCGCCGTTGAAGACGATGTTCACCGTGCATTCGCCTTGTTGTGCGGCGGAGGTGGAAAGCTCGGCTGCGATCATGCGGCCTGTGGGCATAGAGCGCACGGGCTCGGAAAGGGACATGAACAAGGCATATACCTTGCTGTGATCGGCTCCTGTCATCAGCATCTCATAGACGAGGTTCAGGGAAAAAAGGCTGGAAGGATGGGTTTGGATATATTGCTCTTTCTGTTGGTCGGTAGGGGTCCGGTTGAGAGTCAGGAAAGCTTTTGATTCGTCGTCCAGCCAGGAGCCTTTTACCTTCAGGGTATTGAGTGAGTCGGCGCTGCCGCTGAGTTCGATATAGCCGTTGTCGGCAAAGAACTGAAAGCTGCGGTGGCTTGGGAGCAAGGTGGCTTCTACCTTTTCGGGTTCGGGGATCGCGGCGAGCCAGGTAAAATGGCCGTCATGGACGGGGATGGTGGCGGACCGGGGCTGGCCGTTCGCCAGGTAGCGGACTGTCAGCGTGCTGTCCCTGAGGCCGTCGATGCGGCCGTCTACGCGTGTGTTGCGTCCGGCGTCGAAGATCGCGATCAGCTGGTTCATCAGGTCAAGGTTTCGGAGGTTCTTGGCGATGATGGTGCCATTGGGGTCGAGGAGCACATTCTGGGGGATGCCCTTGATGCCGTAGAGCGTGGCGACTTCGTTGTTGGTCCCTTTCAGGTCGCAGACCTGCTGCCAGGGCATGTTGTCTTCTTTGACGGCGCGGATCCATTTCTCCTTCGAGTCGTCGAGGGAGACGCCGAGGACCGTGAAGCCGCTGTCCTTATATGCGTTATAGGCGCGGAGGACGTTGGGGTTCTCGAGCCGGCAGATGCCGCACCAGCTGGCCCAGAAGTCGATCAGGACGTATTTGCCGCGGAGGGAGCGCAGGGTGACGGGGTTGCCGTGTTCGTCACACTGGGAGAAGTCGGCGGATCTTACACCGATCTCGGTACCCTTTACGTTGACGATCTGTTCGGCGAGTGCCCGGCCTTCGGGTGAATTCCTGAACCTGTCGCTGAGCGCGCGAAAGGATGGCTCCAGGGTGGTGGGGTTCATCGCGACGCGGCGTTCGTCGACCAGGTCCCAACTGACCCAGGAGTCGGGATGGCGTTTGACGAATGCTGTCAGCTCGTCGGCGATCGCGTTCATTTCGTCCGCTATCCGGTCGTTGATGGCGTGGACGCTGTCACGGTTGGCGCGTTTGTACCAGGCTCTCGTGCGCATGGCTTCCAGCTGGTACAGGCGGGGCTGGATGGCCTGTTCGTATTCGTCAATAAGAACCGTGGAAGGGCTGCCTTTGACGGAGGAAGAAGCCAGGGCGGTGCCGCTGAGGGTGATCGTTGCGGGGTCGAGGTAGAGCTCGCGTGGTGGCGTGTAGGTGTCACCGATACCCTGATTGAAATAGAGCCTTGCTTTTACGGGCCGGCTGATCCGGCCTTTGAAGACGAACTGTCCGTTGATGATGGCGGCGGAGTCGCGGAAGGGCGTTTTCCCGTCTCGGTATGCCAGGTAGAGGAAGGCCGGTAATTTTTTTCCTGTAAGCTCTCCTTTCAGCGTGAAGGGCTGGGGCGTGCTCTGGGCGGTGGCCGCATTGAGCATGAGGAGGGCGGCCGGCAGCAGCTGCCGGAATGAGCGAAATTGCATAGTATAAATTTTAACTTGTTTTAGTTATAGCCCGGGTTTTGGGTGAGGTTGGGATTCACGTTCCGCTCTGGCTGGGGGATCGGGTAAAGGGCGTCGGTGGACTGCCAGTTCGAACTTTTGGCGGCGGAGAGGACTTCGTCTGCGCGTGTTGCAGATGGATTGGCGATGCCGGGCCATCTCTTCAGGTCGAGCCAGCGGTGTCCCCATTCGCAGAAGAACTCTGTCCGGCGTTCGTGTTCGATCGCCGTGATGAGCGAGGGCTTGTCGGCTGCCGTGGTATTGGGGAGGCCGGCGCGGGCGCGTACGATGTCGAGGTCGGCAGCAGCGCTGGAGAATTGTCCCAGCTGTGTATTGGCTTCGGCGCGGATCAGGTATTGTTCGGACATACGGAGCAGCTGTGCATATTCGACGGCGCCTTGTCCGCCGATGTATTTGTATTTGGAGGGGAATGGATAGTTGGTATTGCCGTATTTCTTTATTCCCACCCAGTTGGTCTTACGGAGGTCGTTGGCCTCGAAGGACGCGTAGAGGCTGTCGCCGAGCACGAAGTTGGGTGTAACGGCGAAGGGGCTGGCGCCGAGGCTGGTAGCCATCCAGGAAGAGGTGATCGCGTTGACGAACTGGAGTAAGCCTTCCTGGTTGTTGGCGAGAAAGACTTTGGTGGGGTCGGGATTGATGGAGAACAGCCCGGGATTGTTGATGACGGAGCCGGCTGTTGCCGCCGCCTGTGACCACTTATTCCGGTAGAGGTATACGCGGGCAAGCAGTGCTTTGGCGGCCCAACTGGTGGCCCTTGTTCTTTTGCCGGCATAGTAGCCGAGGTCTGCGGGCAGCGCTGCTGCTGCGCCGGTGAGGTCTTTTTCGATCTGGTCATAGATCTTTGTTGCGCTGTCCCTCGGTTGTGTGTTGGAGATATTCACGTTGGGGGTGAGGACCAGGGGCACGGCGCCGTATTCGTTGACGAGATAAAAGTAGCATACGGCGCGGACGAATCTGGCCTCGGCGATGGTGCGGGCCTTGTACGGCGCGGGCAGCGAAGAGGAGGCGCTGTCGCCCTGTATCAGGGCGTTGGCCGTGTAAATGATGTTGTAGAAACCGCTCCAGTAGCTGTCGAGGTAGTAGACGTTTGCGTTGAGGGAATTGTTCTTGAAGTCGTCGTAGAAGGTAAAGCTGTAGTGGTAGCCTTCGTCGGCAGAGAGGCCGTTGTACAGGCTGGTGGCTGTGCCGGGGTCCATTCCCGGTGATCCGTTGGCCAATTTGCTATACAAGCCCAGCACTGCGGATTCGACGGTTACGGTGTCGGTAAATACGCTGGCGGTCACCAGCTGGTTCCGGGGTGTGCCGATCTCTATGAGCTTGTTGCAGCCGGAGAGCGTTAGTCCGGTGAAGAGGATTGAATATATGAGTGATCGTTGTTTCATTTTTTTCTGGGGTTTAAAGTGAGCAATGGATGCCTGCGACGACCTGGCGAAGAGGGGGAAGGGAGTAGCCCGCTGTCTCGGGGTCGAAGCCGAAATAGCTGGTGATCGTGAGCAGGTTTTGTCCTCTGACGAAGACGCCTGCATTCCTGATCTTCGCTGCCTTTGTCCATTTGCCCGGGAGGTCGTAGGTGAGGCTCAGGTTCTTGAGCCGGATAAAGCTGGCGTCCGAGTAGGAGGCGTCGGACATGAGGTAGTAATTCGTATAGGCATAGGCAGCAGTGCTGCCCGCGGTCATCGTCGGCTTGAAGCCGTCGGACAGTATATGGGAGTCCTGGTTGACCATGAAACCGGGCGCGCTGGTGTTGGACTGCCTGAAGCCGGGTTTCAGCTGTTTGACAAATTGAAGCAGTATGTCCAGCTGCAACTGGCCGTACTGGATGGTGTTGCTGAAGCCGCCGTAGAACTTAGGGCTGCTGGTGGCGATCATATAGTAGTCTCCTTTGAGCGCCGGAAGGCCCTGCGAGATCGTGCCGTCCTTGTTGAGGTCTGCTACTGTGGCGATGCCGTTGGTCAGGCCGGTAAAATGGAAGCCGTTATAGTTGTTGATGGGCTTTCCGACGACGTACACGTAGGCGTAGCCTGTCTTTGACAGGCCGGGGAAGGAGAGCAGCTTATTGCGGGGTATGGTCAGGTTGAACGAGCTGGTCCAGGTGAGGTTGTGTTTTTTGATATTGGTCGTCTTCAGCTCGAATTCCCAGCCGGAGCTCTGCAGCAGGGCAGGGAGGTTGGCCTGGTAGGTGGTGAACCCTGTCTGTGCGGCCAGCGGCGAGTTGATCAGCTGGTTGCCTGTGCGGCTGGTAAACCAGTTGACGGTAAAAAGGATCCGGTCTTTGATAAAGCCTGTTTCGAGGGCTGCGTCGATCTTGCGGCTGGTTTCCCATCCGTAGTCGGGGTTGGCGATGCGGGAGGGATAGATGGAGGCGCCGCCGTAGGAATACCAGAATACCGAATAGGTGGAGAGATAGCCGTAGTCCTGGATCTGGTCATTGCCGATGGTGCCGTAGCTGGCCCGCAGCTTGCCATAGCTGAGCCAGGGCGCCGGTTTTTTCATCCAGGGTTCGCCCGTGAATATCCATCCCCCGCCGACGGAGCCGAAATTGCCCCAGCGATGGTCGGGGCCAAAACGGGAGGAGCCGTCCCTGCGTCCGGTGAGGGTGAGCAGATAGCGGTCAAGCCAGGTGTAGTTGAGGCGGGCAAAGCCCGAGGCATATTTGTAGGAAGTATAGCCGCTGTTCTTATAGGAAATGGCGGATGCGGCGGTCCAGGAGCTCATGAGGTCGTCGTTGGAAAAGCCGGTCGCGTTGACAAAGTAGGGCTGAACGAAGTTGGATTGTTGCCAGGTGCCGCCCAGCGTGGCTGTCAGCCTGCCTTTGCCCAGGGCTTTGATGTAATCCAGCTGGGGTTCGACGATATAGCTTTCGACGTAATTGGAGCTATATCCTGCGGAAGACTGCGTCGTCGTGTTCGGATTGGCCGACTTTAGCGGCATCAGGGTCGTGATCGACTGGTTGATCTTGTTGTATCCTGCACTGAGCTTGGCGTTTAGTCCCGGTAAGATGGTATAGCGGAGGGAGGCATTTGCGAGCAGGTTGTCGGACCTGAACGCCGATGTCTGGAGCAAATAAGACATCGGATTGGTGATACCGCCGGTCCAGTTGAGGGTTCCGTTGGCATTGTACACGGGGTAGTCGGGCGGCAGGTTATAGACCTGACTCGTGATATCGGTAAGGGACTGGTTATTGGATTCTTTTGAATAGATGGCTGTGGCTGTGATGCCAAAGCGGCCGTCGGCCGAGGTATTGTCGATGCTCAGGTGAGACGAATAGCGGTTGTAGCCGAAGTCTCCGGGATAGCTTGTGCCCTGATGGCGGAAGGTATTGGAGAACAGGTAGTGGAGGCGTTGGTCGCCGCCGGAAAAGGAGCCCGTGACCTCTGTCTGGCGGGCGGTGCCGCCGATGAATTGTTTGTTGAAGCCGGTCGACTTTGTGGTGTCCCAGGACAGGAGGTCGGGGGCGTTGGACAGCGTAGGCGTAGCGTTATCGTTGGCGAATGCTGCGTGGCGCATCGCGAGGTATTGGTGCAGGTCGAGCATCGGCATAGTCCGGGTGATCCTGCCGGCTCCCGTGGAGGCATTGAGGTCGAAGCGGGTGGCTCCTGCTTTTCCCCGGCGGGTGGTGATGAGGATGACGCCGTTGGCGCCGCGTGACCCATAGATGGCGGTTGCGTCGGCGTCCTTGAGGACGGAAATGCTTTCGATGTCGGAGGGGTTGATGGAGTTCATAGGGTCGATGGGGCCTGCGGCGCCTTGCTGGCCGTAGGTAGAGCTGCCGAGCTGGTTGATGGGTGTTTCTACGAAGGGAACGCCGTCGATGATGAAGAGGGGGAGTTGGCCGCTGGCGATGGACAGCTGTCCGCGGATGGAGATATTCATCTGGCTGCCGGGTGCGCCATTGGACTGAGAGATGAAGAGGCCGGGGGCTTTGCCTTCCAGCGTTTCCAGCACGTTGCTGACGGGCTGGCGGCGGATCTCTTCGCCGCTGACGGTGGAGACGCTGCCTGTTGCGAGGCGTCTTGTGGTCGTGCCGTAGGCGATGATCACCATTTCGTCGAGGCCCGATGCGGCGGGTGTCAGTACGATCTCGCCCAACGAGGCTTTGATTTGCATTTCGGAAGACACGCGGATGAAGCGTGGCTCGCAGGACACATACGTGCAGATAAGGACGTCGCCTTCTTTTGCCGGAATAGTGAAGAAGCCTTCGGCGTTGGAAGTTGTGGAGGTCTTACCGTTTCTAATGGCGATGGTGGCTCCTGCGAGGGGATGTCCGAGGGCGTCTTTGATAACGCCGGAGATATTTGGCGGTGCTTGTTCGGCGTTGGGTGGGGGCGCCGGCCGGTCGTCGACCCTTTCGAGGCGGACGATGTTCTCCGACTGGTCGAGGCTCCATCTGAGTTTGCGTCCTGTGACGAGAAGGTCGAGGGCGTCGGCGACGGAGCGGTCTTTTATTGCGAGGGTTAGTCGTTCGTTCTCGATGGCAGGGGTGAGCTCGTACATAATGATCAGTCCCGACTTTTGTTCGATGGCTTTGACCACGGTGGTGAAAGCGGCGTTGTGATAGTCAAGGCTGATGTTCTTTTTTATTCTGTCCTGGCCCCGGCCGGGAGCGGCGACCAGCAGTTGTGTGATGCCGGTCAGGATCGTGAATGCGATAGCGCTCGTTCTCATTATTTGCAGCCAGTTAAAATGTTTCCAAGGCATGGCAATGGCCTGCCTTTTACAAAAAATGCCCTTTTTTTGCATAAATTGCAATAGTTTGAAATGTTACCAGTAATGTTTCGGACCTGCCCCTCCGAGCTTCCCACGGCCGAGGGGTTTTTTGTATGGCAATCTTATTGCGAGCGTGCGTTTGCAGGTGTCATATATCGTTAAGTTTTGGTTTTATGAAGTCTGTCCGTCGGAGTGACGGTTATTCAAAGGAAGGTATATAGGTGATGACAGTTTTTTGGCTACGGTTCACTAGTCGTACGGGAAGTTTTTTTGTTGTGTATTTTCGGGCCGGCAAAAAAGTCGATATATTCGTTGTTCGCCTTCGGCGTCTTCGATGCATGAGTGACAAGTATTCAGATAGCGAGGTGTTGCTTAAAGCCCTTTGCCGCAACGAGCTGAAGGCGTTCGAGTATTTATATCTCCATTCAAGGAACAGGCTCTATGTGCTGGCCTTGTCGATCGTTCATGACGAAAATGCCGCCAGGGACCTGGTTCAGGAATTCTTTATCGATCTGTGGTTCTTCCGGATCTTCGAGAGTGTTACCGTCTCTCTGAATGCCTATCTTCTTCAGTCTGTCCGGAACAGGGCGTTTAATTACAGGGACCGGCTGCGTGTGCAGGAGCGGCTGAAGCAGGGTTATGTTCCGCCGCAGGAGGGGGTGACGAACTATCCGCTCGAGAATGAGGAGCTGGGGAGGATCATCAACGGGGCGATCGACCGGCTGCCGACCATGGCGGGGAAGGTTTTCCGGATGCAGTATATCGAAAAGATGACGCACGTGGAGATTGCGGCGCAGCTGGGGATCAGCCGGCATACGGTGAGCAGCCATATGGATCGGGCGTTGAAGGAGCTGCGGGCTACGCTGAAGAAGAATTTGTGAGTGCCAGGGTTGGGCCGTGGGTCGCGCCGGAGAAAAAATGCCGGTTTGGCTAGTGAATATAAATGAAAATCCTGTCTATAAAGCATGGCTGCTATTTCTGACCATCATCAATACCTTTTTCTTGGGAAGATCACCAATTCGCTGACCGTTGAGGAGCAACGGGAGCTGGATGACCTGTTTGCGCGGGATCCCGGGGCGCAGGGCGCGTACGATGAGCTGGTTGGCCAGCTGCCCGGCGGGCGGGTGGCGGAGGGTTTCGGTCATCTCAATTCGCCGGATTTCTGGAAGGATATTTCGGGAGAGATACATGGCCAGCAGAAGGTGCTTAGCCGTCGGCGGCTGGTGCGTGTTGCTGTGGTTGTTGCGGTTGTCGCGCTTGGCGGATGGTGGCTGGCGACGAGGGTAAATACGGGGGATAAGGGGAGCTTTGACCGTGCTGTTGTGTCTGGCGCCGGTGGCGTCATGTTGCGGCTGGCGGACGGGTCGAAGGTTGACCTTGCAACTGAGAAGGGGAATATCCGGAAGGGGCAGCTCGCCCTCGACAATAATAACAAGTCGCTCAGCTATCGGGCTTTGGATGAGTCGGCCGTTGGGAATAACACGCTCGACGTGCCGGTAGGGACGGACTACAAGGTGACACTGAGCGATGGGTCGGAGATATGGCTGAATTCTGCCAGTAGTCTGAGTTTCCCGACTAAGTTCGCGGCCGGGAGGCGGGAGATCGGCATCGTTGGTGAGGCCTATTGTAAGATAGCTAAGCGGGCTTCCGAGCCTTTTGTCGTCCATTTGGGGGATAATACGGTGGAGGTGACCGGAACGGAGTTCAATGTAAATACCTATAGTCCTGGTGTGGTGAAGGTGGCGCTGGTGGATGGTGGAGTCAACCTGGTTGCCGGTCAATCGAGGGTGAAGGTGCAGCCGGGTAGCATGGCGGTCGCGGAGGGTGGGAAGATCGGACAGGGGGCTTTTGATGCGGGGAGGGTATTGAGCTGGCGGCAGGGGGTGTATATTTTTGAGGCTGCCGACCTGAAGGAGATCTCGGCGGTGCTGGGGAGGTGGTTTGGGGTGAGGACGGTACTGGATGACCCTTTGCTTGCGCAAAAACGGTTTACGGGGGCGTTGCACAGGGACAAGCCGCTGAGCGCTTTTCTGGACAATTTCAGGGTGATATCACATATCGATATGTATGTGGACGGGGGAAATGTGCTGCATTTCACGAAGGAGAAATAGGGTGGTTCAGGACCGGGCCGAGTGGGTGGAATAGTAGTCCCGCATTATTACAAATACGCGTTGTTTGAGGCTTTCGACGGTCTCCCCGGGCTGGGGTGTGATGGGGTCGAGGAAGTGCATGGCCAGGGGATGGGGCCGGAAATAGAAGGTTTTGCTGATGGGCATGACCTTTCGAGTGTTGAAGATGACGGCAGGCATGATGGGTTTGCCGGTGTTGAGGGCGAGGCGGAAGGCTCCGTCGTGAAAGGATTTCAGTGGTTCGTTGGTCTTGTTCCGGGTGCCTTCGGGGTAGATACACATGTGCAGGCCCATTTCCAGGGCGTCTTTCATTTTTACAAAGCTATCGCGGCGGCTGGTTTCGCTGCTGCGGTCGACGAGCACGCTGCCGGTTCGGTAGAGCAGGCCGAAGACGGGGATCTTTGCCATCTCCATCTTCGCGATCGTTTTATTGCCGCGGCCTGGTATTCCCGGTGAAGTAATAGGGACGTCGAGGAGCGCATTGTGATTACAGACGACGATGTAGGGCTGGTCTTTGACGAATTTTTCCCTTCCTTTTATTCTTAGCGGGGTTCCGGCCAGTGGCAGGAATACACCCATCCATACCCGGGAGAAGGAGATGAAGCGGATGGTTCTTTTAGGATCGGAGAGTGGGTAGGCAAATAAGAGGAAGGGGATCATGAAGATCAGCATGGTGATAACGAAGATCAGGATGACCCACACGGCCCAGATGCGGGCGAAGATGTTCCAGAAGGTATTCTTTAAGGATGACATGACGATTTTGTTGTTGGGTTTGGGCTGAGGCGGTTTGGGGGCGCGCTATTGCAGGGACCAGTCGACGGGGTCGATGCCATTGCTCATCAGCCAGGTGTTGGCTTTGGAAAAGTGTTTGCAGCCAAAAAAGCCTTTGTCGGCAGAGAAGGGAGAGGGGTGGGCGGCTTTCAGCACCAGGTGTTTGGTGGCGTCGACGAGGGTCTGTTTTTCCTGTGCGAATTTGCCCCAGAGCAGGAATACGACGGCTTCTTTGAGGGCGGATACTTTGGAGATGACGGAGTCGGTGAACTCGGCCCAGCCGATCTTGGCGTGGCTCATGGGTTCATTGGCGCGGACTGTTAGCGAGGCATTGAGCAGGAGAACTCCCTGTTGGGCCCAGTGGGTCAGGTCGCCGTGTTTGGGGATGGCCATGCCGACGTCGTTATGGAGTTCTTTGAAAATATTGATCAGGGATGGGGGAGGGGGGATGCCTTTCTGGACGGAGAAGCTGAGGCCATGGGCCTGCCCCGGACCGTGGTAGGGGTCCTGTCCCAGCAGGACGATCTTGACGTCTTCGAATGGGGTTGTATTAAAGGCGTTGAAGATGAGGCTGCCGGGGGGGTAGATGGTCCTGCCGCTGATCTTTTCCGTTTTTAAATGGGTGGCAATCTGCAGGAAGTAGGGTTTATTGAACTCCTGCTTGAGCACTTCTTTCCAGCTGTCTTCGATCTTTACGTCCATAGATAGTGGTTTTGCCGCGCGGCGGGGTGTGACCGGTCTGTGCGGCGGTGGCGTCGCCGATGGGTAGACCGGCGGCCTTGTGCCTGCGGTATCGGGGCCGAAGATAATTAAAAGCGTTGAGCGTAAAAGGGTTTGGGGGGTTGGGGGATTTTTTTTATTTTTGCCGCCGCTCGACCCGGTAGCTCAGCTGAATAGAGCTCCTGCCTTCTAAGCAGGTGGTCGTGGGTTTGAATCCCGCCCGGGTCACAAGAATTTCGAAGCCTTCAAAGTCACTGAATTTGAAGGCTTTTTTATTTTGCCAATTTACCATGGATAATGTAAGTTGCTTATTCTCAAACTCTTTTTTGGTTTGAATCCTATGGGGTCATCTTATCGGTCACTTCAAACCATTGGCACTACAGACGGAAACTTCTAACCTTTGACAATGGCCGAGATAGCGAAAGCATCAGATTGGAAAACAGAGAAACTGCCCGGCAAAGTCGGTATCCTGGACTTTCAAAAAGTTTATTCATCGGAGGAATTCGACCGAATAAAATTGGGCCTTATCCCAAAAGAGATGGAGGACAAATGGTTCATTTATTACGATAACCATTCCCTACACATTCACCGCAGTTGGACAGGGTATCACATATATCAGATAACTTTACAATCGCAGAAAGATAACACGTATAAGGTCATCCAAACCTTAGTAAATAGAAACAAAGATCAGTATAACCAGCAAAATGATGAGTATGATGTTTTGCTGATAGATTATCTAATCGACCGACTTTTACTGGGCAAAAATGTGCGTTTCCCCATGTCAACTGAATTAACCGGGGAAGCAAAGGCTGTCTACAAACATTCGATGGTTGGGTATGCAACGCCCAATATCAAAGAGCCTGCGACGGCTATAAATTTAAAACCAGGGAAAGTACATAGTTTATATGGCTGCCTAATTGGAGGAGCAATTGGTGATGCCGTAGGCAGTTATTATGAAGGTCAAGCGAATGTTAAATCCGTTGAGTTCGATGTTATAAATGGAATAACGGATGATACTCAGCTAACTCTCGCAACTTGCGAATCCATTATAGATTCGGGGCATGTATCCGCTGAAAGTATTGCAAAAAAAATGCTGGAATGGTATAATAAGGGGAAGCTTTCGGGCTTAGGATCCAGTACCCTTAAAGCCCTCAGAGATTTACAGGTAGGTGCTCACTGGGCACTTTCTGGCCGGTCAGGGGAATATGCAGCTGGCAATGGCGCCGCCATGCGAATTTCGCCTCTTGCTTTCTTCGTAAACGTAGAAACGGATAAAACTCTCATTCGGGATGTATGTAACATCACGCACAAAAATGATGAAGCTTATGTTGGATGCCTATCTATCCTCTATGCTTTAAATTTCCTTGTTTCGGATCGATGGAGGCCAGGGCAAAGCTTAATTGATTTAATAATACCCGAGCTACCTGATACATCGGTCCGGGACAATCTTTTAAAGTTGCAGATATCGCCTTCATTGACCATTCGTGAAGCAGCCCAATTAATAGGGACTTCAGGCCATGTTGTCGAATCCGTCCCTTTTTCCATATTTGCGGCCCAGAAGATCGTGGAGCATAAATTTGAAGATATACTTTCTGAAATCATTCTTTGTGGCGGCGATACGGATACAAACGCATCGCTCGCCGGCAACATCATGGGGGCGGCCATCGGGTTTACTGGCTTTTCCTCCAAGGTTTTAGCTACTTTTAACAAAATAAGGGAACGCGATCATATCACCCGAATTGGAAACGAATTGATGCAATTGCTGATTACGAAATGATTGTAATTCTAATTAACTATGTTTTTCTTGACGACTTTGAATCGCACAATAGCTTATAATGCCTGAACAACCATATGATCCCGAACTGCTGACCCTATTGAAGCCCCGTACATACGAGCGGGAGCTTTACGGCTTTCGTGGTGGGCGCTTCAATTCCGACCGCACGAAATTCTTCGCCTATACATACGCCCGTCTAGATACTGTAGAATTTGACGATTATCATTGGGTCTTTCTTAGTTTCGCTGGCCATTCATCGATGGGTACGGATACTACACGACAACAGAAATGGATAGATGACCGTAGTTACCACATGAAGGGTATGGAAGAGTGTATCAAAGAGGGCATTTATGAGGCCTGGTCGATTACCTTCATTGGAATGCTCTATGAGGAGAAATGGTTCATTTCAAAGGGGCTGACCTTCTGGGGCGAGCAGATGGACGAGGAAAAATCTTTCTCTTGGCTCACCAGAGGGGCGAGCGATCCTGAATTCTGGTCGAAAGGATCGTTTGGCCCGCCTCTGGCTCTTAATGGTCTCGATGGCCAACCTGTTCGGAATATAGAAGACGAGGAGTTTTCACCGGCGCCCTGGTTGGTGACTAGTATTAAGAGGGACGAAAAAGAGAAGATCAATCACGCTTTCGAGCAATACATGAATGTGGCAAATATTGATCCATTTCTTCAGCGGATGCGCATTCACTCTCCGGACCAATATGTCGATTTCTTCCCTATATTCGGCAACTACACTTTAATATATCCCAGGGAAAGATCGCACTTCCTGCTAGCAGCGGTTTCAAAGCACCGCGAGAAGGGGAATCGGTTAGTGTGGTTCTTTTATGAGCCCGCTTCGTCCACCTTCTACCGATGGACCTATCCGCAAATTCGTTACAGCGAAGGCTACTTTGATGGCGAGGATGTGATAGCTGTCCTCAAGGACATCTCGGATTGGAATGACTGGCGATTTTTGAATTCCTCCTGCACACTCGACGATCCCAACTTTTGGGCAGAGTATGTGTTGAAAAAGGAGGCTAGGCAGTACCTGTGGTTGGAGGCGGTAGGTTAAAAATTATTTTTCAGAAAAATGGATCTCAAGAGTTTGGTGACAATACTGTAGAAAGATATCAAAAAGTTGATCAAGTCAAATGCATATTCTTCGCTCAACCGCTGTTGTACTCATCCTGTTGTGGATTGCCGGAACCATGCTCGCCCAGGCCCCGCCTGCCGGTGATTTACAATGCAAGTCGGTCTCCGATACGATCCTGGGGCTAAGGCTCCTTGTGTTACCCGATCCCTTTAGTCCGAAGCGGGCTTTGGCAGGGCTGTTTCCGGGGAAATGGTACGATCTAAGCCAACCCAAGCTCGCCAACCAGCTGATCAGTTGGAAATGCCCCCGCTGTACGCCGAAGATTTACCCTGACGTCAACGAGATGGATACCCTTCGTTTTCCCGACCCGGACGGCGTGGCGACCCGCCTCCTGAATGTCTTTGCGTGTTCCGATTCCAATGGCAGAGAAGTAAAGGTGATGAGCTTTAATCATTCCGGCTACGATCCGGATGGCATGCAGACGGGGCGTTTCAGCGGAGGGCTGTTGGGGTTCGCCACTTTCGTACACGTGGACAGCAGTTGGCGACTGGAGAAGTTCCA
>JAFDYE010000681.1 GCA_018267585.1 Bacteroidota bacterium
CCCGAATTGCCGGCGAAAATGCATTATGATTTCGTATTCAACAATCCACCGGGCAGTGATGTCGTGTATATCAATCCGATGCTGTGGAACGATCTGCGCACCAACCCCTTCGCCGCCGCCGAACGTAAATACCCGGTCGAAATGCCCTATGCCACCGACGACCACTATATTTTTACGATGGAGATACCCCAGGGCTATGTCGTCGACGAACTGCCCAAATCGACAAAGGTCGCCTTCAACGGTGACCAGGGCTCCTTCGAATACCTTATCGATCAGCAGGGCGACAGGATCCAGATGCGTTGCCGGTTGCGGCTGAACAAGGCCTGGTTCCCGGCCGAGGACTACGCCACGCTCCGGGACTTTTTTACCTATGTCGTAAAGAAGGAGAATGAGGCCATCGTGCTGAAGAAGAAATAGACTAACTCTTAAACCCCCTATACCACACATGAACCGCAGAAAAAACCTTCTATTTATTATTTCCTGTCTGACTACCGCCATTGCGGGCCTCGCACAGGACAAGATCCCCGTCAAATTTGGAAAGCTGACGCCCCAGGACTTCAATGTCCGGCCGGGAGGTCCGGATTCCGCGGCAGACGCCGTGATCGTCGCCGACTTTGGGACCTCTGAATTCGAAGGCAACATTAAAGGCTGGTTTACGCTGGTGTTCAAACGCAGCGTACGGATAAAGATCATCAACCGGAAAGGCTTCGATGCCGCTACGGTCACGATCCCGTTGTTCGTCGACGGTCTGGATGCTGAGAAGCTGGTCTCGCTGAAGGCTTCTACCTATAATCTTGAAGACGGCAAGGTCGTGGAGACCAAGCTGGAGGATAAGGCGATATTCACGAACCAGGAATCAAAACACCGGGTCAACAAGAAATTTACCTTTCCAGCGCTCAAAGAGGGCTCGATCCTCGAGTATAGCTTTACACAGGAGTCGCCATTCCTCTTCAACCTGCAACCCTGGGCATTCCAGGGCGATTACCCCTGCCTCTGGAGCGAATACCAGGTCGATATGCCCAGGTTCTTCCAGTATGTCACGCTCACCCAGGGTTACCTGGCCTATCATATCAACAAGTCGGACTCCCGGAACGTCACCTTTCATATGACGAGCCCCGGTGTTACGTCCCGGGACGAACGGTACACCTTCGATGATGAAGTGGTCATGCACCGCTGGGTCATGAAGGACGTCCCCGCCCTGAAAGAGGAACCCTTTACCACGACCCTGGCCAACTATATCTCAAGAATAGAATTCCAGCTGGTCCGCTATCAATTCCCCAGCGGCTATACCGAAGACAAGATGGGCAGCTGGGCAAAGCTCAATGAAACGCTGCTGAAGACAGACGATTTTGGCGGCGGCCTCGACGATAACAACGGCTGGCTGGACCAGGATTTTCCGACCATTATCAAGGGTGCCGGCAATAGCCTGGAGAAAGCGCAGAAGATATACGCTTATGTCCGCGACAACTTCGGCTGTACGGCGCACAGCGGACTTTCGATCGCCTCCGGTTCGCTGAAGACGGTATATAAGAATAAGAGCGGCAATGAAGCCGAGCTGAACCTTTTGCTTATCGCCATGCTGCGGCACGCAAAGATCGGCGCGGACCCCGTCATTCTCAGCACCCGGGCGCACGGTTTCACGCTTCCCATGTACCCCTTGATCGATCGCTTCAACTACGTCATTTGCCTGCTTACCATAGACAGCTCGCAGCTCTTTCTCGATGCCAGCGAACCCTGGCTGGGCTTTGGTCGTATTCCTTCGCGGTGTTACAACGGGTCGGCCCGTGTAGTTGCCAGGGACGCCGGGGCAGAGGCCGTTATCGATGCGGATGACCTGCGCGAAAAAAAGCTGACCACGGTATTTATTTCCAGGTCCGATGACGGAAAGGGCCTGATCGGCCACTTCGATTGCAAGCCGGGCTTCAATGAGGCCGATATCATCCGGCAAAAGGTGAGGGAAAAGGGCCTCCCGGAGTTCACAAAGGCCATCGAGGGCGCCTACACGGGAGATATGACCTGCGCCAATCTGCGGCTTGACTCGCTGAAGCAGCCTGAACAGCCCCTCGAGCTCGGCTATGACCTTAAATTCAGCCCCGACGCGGCAACCGACGTCATCTATTTCAACCCGATGCTTTCCGAAGGGTACAAAGAGAACCCCTTCAAAGCCGCAGAGCGGTTCTACCCGGTGGAGATGCCCTATGCGATGGACGAGACCTATATCCTGAATATGGAGCTGCCGGAGGGCTATGAGGTCGACGAACTGCCCAAGCCTGCGAGGGTCTCCTATAATGGGGACGAAGGGATGTTCGAATACCTGATCCAGAAGGATGAAAGCCGCATACAGTTTCGCGCGAGGCTGATCCTCGCGAAAGCCAATTATAAGCGCGAGGACTATGGGTCCCTGCGGGATTTCTTTAGCTTTGTCGTAAAAAAAGAAGGCGAACAGATCGTATTTAAAAAGAAAAAGTCATGAGAACCCTGATCCTATTGCTGCTGCTCCCTTTTTGCGCCGGTGCACAGAACTATGCGGCTGACGCCATACCCGACAGTCTCCGGAAAGGCGCCCGGGCCGTGCTCCGCGAGGCGGAGGTGGTCATCGAGGTGAAGTCTCCGGCAAAAGCGATCGTCCGGGAACACCACGTCTATACGGTCCTGGAAAATGCGGGTGAAAATTTGGGCGGATTTAGCAGCTGGTACGACAAATTCAATACCATCGATGAAGTATCGGGGGTGCTCTATGACGCCCGGGGCAAGCAGCTGAAGAAGGCCAGGAGAAAGGACATGGAAGATCGCAGCTATGTCGATGACGCAAGTCTGGCGGATGACACGCGCTACCTGGCGCACGATTTCTATTACCGGAACTATCCCTATACGGTCGACTACCAGGAGCAGGACGACATCAATGGCATCACCCATTTTGAGGACTGGCTGCCGCTGACGACATCCGGCGTTTCCACGCAGCACAGCAAATATGTCATTATCGCACCCAACGGCTACGACGTACGGTGGCTGGCGATGAATGGCGCCCAGTCGCCCGTGATCACGACGGACGGCGATAAAAAGGTCTATACCTGGGAAGCCCGCAACCTGCCTGCCCGCACCCTGGAAAGCTACGGCCCCCGGTGGCGGGACGTCATGCCCTATGTGCTCACCGGTCCCTCCGACTTCGAAGTTGCGGGATACAAGGGCAATATGAGCTCGTGGGAGAGCTACGGAAAGTTCGTCGAATTGCTGCGGGAAGGCCGCGAGACGCTGCCGGAAGCGGTCCGCAGACAGGTGCACGCGCTCGTGGACACGGTGAAGGATAACCGCGAGAAGGTTTGTATCCTCTATCGCTATCTGCAGCAGAACACCCACTATATAAACCTTTCGCTCGGCATCGGCGGCTGGCAGCCCTTTCCGCCCGATTACGTGGCCACAAAGAAATATGGGGACTGCAAAGCGCTTTCCAATTATATGGTCGCCCTGCTGAAGGAGGCCGGTATACCGGCCAGGTACGTCGTGATCAGGGCCAGGGAGGACGCGGCGCCGATCGTAGAAGGCTTTCCCAGTTTCCAGTTCAACCATATCGTCACCTGCGTGCCGATGGGAAAGGATTCCATCTGGCTGGAGTGTACGAGCCAGACGGAGTCGCCAGGATATATGGGTAGCTTTACCGGCGGCCGTAAGGCGCTCCTGATCGACGACGCCGGTGGACATCTCGTGCCCACGCCGGTATACACCGCCAAAGACAATACGCGGACCCGGGTGGTCAGCGCAAAAGTCGGCCCGGACGGAAACCTGGATGCCGACGTCAGCACGCTCTACTGCTGTATCCGCCAGGAGGCGCCGCACGCCATGATGAAGGAAATGGCCGCGGACGATCGCCAGAAATATCTCAACAACCTTTTCCGGCTGCCGACCTACTCGATCGATAAGAATCACTACGAAGAACAGGAAGGCGCGCATCCTTCTGTCACAGAGCAGCTGCACGTGGTCGCCCCGGGGTATGCCGGCGTATCGGGCAAACGGCTTTTTATTGCGCCCAATGTCTTCGATCGCAGCAATACCAGGCTCTCTTCGGACTCGGTCAGGAAATACGACTACGTGACCTACCGGTCATTTTCGGATGTGGACAGCGTGCAGATAGCATTGCCCGCCGGGTATCAGCCGGAGGCCATGCCGAAGGACGTCGCGATCGACGGCAGGTTTGGCAGCTACCGGTGTAGTATACGTGTAGACAACGACAGGGTGGTCTACTACCGGTATCTCCGGCAGGACGCCGGCCGTTATCCCCCGTCCGACTATGCGGCGCTGGTAAATTTCTACGAGCAGCTGTACAAGGCGGACAACAGCCGGATCGTGCTGGTCAAAAAAAAGTGATCCGCGGCTGCAGGGATTGATCAGGCGCGCCGGTCAATTCGCGCAGGACCCCATCTGCTCCCCGATAAGGCTCATCAGGCTCTGCAGCAGGGGTTTCTTTTCTTCCTCCGGCTTTTCCACGATGAGAATGGCCGCAAACTTGCGGCATTTGTCGAAGAAGGGCACCACCCCGTATCCGTCGGGGCAGGCAAAAGTATTGTTGTCCATGATAAAAGAACCCAGCCCAAATTTTGCGCCCGAGAGGCCGGGGCCGGTAGACTTTACCGGCAGGCTGGCGAACTGGGCTGTCCCGATCTCTTCCACGGCCTTTTCGCTGAGTACGCGCTTGCCTTCGAATTCGCCTTTATTCATCAGCATTATCATGAAATTCAAATAGTCATTGGCAGTAGATTTGGCCCCGCCCGAGGCGTTGATGGCGCCGCCGTCATCGCTGGTGAAGGTGGTTGCCCTCATCTTACAGGGGCGGATGATCCGCTCCATCATCAGCCGGTCGAAGGGCTTCTTTCCGACGACCTCCAGCACTCTGGCCACGATATTCGGCCCGATCTCGCTGTAGAAGAATTCTGTCCCCGGATTGGTGACGATATCGTGCTTCGAAGCATAGCTGTTGACCATGTCTTCCGTGCTCTCAAATTTGCTCTTCATCTCGATCCTTACGCCTGCTTCCCCCCTGACCCCCGACGTATGCGTCAGACAGTTGCGGATGGTGATATAGCCCTTGCTGTATTTTGCGAACATAGGAATATACTTCGTCACCTTGTCGTCGAGGGATAGCTTCCCCTCATCCACAAAGGTCATGACCAGCGCCGCGGTCATCCAGTTGCCGGCAGCCCCGATCGGAGCCTGGGCCTTGGCGGTGAAGTCGGGATTGGACTGCTTCTGATAAACGGCCTTCCCGTCCTTCCAGGCCAGGCACACAAAGTTGCCCAGCGTCTTTTGGTTCTGCTTAAGTAGTTGATCTACAGCGTCAAAATTGGATTGAGCGTGCAGGCTCAGACAGAATAGCAGGGAGAGGCTGAACAAACTGAATCGACGGCAGGTTTGAAGGTCTTTGTATGACATAATAACGGAATTAAGGCCTTGGTTTGGATTTTGCGACACAATTTAACTATTAAAGGAAAACCATAAATATATGAACCTGAATAATTTTACCATAAAAGCACAGGAGGCGGTAGCGAAGTCGCAGCAGCTGGCTTTCAATGGTTCGAATCCAGCAATAGATACGGACCATCTGTTGAAAGCGTTGCTCGAAGGAGAGGATTCACTGGTGGAGTTCCTGCTGAAGAAGAACAACGTGAATGTGGCTTTTGTCGACAGTAAGTTGGATGAGGCCCTCCAGCACCTGCCAAAGATCGGGTCGGGCGAACCCGCCCAGACGATCAGCCGCGACCTGAACAACGTAGTCCTGCGCGCGGGCGCC
>JAFDYE010000682.1 GCA_018267585.1 Bacteroidota bacterium
GTTTCGGGCTTGCTGGCTGGTATCTATCCGGCCTTTTATTTGTCCTCTTTCCAGCCTGCAAAGGTCCTGAAGGGGAAGTTCTCCAATTCGCTGGCGGCTATCTGGCTGCGGAAGGGATTGGTTGTATTCCAGTTCGTCATCTCGGTGACCCTGATCGTCAGCACGGTGGTGATCAACGACCAGATGCAGTATATGCGGAACAAGGACCTGGGATTTGACAAGGAGTCGCAGATCGTGGTGCCGCTGCGCAGCACGGAGGCCAAGCGGCTGTGCAGCGCGCTGGAAAATGAGTTCCGCAGGGATCCGCAGGTGGTCGATGCCGGGGCGGGAGCTTATTATCCCGGCCTGGCCAACCCGTCGGATAACCTTATTTACAGGGACGGCCAGATGCAGCAGGACGCCAAGCGTACGCGGATGAACTATGTCGACTTCGACTATCTGCCAACCCTGGGAATGCAGGCTGTCGCGGGGCGATTGTTCAGCAAGGAGTTCCCGGCCGATACGACCAGGATCATTTTGAACGAAAGCGCGGTGAAGGCGATGGGGTTTGCCTCGCCGGCAGACGCGATCGGCAAGAAGGTGCACAACGATTTCATGGCGAATTCGTATACAATGGAAGTAGTAGGTGTGGTGAAGGATTTTCATTTCGAGGACCTCCACCTGCCTATAACGCCTTATGCGATAATGACGACCAGGGGGCCGAGCAGCTATATCGTAGTTCACGCCCATGCGGGCGAGCCGGCCGCTTTATTAAGGTCCATGGGAGAGGCCTGGCACAGGCTGGATCCGAACGAACCGTTCGAATACTCGTTCCTGGACGAGGATTTTCAGAAGAACTACGAGTCGGAGGAAAGGCTTTCGACGATGATCCGGTATTTTACGGTGATGGCTATCCTCATTTCCTGTCTGGGGCTGTTCGGGCTGGCGAGCTTCAGCGCGGAGCAGCGTATCCGGGAGATCGGTATCCGGAAGGTGCTGGGCGCCAGCGTTACGGGCATCGTATTATTGCTGTCAAAGGATTTCCTCCGGCTCGTGGGGATCGCGATGCTGATCGCCTGTCCGGTAGCCTGGATGGTCATGCACCGGTGGCTGCAGGATTTTGCATACCGGACTGAGATCAGCTGGATGGTCTTCTTCCTGACTATATTGATCACGCTCTTTATTACCCTGATCACCGTCAGCTGGCAGGCCGTGAGGGCGGGGCTGGCCAACCCGGTGGAGAGTCTTAAGGTTGATTAGCTTTCCTGGCTGAGTCCTCTTTCCTTTTCCGTTCTCTTTCCTTTTTCTTAAAGAAGCCTCTCAGCAGGAAGTTGTGCTGGGCGGCTTCCATATTTTCGTCCAGCTTTTTGCTGCTGCTTTTCAGGTTCTTCATGGTAGTGCTGATATTGTCGGAGAGAGAGGTGTCGTGGAGCAGCTTGCCCAGGGCGCCTTTGCCGCTCTTGATACGCGAGGAGATGTCCGCCAGGTTCCCGGTGATGATGGCGGCATTGTCCGCGGAGGTCTTGAGGCTGGAGATGATGGCCTCCGTCTCGATGGGAGCGTTCGACCGGAGGGAGTCGCCGTTCTGTACGATCGGTTGTCCGGCCGTGCCGGCTGTTATGGTGACGACCTTGTCGCCCATGAGTCCTTCCGTGCCGATGCTCGCGCGGGCGTCCTTTTTGATGAATTTCTGCACTTTTTTCTGGATGATCATGTCGACCTGTACGGTGGTATCGGTGACGAGACTTATGGCGTCGACAGTGCCGACGTCGATGCCGCCGAGCCGGACATTGCTGCCGTTCTTCAGTCCGCTGACCGAGTTGAAGAGGGCGTAGACGTGGAGAACAGAACCGAATTTATTCTTCTGCTGTCCGATATAGTAAATGGCTGCGACGATGATGATGAGGGCTCCGATGGAGAAGGCGCCTAATTTCCATTTATAGTTTTTTTCCTTTGGCATGTCTATTCGTTTGTGGCCGGGGCCGGTTAGTAAAAGAAAGTTTTTATCCATTCGTCGTCCGAGCGTTCGAGCTCTTCATAGCTGCCCTCGGCGTATACCGCTCCATCCCTGAGCATGACGATCCTGTCGGCGGTAAGCTTGGCGCAGGGCATGTCGTGGGTAATGATGATCGACGATATCTTGTATTTGTCCTTCATTTTGCAGATGAGTTCGCTGATCTCGCGGGCAGTACCGGTGTCGAGGCCGGTGGTGGGCTCGTCATAGAGCATTATCTGCGGGCGGAGGATCAGCGTGCGAGCGAGCCCGATCCGTTTGTTCTGGCCGCCGGACAGCTTTGACGGCATCTGGTCGATGGCGTCTGCCAGTCCCACATTCTCGAGCATTTCCATGCTAATGGCGTCTATCTTTTCCCTGGTCATGGTCTTTTTGTGCTGGCGCAGGGGGAAGGCGAGGTTCTCCCGGACGGTCATCGAGTCGTAGAGGGCGGAGTTCTGGAACAGGAAGCCGATGCGTATGCGCATGGCATTGAGCTCGTCGTAGCTGAGCCGGGATATGTCCTGGCCGAAGATCTCGATGGCGCCGGAGTCGGGTGTCTCGAGGCCGACCATGCATTTGATCAGCACCGATTTCCCCGAACCTGATTTTC
The DNA here is from genome assembly GCA_018267585.1 of Bacteroidota bacterium. Classification (GTDB taxonomy): domain Bacteria; phylum Bacteroidota; class Bacteroidia; order Chitinophagales; family Chitinophagaceae; genus Puia. The sequence continues at coordinate 2,586 of JAFDYE010000682.1, forward strand.
CGAGGATGACCAGGTTCTCTCCTTTGTAGACGTACATGTCCACGCCGCGCAGAACGTTGTGGTCCCCGAAAGATTTGCAGACGCCTTTGATGATGATGATGGGCTCGCCTCTTCCGCTGGCCGCCTGCCCCGGCTCGGTCGGCTGGAGGTTGGGGTCCGGCGTGGTCGGGGGTGGGGTTCCCGGAGGGGAAACTTCGTCGGGAGCTGTCTTTCCGGCGGGCGAAGGGCCCTCGCCGGAATTTGCCTTTCCGGCGGGTGAAGCTGCCTCATCGGAAGCTGCCTTTCCGGCGGGTGAAGCCGCCTCGTCGGAAGCTGCCTTTCCGGCGGGTGAAGCCGCCTCGTCGGATGAAGCGTTGTCTATCGGTTCGGTATCGTTGTTTTGTTCTTTCATATCTAGCTAAGAAGGTCTGTTATCTGTGCTGCGATGAGGTCGATGATAAAAACGGCCAGGGACGAGGCGACTACGGCGGAGTTCGCGGCAATACCGACGCTTTCCGTTCCGCGCCGGGCATTGTAGCCTTTATAGCAGCCGATGATGCCGATGACCCATCCAAAGAAGAACGTCTTGATAACTGCTGGGAAGACGTCGATGAACTCGAGGTGGTGCATGGCCGCCACGAAGAAATGCTGCAGCGAGGTCTTGTCGTGGATGTTCATTGCGATATAGCCTCCGTAAAGTGCGATGATGTCGGCGTAGATGGCGAGCAGGGGCACCATGAGCGTCGTGGCGACGGTTCGGGTGACCACGAGATATCGGTAAGGGTTGATGGCGGAGACCTCCATGGCGTCTATCTGCTCGGTGACGCGCATGGAGCCCAGTTCGGCGCCCATCCGTGAGCCGATCTTGCCGGCGCAGATGATAGCCGTAATAACGGGGCCTATCTCGCGGACCACGGAGACGGAGACCATGCCGGGGATCAATGAGATGGCGCCGAACTCCGCCATCGAGGGGCGGGTCTGGATCGCCAGGACGACGCCCATGATAAAGCCGGTCAGACCGATGAGAAAGGTAGATTTATAGCCTACGAGGTAACACTGATAAAGCGTCTCGCGGATCTCATAGGGCGGTTTGAACACGTATTTGAAAAAACGGGCCATGAACGCGACCATATCGCCGGCGTTGTAGAAGAAGGTTTTATTGAGCGTACGTTGCATCTGCCTGTATTTTATATAACTACCAGGGATAGTTCAATTATCAATCCAAGTTGGGAAGGGGTGCAGGAAAGCCTTGACAGGAGCGGGATTGGCCGGGCGGCACGCTTATAATTAATTTGGCACGGGGTTGGGTTTGCTAAAAATCGTAGAAATAGTTCCACACTACTATCGTAATTCTGAATGGTTTATCTCTTACATTTGACCGTAGTATGATACTGATCGTAGATGACAAGCCCGAGAACATCTTTTCGCTCAAAACCATACTGGAATTACATTCATTTCCCACTGACACGGCATTGAGCGGCGAGGAGGCCCTGAAGAAGATCCTCCGGAATTCCTATGCGCTTATCATTCTGGATGTGCAGATGCCCGGTATGGATGGTTTTGAGGTTGCAGAGGCCATCAGCGGATATAGCAAGGCCCGCGATATTCCTATTATTTTCCTTTCCGCTGCGAGTACGGACAAGAAGTTTATCACCAGGGGATACAGCTCCGGGGCGACGGACTATATCACAAAGCCGATCGACCCGGATATCCTGTTGCTGAAGGTGAAGACGTTTTACCGGCTTTACGAGCAGAACCGTGA
>JAFDYE010000683.1 GCA_018267585.1 Bacteroidota bacterium
ATCCCCGAGTGGAAAGAGCTCATCGCCATAAAAAAATCAACATTCATTGTAAAAAAAGGCAAACCGATCTTCCAGATCGGCGAGAAGGTCGAAGGCATCTTCTTCATCTATTCCGGCGCAGCCAAGATCCACGCCCCCTGGGGAGACGATAAGGAATTGATCATCCGCTTCGCCACTGCAGGCGACATCGCCGGCCACCGCGGCCTCATGAGCCAGACTACCTATCCCGTCTCGGCCACCGCCCTCGAAGACACCACCGTCTGCTTCATATCCAACGAGTTCCTGGAAGCCTCCCTGAAAGCCAACCCCTCACTCACCTATACCCTCATGCAGTTCTATGCCACCGAACTCCAAAAAGCCGAACACCGCATGCGCAACCTCACCCACCAGGAAGTAAAAGGAAGGATCGCCGACGCCCTCCTCGACATCAGCCGAACCTTCGGCAAAAACCCCGACCAGTTCCTCGCGATCACCCTCACCCGCCAGGATATCGCCTCCTACGCAGGTACCACCTACGAAACCGTCTTCAAATTCTTTACCGAGCTGATAGAAAAAAAGATCATCACAACAGAAGGGAAAAATATAAAGATCAACCAGCCCGCGATCCTCGCCGCCTACATCCGGTGACCCATACCTATATCAGGTGCGCCTTAAAATAGAAATCGCCCGCCAGCTCCCGCACGATCCCCTCCCTCCGGCTGCATTCGCGTACCATAGCCTGACTATCCGCGCCCTCCCTGCCGGCATAGATCGCCACAATAACAGCCATATCATGCCAGTTCCCGATGGCATCCTGCAGCTTGTCAAGATAGTCTTTATCCAGACCGATCTCCGCCACCAGCTCCTTTGGCAATAAACCCTGAACATAAAGGAGCTCCTTTATCCGCTTACGCGCCTCGTGAAGCACGTCACCGCTGGCCGTCAGCAGAACACTGATCTTTATCAGCCGCGACGCATACCAGTCCTTGATACACTGGCTCCTCACAGCATGCAGGTCCGCCTGCAGCCTCCGTACAGCCTTCTTCCCCTTCTTCCGGTATCCTTCCGCATTCTTCTTAAAAACGTTGGCCGCCTCCGTCCCCAGCCGCTCCTGCCGCTCCCTGTACTCCGCCGGCACCCCCTGAAATTGATTTAAGAGTTTGACGCTATTGCCCGCATCCCGTATCTTGCCCGCCTGCCGGAACATCTTTTTAAGCGGCCCGAGATCCTTTGCGATCCGCTTGTCCGAACACGCCTTCATCATCTGCACAAATGCCTTCACCTTCTTCACGTTCAGCCTCAGCTGGTGAATAGCCTCCGGATCCCCCGACTCACTGAAAACATGCAGCTGGAGCAGCCACTTCTTCTCCTTCTTCGACAGATATTTCTTTTGTCTCTTCCTGGAAAGCATACCTACCCCCTCCCTTTGGCAACAAAATTGAATCAGTTACTATATCGTCAAACCATCACCATCGTCGTAATGGGCGCCTACGGCAGAACCGCCGTCTCCCGCCTCTTCCGTCAAAGCCTCTCCAATACCATCCTCCAAAAAACAAACGCCTCCCTGTTCGTCACCCACGAGTAAAAACCTAGATGGTATAACGTTGTCCAATAAATTCCAACACCCTCTTCCTCCCGGCAGCCGCATCCCCCATCTCCTCCGCCGCCTCCGTTTCCTTCGCCAGCTCCTCATCATGGACCGTATCCCTGAACCACTTCGTCAGATCTTTCCTTTTTAAATGATACACCCACGTTTCGATGTCGATCCCCTCCGCAATACGCAGAAACATTAATAAATTATTCGCCACCAGATGCAACCTCCCCTCTTCCCCACGAAACACAAAACTATTCTCGCCCATCTCCCCCTGCGCATATTTCTTCTTATGCCGCCGCTGCAGCTGATGCGGCGCAGTATACTTCACCACCTCCGGCTCACCGCCGCCCCTCTCCCAAACACAGATCTCCCCCTGCTGCAAAGCAGGTATCACCGAAGGCACCTCCTCCCCAACCAGCCGCCCCCACTGCTCAAAAGGATATCCCGGATTCTCGCCGATAGTAATGATCATCCCGATCCTCGACATAGCCTCCGGATGCAGGGCATGCGGCGAAGTGCTCACGACTATAAAGTTAGAAAAATCCGACGGCATCTTCGCCGTCGGCATCCCCGAAGGCGCCGGCACCAGATGATGCGCCTCATCCAGTATCAGCCAGTGCGGCCTGGAATGATCCCGCCGCAGCTGCACCAGCACCGCCAGTAACCTCGAAAAGAATTCCGGCCGGTCGTTCAGCGGCACAGAGAGCGTGCAGACGACAAGGTTCTGCCGCGGATCCTTTAGCAGCTGCCCGATCTCTTCCACAGGAGGCAAAGACCGCTCGTTCCCGATGACCGCCGCCCCCGACAGTTCACGATAGTCCCCCTCGGGATCGATAAGACAGTACTGATAACCCTTTCGCATCAGCCCTTCCGTAATGGCGATCGTAAAGGTCGTTTTCCCGCTGCCCGAAGCCCCCGCCAGCAAAATACCGCTGCGCCAGGGACTGATAGCAAAAGGCCGGCCGTCAGCATAGACCCCCAGCTCGATATAATGCCGTACCAGCTGCCGGTCAAGCTCCGCCAGGTCATCCCGTACAAGCCGGTCGACCAGTTCCGCAACACCCGCGCCATGACCCGAAGGCGTCACCCAGTCCGCAATAGCCTTCAGGGAAGGCAGGGCATTCCCTACCGCCACCGCCGCTTCCGACGCCTGCAACAACGAGCTGTCATTCTCCGCATCCCCAACCCCGACCACATTGTGCGCCGACAGCCGCAGTCGCTGCAACAAAGCCTGCAGCCCCGTCGCCTTGTTGACACCCGGCGGAAGGATCATCACCGCCCCCTTGTTGAAGATGACCTGGTGCTCACAGCCCGATTCCCGGATAACCTCCAGCACTTCCTGTTCATGCGGCACCCATGTAGCCACGATCACCCTGCCCACGGACAGCGGATGCACCCCCTTCCGCTGCAGCTCACGCACGAACTTCGGACCCGGCCCCTGCCCCAGCAACTGCTCCTCACCGGTAACAGTATTATACAGGACAGCCCCATTCTCCGCAACAATATGATCGAAAACCTTAAATTCAGGAAAGACAATGACCAGGTCCTTCATCTCCCTGCCGGTGACCAGCACCAGCTTCCTGCCCGTAGACCTCAGCAGGTTTAACTTTTCGATG
>JAFDYE010000684.1 GCA_018267585.1 Bacteroidota bacterium
CAGCCGCAGCTGTTCGTGGCGTCGACCGTCGATGGTGGTGTGGGGCCTATGTTTCAGTGGAAGCTGAATGGCGCGAATGCGGGCACTGGCACGCGTGATTCCGTCTATACGCTGCCCTCACCGTTGAGCTCGGATGTGGTCAGCTGCGAGATGATCAGCAATGCGGCTTGTGCGGTCACTCCTCTTGTCGTGAGCAATTCTCTGTCTGTCCCTGTGCTGCCGGTGCCGGTGACGGGGGTGGATATGGTGGCTTCGGCCGACCATGTCTGTCAGGACAGCCTGGTGCTTTTCACGGCCGCGCCTTCCAATGGAGGTGGGGATCCGTCATATGACTGGCTGGTGAATGATATGGTCGTAGATAGTTCGGGTCCGGTGTTTGCGACGAGGCTGCTGAAGGATGGCGACGTGGTCGGTCTTTTGATGAAGGGCAGTCTGAATTGCAGTCCGTGGGTGCGGGCGCCTGAGACGGTGGCGATGACGGTCTGGGAGACGCCGACGATCTCGGTCATATCGGATACGGTGATCGGGGCGGGGGCGTCGGTATTGCTACAACCATTGTATACCGGACCTATCGTATCCTATTTGTGGGAACCAGCTGCGGGGTTGAGCGATGCCGCGGCGGCCGATCCTGTTGCGCGGCCGGATACTACGACGCGGTATTTGCTGGAGGTGGCGACGGCGAGGGGATGTATGGCCAGGGCCGGTGTAAAGGTGGGGGTCTATTATGACCTGAAGATGCCCGGGGCGTTCACTCCGAATGGGGATGGCCGCAACGATCTCTTCAGGATCCCACCTGTTGTGCCGGTGAAGATACGGCGGCTCATGGTGTTCAACCGGTCGGGGGCGATGTTATTCATGACGGAGAATGTCGGGGTGGGGTGGGATGGTACGATCGATGGGGTTGAGCAGCCGGCGGGCGCGTATGTGTGGGTGGTGGAGTTCGAGAATCCGGTGACGAGGAGAGTGGAACAAAGGAAGGGGGTGGTGGTGTTGGTGAGATAATATTCGAAATCCTGATCAAGGGTTGATATTTCTTTTTCATCTGGTCGAGCATCATCAATAATCTATACGACGAGAGGATGTCGGTCGCGAAGTTCAGCTGCCGGTCATTGAGGCTGCCGCCCTGGCCCTGCAACGCCTGCCGGGCGCTGATCGCGAGCTGTTCGTCCGTCACCTGCGGCCCGTCTCCCAGAGACTGATAGTAGGTCATTTGCTGTTGCAGGTCCTTTTTCACTGAAGCGGCGACCCTGGCTGCGAGGGCGTAGTCGCCGGCTTCGTAGCAGTCCTGGAGGAACCAGGTGGAGGTCTGGTTGTCGGCATTGCCCAGATTGCAGGTCATGCCGTAGGGGAAATTGGCTTCGCTGACGCCGGCATCGTAGTGTTGCAGCACCTTTCTTGCCTCGTCCTTGCGGCCGGCCGCGATAAGGCTGGCGGCGAGCTCCGCGTGGGCCTGTTTTATGACGTTGAGCCTTCTCCTGTTCTCTTCATCAAAGTAGACGTCTTGTTTTGCGGCATTGCCATAGCGGAACTTTTGCATAATGGTATTATAGGCTGCATTGTTGTCGACGCGTTCGTCGGCGACGGGTACCAGCTGATAGGCCATGCCCCTGCTGCGTGCGTAGCGGGTGAGGCCGAGGGCGTCGAGCTCATTTGTGGAGGTGAAGCAGATGGGCCGCCGCCATTTGTTGGCGGCGATCACGGCGAGCATGGTCAGCTCGTTCTTTAGCAGGTACCGTCGGTCGGGGCTGATATCCACATTCAGTTGCGGGACGATCGCATCGTCGCGGTGGGCCGTGCCGTTGGCGACGACGATGCCTGCATCGACCGGAACAGAGAACTTTCGTGTAGGCAGGGTATTCAACGGGCTACCGTTGTCCGACTGGACCATATAACGCGGGTCGTCGTTGGCCAGTATGGTCCGGAACGTATCATAGAGGTCGTAGTATCTGTTCTTGTCATAGCCGGGGTTGTCGACAAAATACACTACGCTTTTCTTCTCGCCTGCCACCTGCTCAGGAGTGAAAAGTACGTCGAAGGGAGCGCTTTTGTTGATCTTGTATCGCAGCTGGTTGATGTACCAGTCGGAGCCGGTAAGGGTATTGACCATGACCCGTACGTCGGGGCGGATGCCTTCCACTTCCTGTGCATACCAGAGCGGGTAGGTGTCGTTGTCTTCGAAGGAGAACAGGATGGCGTTGGGCGGACAGCTTTCGAGATAGTCTACTGCGAAGTCGCGGGCCAGGGTCTTTTTGCTGCGGTCGTGGTCGTCCCATTCCTGGTTGAACATCAGATAGGGGACTGCAATGAAGCAAAGGAGGGTCGTGAGCCCGGGGGGTGAGTTTCTTATCGGGGAGGGGCAGGCGTTGGAGCAGGTTTTGGACGGCGATGACGCCAAGACCTATCCAGATGGCGAACGCGTAGAAAGACCCTGCGAATGCGTAGTCCCTTTCGCGGGGCTGCATCCCTGCCTGGTTGAGGTAGATCACGATCGCCCAGCCGGTAAAGAAGAACAGCAGGCCGGTCACGACAAGGTCGCGCCGGTTGTGTTTCCACTGCACGATCAGACCCAGGAGGCCCAGCAGGAAGGGCAGCATATACATCCTGTTGTAGGACTTGTTGTGGGTGCGGGCGGTGTCGGGTATCGCGGACTGGTTGCCATACAAAAGATTGTCAACAGCTGGAATGCCGCTGATCCAGTTGCTGTCGCGGGGATTGCCGAAGCCCTGCAGGTCGTTCTGCTTACCGGAAAAGTTCCACATAAAATACCGGAAATACATCCATCCGGTCTGGTAGCGGAGGAAGTATTTGATATTGTCGGCCATGGTCGGCTGATCGCCCTCATCGAGGCCGGACCATCGCCTGTAGGTACCTATTTCGTCGCGCGTGGTCGAATTGTCATACATGCGGGGGAAGAGATGCGCGGATGGGGTATTGGTCCAGTCCATGGCGTATTTTTTCCCGGCCAGCTCGTATCGGTCCTTGCCCTTCACATAATAGTCTCCGGATTGGACTGTCGGAGGGGTGTCCGTGAAGTCGGGGCCATATGCGATAGGCCAGTCGCCGTAGTACTCGCGGCTGAGATAGCTGACGAGGTCTATGGGGTTGTCGACGTTGTACATGTCGACCGCGGTGTCGGCGTTGCTGCGGATAAGTGTTGTGAAATAGGTCGAATAGCCGAGCAGCATGAACCCGGCGCACCAGAGGCCCAATTTCAGGAAATAGTATCCTTTCCTTGCTGCCCATCGGATCAGCAGGACGATCGAAATGGCCAGCAGGATGAAGAAGGTGGTGAAACCTGAAAAGAAGGGAAGCCCCAGCGAGTTGACGAAGAAGATGTCGAACGATGCCGCGCCCTTTATCGTGGACTGGATGACGAATTTCTGGACGACGCCGGTGATGAGACAGCCGATGAAGAAGGCCAGGATCCCGCCTTTGACGGTCGGCTTATATTTTCTGAAATAATAGACCATCACGATCGCGGGGATGGTGAGGAGGTTCAGCAGGTGGACGCCGATGCTCAGCCCCATCATGTAGAAGATGAAGATGATCCATTTGTCGGAGCCTTTATCGTCGGCGTGCTGTTCCCATTTGAGAATGGCCCAGAAGACCAGCGCCGTGAAAAAAGCCGAGGAGGCGTATACCTCCCCTTCGACAGCGCTATACCAGAAAGAATCGCAGAAGGTGTAGGCCAGGGCGCCGATGGCGCCGGCGGAGAGGATGGTAAAGGTATTGGTAGTGATCTTGCGGGCGAAGTGGGTGATGGTCCAAAACAGGAAGAGGATGGACAGTCCGCTGGCGATGGCGCTCATGAAATTCACTGCCCGGGCTGCGGTGTGCGGATCGTCGCCGAATAATATGATGAAGAAGCGTCCCAGCAGGATGAATAGCGGTGCGCCGGGCGGATGCGGGATCTGCAGCTTATAACAGCTGGCGATAAATTCCCCGCAGTCCCAGAAGCTGCCGGTCGCCTCCATGGTCATGATATAGACAGTGCATGCAAAGAGGCCGATGATCCATCCAACGATCAGGTTGAGGCGACGAAAATTCCATTGCATAACTTATTCGGTTGATAGTGTTTCAGATGGATTTCGGCTGCCGACTTTCAGCGAGTGGTAGCTTACGGTCAGGAAGGCGAGCAGGATGCCGGCGGTTCCTGCCAGCAGAAAGACCCAGGGCTGGACTTCGATGCGATAGGCAAAGCTCCCGAGCCAGCGCGATGCGGCCAGCCATGTGAGCGGCGCTGCGATCAGGAGCGCCAGGCCGACCAGGAGCACAAAATTCCTAGCCATCAGCATGATAAAGTCGAATTGCAGCTGGGTGTTGGAGGGCGGGTCTGCGACGACGGCGGCAACGCGGTAGTCTTTGTCGTCGTTGATGCGCAGCACTTTATTCAGCGGGTCGGCGGATCCGAAGTATTTCTTTGCTGCGGCCACGGTCAGGACAATATTGGTCTTTTCGTTGAGCGCGCCGGGGTCGCCTTCGACGAGAGGGAAGGTAAAGACGTTGAAAAAGGAAGGATCGGCGTATAGGAA
>JAFDYE010000685.1 GCA_018267585.1 Bacteroidota bacterium
CAGACCGCTATTAACACAGCCGGTGCGGGAGACAGCATATTTGTGGCGCAGGGGACGTATCAGCCTGCCAGCGGACAGTCCTTTACGATGAAAGACGGGGTAAAGATATATGGAGGCTTTGCCGGTACTGAAACCTCTTTGGCCGATCGCGACCTGACCGCAGGTCATATCTCTACGCTGAATGGCAATAACGGACGGGTTATTTCCAATGATAACAATCACCTGAGCCCCGCCGCAGAGCTGGACGGCTTTACGGTTGCGAACGGTCATTATAACACCGGTGCCGGCATGTACAATAATCTGGCTTCTCCCACTGTCCGCAACTGTGCATTTCGAAGCAATTTGGGAGGGGGGATATATAATGCCTCCTCTGCAACAGCCATTGTCAACTGTGTGTTCTGGCAGAATACGGACGGGGGGACTACCTCGGCATGGGGAGGCGGCGTCACCAACATGAGTTCGACCGGTGTGTCGATCGTCGGCTGTCTGTTTACGGGCAACTATGGCAGGCTGGCAGGCGGTGTATATTTCGATGACCTCGGGGCGGGATCAGCCAGCATCACCAACTGTACTTTTTGGGCAAACGGATCCAATACGTTGCCGGGAGGAGTGGGAGGGATCTATTGTGAGTCGCGGTCGGCTCCGGTGATCAGGAATAGCATTTTGTGGGGGGACGGCACGGAAATCCATGTCGCCTCCGGTACTAATCCCACTATTTCCAATAACGTCATCCAGGGCGGGTATGCGGGCAATTTAGGTACGGACCCGCTATTTGTCAATTCGAGTCTGTCGGAAGGTCCGGATAATATTTTTGGTACAGCGGACGACGGACTGATATTGTCCGGATCGAGCCTCGCATTGAATGCCGGTACGGCTGACACTACCGGGTTGAGCCTGCCTGCTATGGATCTGGCAGGGGCGCCGCGCATACAGGGCGGCAAGATAGATATAGGAGCGTATGAAAGTGGTTTTACCTGCGGGTCACTGACCCGGCTGTATGTGGACAGCAGCGTCGCTGCTTCCGGTGATGGCAGCAGCTGGGCGGCGGCTTATAAGACCCTGGATGAGGCGTTGAGCGCAGCCGGTCAATGCGCGATAGTTAATAGTATCTATATCGCAAAAGGTACCTACAAGCCGTATACCGGTAAGAACTTCTGTATGCTACCGCACGTCAGTCTGTATGGAGGTTTTCCCAGTGGCGGCGGAAGCATCGCCCAGCGGAATACGGCAGCAAATACGACCAGGCTGCAAGGATCCGGGAGCAGCGTGGTCTATAACAGGTATAATAGCCTGGACCCTTCTGCGGTATTGGATGGCTTTACTATTACCGGGGGCGCCACTGATTTTGGCGGTGGAATGTACAATCTCAATTCTTCGCCCACGATCAATAATTGTATTATTTCGAATAATACCGCCACCAATGCAGGGGGAGGCATTTATAACAAGGGAGGTTCATCGCCGGTGATAACCAACTGTATTTTTTCGGGAAATACACAGACGCTTGCTGGCGGAGCCGGTGGCGCCATGTATAACACGAATGGCTCGCCGCTGATAAGCAATTGTGTCTTTCATGATAATTCGGCTGACTTTGGCGGCGCTATCGACAATGAATTGAATGTCGCCAGCCCGGCAACATCACCCATTATAAAGAATACTGTTTTTGCCAACAATAGCAGCGGCCATGACGGTGCAGCGATAGGCAATTTTGGTACTTCTCTTACACTCTCGAATGTTACGATTGCAAATAACGTTGCCGGCAGAGGGGGAGGAGCGATCGACAATGCAAGCGCTTCCCTTACCGCTACCAACTCGGTATTCTGGGGTAACACGGACGTCAATGGTTATGGCGACATTTGGTGGGAAAGCGGATCCGGCGGGCTCTCCTATAGCTTTACACAGGCAAGCTGGGCCGGTACAGGCAACCAGAGGGGCGCCGGCAGCCCGTTTGTGGACGTCGCCACACCCGCCGGGCCCGATGGCGTCTGGGGAACAGCCGACGACGGGCTGTCCCTGGTTGCCGGCAGCCCGGGCATCGACGCGGGTACTCCCGATCCGACAAGCCTGGCGCTGGGCAGCACGGATATTGCCGGTAACCCGCGCGTTGCCGGCTCCGCAATCGATATGGGAGCATATGAAACGCTGAGCGCCCCGCTGCCGATCACCCTGCTCAGCTTTACGGGCGTTCTGGACAATGGTGTCGCGAACCTGCAATGGCGTACGGGCGTTGAGTCGGGCTTTGATCATTTCGAACTGGAGAAAAGTATAGAAGGCCGGGTGTTTATCGAAAAAGCTCAAATTCCGGCCAAAGCCAGCGGCAGCATATACATGTATGGTCTGGCTCAGCAGGAGCCGACGGCCTGGTATCGCCTAAGGGTCGTAGACAATGACGGCAGCGCAATATATAGCCGGATCCTGGTGCTGTCGCAAAGGCCGGTCAATGAAATGCTCGTCTATCCCAATCCGGCGAAAAGCTTCATCCTTGTCAGGGCCGCCAGTGCCGGATATATAAACATCTACTCCGCAGACGGCAGACCGGTAAAGGTTCAGTCGGTAAGCACAGGAGTAAATACTGTTGACGTTAGCGGGCTAAATCCGGGTGTATATTATGGACTATTGAATGGGCGACAGATAAGGTTTATCAAAATGGACTAAGGTTCCCGCCTCCGGATGCAAGGCTCGCGGCCTTTCGGCGAAATGCGTTAACTTGCCGGCAGGATCAAATACTGAAACCATGCAGCTCGACAACAACAAGATTCTCATCACCGGTGGCGCCAGCGGAATTGGCCTCGGGCTGACCAGGAGATTCATCCGGGAGAACAATACGGTTATCATTTGTGGCAGACGTGAATCGGCGCTAAAAGAAGTGGCCGCCGAATTCCCTTCCCTGATCACGCGGGTATGCGACGTCTCAAAAGCAGAAGATCGCACCGGGCTTTTCGATTGGATAGCCAAAGAGCACCCGGATGTCAACGTCCTCGTCAACAATGCAGGCGTCCAGAACTGGATGAATATTTCGGATAACGATTTTTTTGCAAAGGCCAATGACGAAATTGAAATAAATGTCTCCGCGCCCGTTCATCTGTGCAAACTGTTTACGGGTCTGAAGTCACTACAAGTGATCATGAATGTTACTTCCGGGCTGGCGTTTGTCCCCCTTTCAAAAGTCCCCGTATACTGCGCCACAAAGGCGTTCTTAAGATCGTTCACGCTTTCTCTGCGGCATATGCTGAAAGGGCAGGGGATCGAGGTCATCGAGATCATACCCCCGGCGCTAAACACCGACCTCGGCGGAAAGGGTATCCATACGGAATTCCCGCCGGTCAGCGAATTTATAGAATCGATATTCGCCCAGTTGAAGGCCGGAAAGGATGAGCTTACGTTCGGGATGAGCGAGCAACGAGCGAAGGCGAACAATGAGGTGATAGCGGAGCTGTTCAACAGGATGAATCCGTGAGCGGCAATATGACAATAAGAGGATGTACAAAAGAGGACATCGACGTGCTGATCCGGGTTTTGCGATCCGGACAAAGACCTTCTCTGTTTCCTCGTACTCAAAAGAGTGCAGCAATGCCATAGCCAGGTTGAAATCACCGGCGTTCTTGCAGGAGGTCTCGAATGCAACAGCCCCGAACTCCTTGTCCGGCGGCCGGCAGGTGATCAGCGCCACAGGCCGAGATGCATCCCGTCCCGCGATCGGCTATTTCTGGAAATTGAACATCCAGCGAACGCCGTATTTGTCGAGACAGGTGCCCCAGTAGGCTCCCCAGAACATATCCTGCAGCGGCATCGTGTCTGAACCGCCGGCGGATAGCGCATTGAACAGCCTGTCGGTTTCTTCCTTGCTGTCGGGTTCGAGGCAGATCGTCGTGTTATTTCCGATCTTCAGCTGGTGCCCCATTGATTCCAGCATATCCGTAGCCTGGAGGATGGTTCCGCCGAGGATGGGAAGGGCGACGTGCATGACATAGTTTTTCTCTTTTTCGGGCAGCGGCGGCATTCCTGGCTGGGACGGGACGTCGGACATCCGGGATACCGGCCCGACGAATTCTGTTTTGAAAACGGATTTGTAGAAGTTAAAGGCCTCTTCGGTGTTTCCCTGAAAGTTGAGATAGATGGAGACTCTGGACATGATAATGGTTTTTGATTGAGACCATAAAGCTGCAGCTTTTTTTTGAGACTGAGGGGTGGATGATCCGACAAGTTAGGAGGCGGAATGCGACAAAATACTGTCCCGGGGTTTTCTACTTTACCCTTCGCTTTGTCGAGACGCGCCCGTCGCTCCACAGCATGGCGATCTGCTGGAAGGTCCCTTTGTCGTCTTTTTTGAACTCCACGTGAACGTTCTCGTCGAGCACAAATTTGTCACCCGATACCCGAAGCAGTCTGAAGACATCACCCCCTCTCTCCTCGTTCTTGCAGTAGAGCTCTCCGCCCTTGACATAGAAAGCCAGGCCGCCTTCATATGTTCCGCTGTAGGTTGCCAGGGAGGAAGAGGCGGCCGGGGACTGCTGCTGCCTGGCCACAACATCATCCAACTGCCATTGACCTTTCATTTTTTCTTCGTCGGTCGTCGCATGCTGCACCCAGTCGGTAAAAATGGCCCGTCTTGCCCTGTCGAGCGCCATGGCGGAATTTACGGGTATATCCGGGTAGACACCGGTACCCTCCCAATCCGTTTGCGTGTAGGGATTGAGGCTGCGCGCAAACGGGATATTCGCCACAAAACCCAGGGCCACGGGCACGGGTCCAACAGGGTGGGCGCCGCCGCCGGTGGTATCGCCGATAATAACGGCCCGATGAAGACTCTTCATGCCATAGCAAAAGTCCTCGCCGCCCGAAAAGGTGTGTCTGCTGGTCAGAATATAGACAGGCATCTTTAGTGTAAGGCTGTCGGCGTCTGCGGGGTCGGTATAGAATTCCTTCTTGCCCTTAGGGTCGATGATATCGTTCCAGTGGCGTCGATCCGGGAAAAAGTAGCTCGCCACTTCGCATACCATCGGCGGGCTCCCGCCGCCGTTGCCTCGCATATCGATGATCAGGGCGTCCGTGTTGGCTATGAAGCGAAATGCGGCGGTGAAGGTCGGCCGCGCCTGTTTGAGAAAGCCCACGAAGCCGTCAAACTTAACATAACCGATATTCCCCGGCAGGATCTCCGCCTTGGTAAATGCGAAGTTCCGCTGTCGCGCAAAGGCAAGACCGAGGGAATCTCCGATCCGGCGCCTCGCGGCAAGACCGGTAGTGTCGGTCAGGTCCTTCGCCATGGCCGGTGCATAGCTGAGGCGAAAATGGCCGTCGTGATGGGCTTTTTGCAGGTCCTCCTGAAGGCGGTTGGCCAGTTCGCGGGGATCGCGGATCGCGGCGTATGCCCCTTTCTTGTATTCCTTGTCGAGCCAGGCCGCCATTTTTGCCGCCGTATCGGGGAAAACATAGTGATGCTTAAGTACCTGCCCCAGACTGTCGATCAAAAGACGGGTTACCGCCGGGGTGATCTGCAACTGCGATTCTGCGGGCCCCTGTGCCCGGCAGAGGCAGACGCCGGCGTGCAGCAAAAAGAGGAGCAAAAAAAGACCAGTCCAAGTATTTTTCATCGTAAGGTTTATTCGGTGATGCAAAGATCCCTCAATTACATAAACCTATCCGAAATTTATTCCTGATCCGGCCCGGGATGGCGGGTCCTGCTTATCTTTACTGGAAATAGTTTTCCCTGGTGAAAAAGTTAGTATTCCTGTCCGTGATCTTTACCCGCACAATGACCGGCTTCTCTGAAAAACAAGCCTTTATAGTAAAATATTCCGAACCCTTGGCTGTCTACGAGTTCGTCAGCAACCTCTCTGCAAACGCTCCCGATAATAATTTTAAGAAGCTATACCTTGCTTCAGCCTTCAATCTGGAGAATTACCGGCGGCTGATAACAAGATTCGATAGCCTGAATATCGATCTCTCCTACGAATATACGGACTATCCCTACGGGCAGAAGATCGGGGGATCGACGATATCCCTACTCAGGAAAGAGCTCGTCAACGCCGCCGACCTCAGCCATTTCAGACTGAACGCCATCGGCATCATTCCCAACGCTGACCTGCAAACCCTGTCCGAAGTGCTTGTCGCCTTTGAACCGGTCTACCGGCAGATCGTCTATGAACCCGGCCGGGCAGGATTCGAGAACCAGCTCGATCGCCTCAGAAGACTGATCGATTCTGTGGACATGTCTACATGGTTTAGCATGGGCCTCAAAGTCTACAACTCGTCCTGGGACCAGACTATTCCATTCCAGTTCGTCTTCTATCCCATGCCCAAAGCAAAAGGATTTTCGGCAACGGCGCTCTATAACATCGCTATCAGCGGCATACCGGCCGATTATAGCAATTACGACAAAGTTCTGGGCGTCATGCTTCACGAGATCTTTCATATCGAATACGACGAGGAGTCGCTGGCGTTCAAAAAAAATATCCGGCAATGGTTTGCGGAAAATCCGCGCAGGACCAGCCGCTATGCCTATCTTTTGTTGAACGAGGCTATGGCGACGGCTATGGGCAATGGCTACGTCTATGGCCGGCTCATCGGCGGAGAGGATACCGCCGCCTGGTACAACCGAAAATATACGAATTGGATGGCCAAAAAAATGTACTCTCTTGTCAGGTCGTATATTGACAATGGCAGATCGATCGATCGCCCTTTCGTCGACCGGTATATCCAGCTCTACGACGACAATTTCAGAGAATGGATAACGGAAAAGGATAATGTCCTTACCGACCGCTATGTTCTTTCCGACAGTGCGGCAGACTTTGACGTCATAGATGCCAATTATCCCTATCGGTCGATGTCCCAGTATGAAACCGGCATCTCGCGCCTTACCCTTGAAAAAATAAAAAAGGCGCCGATAACCAAAATTGTTATTATCTCGAAAGACAACCGCCGCCGGCTATCCCTGCTAAAGCAGACATTTGCCGAGCTGAGCAACTGGACACCTGCAGCCGCCCGGGATTTCAATCATTCCGTATGGCTGAACGACAGGACCTGGCTCATAATTATCAACGAAATTCAAAAAGGCACCGAAGCACACCTGAAAACCCTGACCATCAAATAGAAGGACAATTACCTCTTCAGTATCGCCGTGATCCTGATCTTGAATTCCGGCGGACATACCTTCATTATCTTTTCCTTCTCGCTGTCTGCTATACTCCTCGGAGTGATCCAGGCTTCCAGCCCCGTCTTATTCGCATTCTGGTCGTAGTTGTGGCGGATCTTACCGTCCTCAAAAAAGGTGTAGTCGTTGTCCAGATCGCCTTTGGGTACCGAAATCGTGACAATTTCCTTCGAGCCGTTCATAACAAAGTGTTTTTCTAAGATTTATACGAATGTAGCCTGCAGCGACGATAACGCAGCCGGAAAGGCAAATATTTCGTCGGGGTGTAATATTTACAAAGGTAGCTTAAATGAATGAACGGCTAATTGGTAACCCCGGTACTTTTGCGGTTCAGCTGATCGGGGCAGGAAACTTGCTCATATCCACATAGGTCACCTCCCAGTTGTTCCCGTCCGGGTCTTCGAAACAACGCAGCTGCATAAATCCAAGGTCCTGCGGGTCCCGGTATTCACGGCCGCCGGCCTCCAGCGCCTGGCCGACAAAGGTATTCAGCTCGTCGTTGCTGGCGGTCGAGATCGAGATCAGCACTCCTGCCTCAGTCCTGGCGTCAATAATGCGTTTTGAGCTGAACTGCCGGAACTTTTCATGCGTCAACAGCATCACAAATATGATATCGCTCACCACCATGCAAGCCCCCGCGTCGTCAGAGAACTGGGGATTGTTCCGGAAACCGATCGCTTCATAAAATGCCATGGATCTTTTAAGGTCCTTTACGGGAAGATTGACGAAAATTTGCTTGCTCATCTGCTTTACGATTTTTAAAAGTGATGCCGCAAAATTTGCGATCCTGGCTCAAATCAATTGGTCTAAAACTTGGGTAAACTGGTAAATTTGATCACTTCTTTCCTTTTCTGAATTCGGAAGGCGATACGCCTGTCTGCTTTTTAAAAAATTTACCAAAATTGGCAGGATCTGAAAAGTTCAGCTGATAGGCAATTTGGGTTATTTCGAGATCGGTGTACCGGAGCAATGACCCCGCCTCGCTGGCCAGCCTGTCCGAGATATAAGCATGCGCATTCCTGCCGGAAGCCTGTTTGACAGATTGTGAGAGGTAATTGGACGTTACGGAAAGCAGACCGGCATATTCCTGCACCGTCCTTTTGTCGATATAATGGCTATTGACGAGCTGGATATATTTTTGCAGCAGGCCCTGCTGCGTCGTCGGCAGCCCCGTCTCTTTTTTGTTTTCGGCGGCAAAATCTTCCAGGTAGTACAGCAGTCCCAGCAACTTTGCCCGTGCTTCCATATGTCGGTCACCACCGGATCTTTCATATGCCGTAAACACCGCTTCAAAATGCGGCGTCAGCAGATCGAATGTCGCATGGTCGAAGGAGAAAAGACTGGTATGGAGGACGTCAAACAATTTGAACGTCTTGTGAAAATCGGGTTTGAAAAAAGAAAAGCATGCCGGCTTGAAGTACATGACGTAGCCCTCCAGGGAATTGTTGTGGGAAAAACTGTATACGAGGTTTGGCGAATGGAAGACGAGGTAAGAGTCGGGGTCGCTGACGGTCTGTTCACCGTGACTCACCTCTACTTTTCCGGTATTGATCAGCAAGGCAAGAAAATAGAATGACCGTTTGAATGGCGGACGGTAGACGGGATGGCCCGGCTCCAGTTTCTTCAGCCGCAAACAGTAAAAATCCGGGTCATTCGTTCTTCCCGGCCACGGAATAGACGCCAGGAAATCATTGATCTCAGTGTAGTAGGGTATCTTGGACATGGTTCGATTGGGCCGAAAGATAATGATTAATTATCTTCCAATGCGTGAACAAGCTGTCCGGAATTTTCGCTTATTGCTTGGCGTCTATTCTCTCGTATCCGTCGGCAAGGGCGCAGCACGTCGCCACGACCCGGCATAAGCCGGAAATACTTCTGAAGCCGGCCAGGCGGTCGACATCCTTTATCGAGGAGAACGAACCCATCGATATCCGATTTGAGCAAATTGCCGCGGGAAAGGTGACCGGGTTGACGGTGTTCGAACGCGTGAAACTGAATACCGGAAGATCAGGGACTAGAGCGAGGCGAGGCGCGCGTTGGCCGGGATCGCCGATTTCATCGGGGTATAGTGCCCAAACTGCTGTACTTTTGCCGGATGTTACTCAACCCCGAAGTCATCGACGAAATGCTATCCCGCCTGAGGATCGAAGAATTGAACGAGCTCCAGACAAAGGCGCTTGAGGCCGCGAAGGAGGAAGGCGACTTTATATTGCTCGCCGATACCGGGTCCGGGAAGACCCTGGCCTTTCTTTTACCCGTATTGTCGTTCATGGACGAAAACGCTGCGGGCACCCAGGCCCTGATCATCGTTCCCTCGCGCGAGCTGGCGCTCCAGATAGAGCAGGTATTCAAGACGATGGGTACGGGCTTCAAGGTTACCTGCTGTTATGGCGGTCACCTTAGGGAGACGGAAGAGAACAACCTGATCGAAGCGCCGGCGCTGATCGTCGGAACACCGGGCCGCCTGGCCGACCATATCCGCCGCGGCAATATCCGCACGGGTACGATCAGGACGCTGGTCCTCGACGAGTTCGACAAATCCCTCGAGCTGGGCTTCCAGGACGAGATGTCGTTTGTCATCGGCTCATTGCCGGGCTTGAACAGAAGGATCCTCACTTCGGCTACGTCGGCCACGGAAATACCGGCGTTTGTCGGGCTCAGCGCGCCCCGGACCCTTGATTTCCTGACGGGCGAAAAGACCGAAAGGCTGTCCCTCCAGCAGGTATCGAGCCCCGACAAGGACAAGCTCGGGACACTGTTCCGCCTGATCTGCCGGATAGGCAACCGGTCGACGGTCATATTCTGTAATCACCGGGAATCAGTTGAAAGGGTCAGCGCCTTCCTGAAGGAAAAAGGGATCGTGAATGTCTATTATCACGGCGCCCTCGAACAGCCGGAAAGGGACAGCGCCCTGGCCAAATTCCGCAACGGCAGCTCCAGCTACCTCGTCACGACAGACCTCGCCGCGCGCGGACTGGACGTACCGAACATCCGGTATATCATCCACTACCACCTCCCGCCGACTCAAGAGGTATACACCCACCGCAACGGCAGAACGGCCCGGATGGACGCCAGCGGAACGGCGATCCTCATCCTGTCCCCCGACGAGACCCTGCCGTCCTATATTCCCGGGCAGCCCGAATTGCTCGACCTCCCCGATACGACAACCCTCCCCGACAAACCAAAATGGACGACCCTTTTCATCTCCGCCGGCAAAAAAGATAAGGTCAACAAGGTCGACGTGGTGGGCTTCTTCACCAACAAAGGCCAGCTGAAGAAAGAGGATATCGGCCTCATCGAGGTCAAGGATTTCCATAGTTTCGTGGCCATCCGCAAGTCCAGTGCGTCGCATACCCTGCAACTGATAAAGGACCAACGGCTCAAGAACAAAAAGGTAAAGATCGACGTGGCGAAATAAGGTGAACAGAGACCGTCACACCGATAAAGACCTGCCTGGCAAGATCTGCGGAATCTACCGCCACCCCAGTCCGGGTGCAACATGCTTCAAAATAGAAGACAGGACATGTATATTGTATTCAACACCTAAAGTATTGGGGATCGTCAAAAGCAGCGTGTCGGCTTCCTTGATCGCCTCGTCCCGGGCCAGTTCCCGGATCAGCTGATCCGGCTCGCCGGCATAACTTTTTCCGAAGATGGCGCGTTTGTCCTTTTCGATGAAACCGATCTGGTCGGATGCGTTGGAGTCCCGCCCAAAGAGATACCTGTCCTGGTCGTTGATCAGCGCAAAGATCGACCGGCTTACCGAGACCCTAGGCTCTCGGGTGTGCCCTGCTTTTTTCCAGGCTTCTTTATACAACCTGATCTGTTCTGCCTGCTGTATATGGAAGGGTTTTCCGCTTTCGTCGAATTTGAGGGTAGAGCTCTGGAGGTGCATGCCGTTCTCGGCGGCCCAGACGGCGGTCGCGTTGGAGCCGGCTCCCCACCAGATGCGTTCGCGCAGTCCGGCGGAGTGGGGTTCCAGCCGCAAAAGGCCCGGGGGATTGGGGAACATGGGGTGGGGGTTCGGTTGCGCGAATCCGATGCCTTTCAGCTTGTCCAGGAATTGCAGCGCTTTTCGGCGTCCCATGTCCGCGTCTGTCTCGCCCGCGGCCGGTTCATACCCAAAATAACGCCATCCGTCGATGACCTGTTCGGGTGAGCCCCGGCTGATGCCCAGCTGTAATCGCCCGCGCGAGATCAGGTCCGCCGCTCCGGCCTCTTCCACCATATAGAGAGGATTTTCATAGCGCATGTCGATGACGCCGGTCCCGATCTCGATCTTGCGCGTCCTGGCGCCGACGGCCGAAAGCAGGGGAAAGGGGGAGGCGAGCTGGGCCGCAAAATGGTGTACCCGGAAATATGCGCCGTCCAAACCGATCTCTTCGGCGGCGATGGCCAGGTCGATGGATTGAAGTAGTGTGTCGCTCGCCGTACGGGTCTTATAGGCCGGATGATCGGACCAGTGTCCGAACGATAAAAATCCTATTTTCTTCATAACTCCCTTTTCGATGATAAAATTTCCGCTGCAAAGATACGTATTATATCATCGCGGGGCCTTCCTTAGCTCATACGGTACAGCTGTTCCGCCACCTTGCCATAGGTGATATAATTGAACAGGTAGTCTTTGAGAACCGTATTCCAGCCTTGCCGGCAGGCCTCATAACATTCCTTGCCCGGGACAACACCTTCGTGGGTAAAATTGATGATGGTCCCGGAGCCATGATCGGTCAATTCAATGATCATTCTGGTGTTCGTCCATTCATTTTTATCGTTTTTCAGCCAGTAAAGAGTGCCTTCCGTGACCTGCCAGACTATCTTTTTGCCGGGAATGACCTCGGTCAACTGTTGTTTTGAATAGTGGGTCCCCGGATGATCGATCACGAACTCGTCATTGAGCAGCGTGCTTTTTCCGGTAAGGTCCTTGCCTCCCCACCAGTTGCGAACGTCGGCGGTCATGATCTCAAATACTTCGTGGCGGGGTCTTGCTACTTCGATCGTTACCTTGACGCTTTCTATAAGGTTATAAAGCTTAATCCTGATACAGTAGTCGCATATCTGGATCAGTCTCTCCTGTTCTTCTTCAAGGACGACGCCGTCATAGGTGAAACTGAGGCTGCAACCACGGCCCAGCGGAGTTAGCTCAAATATCATTTTTGTTCCCGTCCAGTCATAGTTGTCCGACCGCCGAATACTTTCGGTTGTCATCCACGCCAGCTTCTTATCGGGTATAAATTCAATGACCCTGTTCTTTGAAAAGTGTTCGTCCCCGATCTTGAGAACAAACTCACTGCCGGGCCCGATGCTTTCGCCGACATAGTCTTCCGGCCACCATTTGGAGAGGTCGATCAACTGGGGGAAGACAGTATCGACCGGCATAGTAAACTCGATCGATACGGTATAACTTGTGTTCTTATAGTTCATGACGCTCTATTTTTTTGATCTTTGGTTTAAGATACGCTCCAGTTGTTGCAGCCTGCCCGTCCAGAACTTGTCGAAATAGGAGATAAAATCCTGCAATTCCTTAAAGCCATCCTGTTTCAGGGTACAGTGCCGCTCGCGGCCGATATCAATAATAGAGATAAAGCCTGCGCTCTGCATTATTTTTAAGTGTTTTGAGACGGCAGGCCGGCTCATTCTGAAGTTCTCCGCCAACTCATTTATCGTCATGCTGTCTTTGGACAGCAAGTGCATCATTTGTCTGCGGCTCGGATCGGCAATCACCTGAAAGACGTCAAGCATCGGGGTTGACATGATATTAGGATTTTAAGTTCTTTTCGAGCGAGTTCAGGCAGTTGGCCCAGCCAATAGAATGCGCGGTGAAATCTTCCGATAGCATAAAGCCGGTATGTTCCAGAAAAAGCTCCGTTCCGCCATCCTTTTCGGACAGGGTCCAATGAACTTTGGAGTCGACGGTTGTCTTTTTGTCCGGGTCTTGCACGGTCCAGGAGTAGGATAGGAATTTTCCGGGAACGATTTCCAGCACTTCGCAGCTGGTAACTTTTTGGTATTTGCTGATGAAGCTGAATTTGTGTCCTATGCGCAATTGAAAATCTGTCTTCATCAGCCATTGCTCCAAAAGTTCTGGCCGGGTCAGATAGTCCCACACCTCGGCCGGAGACTGCTGAAAAAAATACCGGTGGATGATCTCCTTATTCATGAACGGGCGCTGTTTTTTTTAGAGGTGTAACCAATTTGTTCCGTAACTTTAAAGTTACTCAAATTTATACGTAACTTATGGGTTACGCAAATATTTTTTATTCGTCCTCACCCCGTCTCTGCTGGTAACGCAGGTGTGACCGGGGGAAAACTTATTGGCGCAGGCACCTGTTTTACTCCGATCGGAGGCTTTGCACCGGGTTGGCGAGCGCCGCCGCAACTGATTTATAGGAAATGGTAATGGCTGCGATCAGGAAGGAAGTACCCGCCGCCGCCACGAAGGTTCCCCAGCCGATGTCGATGCGATAGGCAAAATTGGTGAGCCAGGAATGCATGGCCAGCCAGGCCAGGGGTGCGGAGACGATAAAGGCGAGCGCGATAAGGCCGATGAATTCCCGCCCGAAAAGGAGAAGAATGCCCGGGATCGAGGCGCCCAGTACCTTGCGAATACCCACCTCCCGCGTGCGCTGCAGGGTGGCGAATGCGATCAGCCCGTACAGCCCCATGCAGCCGATAAAGATGGCGATGCAGGAGAACATTCGGAAGGCGATATAGACCTTTTGTTCCTGGCGGTAAAAGGCCGCAATATGGTCGTCGATAAATTCGTATTCGAAAAGCCGGTCGGGATATATGGTTGACCAGAGTTTTCCGATACGGGCGATAGTGGCATCCATATTGTGCGGGTTGATCCGGACGCTTGCCGTCCGAAAATTGTCGGCGGCATAGACCATGAGCACCGGCCGTCTTTTCTTGTGTTTGCTCTCTTCCTGGAAATCACGGACCACACCAATGATATCACAGCGGAATTTGTCCAGATAGATGCTTTTGCCGATCGCCATATGGGGATCCAGGATATGGAGACTCCGGATCATGGTCTCATTAACGACCACATTCGCGGAGGTATCGCCTTTTTTTATGGTCGATTTTACGATGGTGTCGCCGGCAAGCAAGGTTATGCCGAACATCCGGATAAAATTTTCGTCCACGAATTTTATTTCCGTGACATTTTCTCCCGTGAGCCCTAGCTGGGGCGCGTTATACCCGCTTGCACCGCTCGTATAGGTAGGCGCTCCCGACGAAAAGCTGATCGCGGATATGGCCGGCAGGGCGGCAAGCTGCTGTCGCAATAACTGGCTGCGGGTGGAGTCACCCGCCGGAAAGGAGACGACGAAGTCTTTGCTGAATCCGAGATCGCGGTTCTGAAAAAAGTCCATCTGCCGCGCCACTACGATGGTCCCGATGATCATCAGCTGGGATATGCCAAACTGAAGGATCACGAGGGCCCTCCGGATGCTGAGGCCGCCGGAACCGGCCGCAGTCGCACCTTTCAACGAAATGGCCGGACGATATCCCGACTGCACGAATGCGGGGTAGAGACCCGCCAGCGGGATCATGCCGATCACCAGCGCCGCCAGGAGCGCGAGCACTGATGGCTGCCACAGCTCGCCCGAACGGATGCCGATATCCAGCCAGACGGCCAGCCTCGGCGTCAGAAGGACGGCGATGGCGAAGCCGGTGACCATCGCGACGATGATCTGCAGGGTTGTTTCGCCGATGAATTGTCCGATCAGCTGCGGCCGGCGGGCTCCGAGAACCTTTCGCACGCCCACCTCCCTGGCGCGGGTAGCCGCCTGGCCCGTTGCGAGGTTGATGAAATTGATGCACGCGGTAATGATGATGAAGAGTGCGATGCCCGCCAGTGCCCAATAGGTCTGTTTGGAAGTGGTCGGACTAAGCGAAATGTCGAGATAGCGCTGGTCGAAATGGACTTCGCGCAGCGGCTGCAGGAGGAGAGTGGCATGATCGGCAAGGTCCTTTCCCCAGTGGTTGGCCATAAAGGCATGGATCCTGTTCCTGACAAGCTGGACAGGGTAGTGCTCGGGCAGGCAGATATAGGTGTA
>JAFDYE010000686.1 GCA_018267585.1 Bacteroidota bacterium
CCCCGCAGTGGCTGCAAATGACGGAGGCAGCAGTAATTGTTTCCATGGAGCGGCAAGCTAGTCCAGCCCCACCCGACCCCTGCTGATCCTTATCAATGGAAAACCTGACTTTAATCAGTTGCCGGACTGGCGCCAATTCCCTACTATTGTGTTCATAACTATATCCAATGCGCAGACTTCTGGTAATTGACGATCACGACGACATTCGCGAAAATATCGCCGAGATCCTTTCCCTGGCGGGGTACGATGTCATAACAGCCGAGAACGGCAAAAAGGGCGTCGAGGCCGCCCTGAAAGAAAAGCCCGAGCTGGTGGTCTGTGACATCATGATGCCCGAGCTGGATGGCTACGGCGTCCTGCACCTCCTGCGCAAGAACACGGCTACCGAGAATACCCCCTTTATCTTCCTGACCGCAAAGACCGAACGCACCGACTTCCGGAAAGGCATGGAAATGGGGGCCGACGACTATATAACCAAGCCCTTCGACGACATCGAGCTGCTCAACGCCATCGAGATCCGGCTGAAAAAATACGACGTGCTCCAGGGGAAATATTCCCCGGACGAAAAAGGCGTCAGCGGCCTCATCACCGACCTCAACGCCTCCGGCATGATCCGGCTCGACCCGGACAATTATGAGACGACCGACCTCTCCAAAAAGATCACCGTATACATGGAAGGGCGCCGCCCCAAATTCCTGTACTACCTGAAAAAAGGAAAGGTCAAAGCCTATCGCGTCCACGAAGACGGAAAAGAATACATCACCAACCTCTATTCGGCCGGTGACTACATCGGGTACCTCCCCCTCCTGGAGAACAAAGTATACGAGGACTCCGCCATCGTCCTCGAAGACGCCGAGCTCGCCCAGATACCAAAAGACGAATTCCTTGACATGCTGTACAAGGACATCCATATCGCCACGAAATTCATCCGGCTGATCGCCCAGAACGTACAGGACAAGGAAGAACGCCTGCTCAGCCTCGCCTACGGCTCCCTGCGAAAACGCATCGCCAAGGCGCTGATAGACATTCATACAAAATTTGGCGGGGGCGCCGGCGCGGCGGACCAGAACGCCCCAAACCCAACCCTCGACATCTCCCGCGAAGACATCGCCCAATACGTAGGCACCGCCACCGAATCCCTCATCCGGACCCTCAGCGACTTCAAATCGGAGAAGCTCATCGACATCAAAGACGGCAAGATCCGGATATCCGACCTGAAGAAGCTGCAGAACATGCTCTACTGATACCGGATCACCCGCCCCGCTAAAAGGCCATCTCCGGAACAGCGACCGTGAGCCGGTTGTCAACGGAATCAACACCAGCCGCCGCCCAGGCAGCACTGGCCGCGTCGTCCTTTTCGGCCAGCGACCGCACCGTACCGCTCAACACC
>JAFDYE010000687.1 GCA_018267585.1 Bacteroidota bacterium
ATTTTAAAACGGGGTTGAATTTCTATTCAGACCCCTTTTTTATTTTTAGGAGGTATGTCCCGGAGTCCGCACCAGCAGCGGAATACGTAGTTATACGTATAAAGTAAGTAGAAGCTCCTGAACATATCGAAATTGTCAAACTTCTTATTTACAATTCGTTCACCAATCGATAACAAGCCGGTCTTTTATACAGGATATCCGATGATCATTCCCGGATAGCATCCTCAAATTTCCGGCATCATATCATAAAAGAAAAGCCCCGATAGACATCGGGGCCGCATACTTACTAACCCAATTAAAATAAAAACAAACTAACTTCTTAGCTATTCTGCATTTCTTTTACTTTATCTCTGATCTTTCCTTCGATCTCGGCAGACAGTTCGGGATTGTCGTGTAACAGCTGCTTTACAGTATCACGGCCTTGCCCCAGCTTGTCGGTACCATAGCTGAACCAGCTGCCGCTTTTGTTCACGATGCCGAGCTCGACTCCCATATCGATGATCTCACCCATCTTGGATATGCCTTCCCCAAAGACGATATCGAATTCGGCGGCACGGAAAGGCGGGGCCACTTTATTCTTCACTACCTTAACTTTTACTCTGTTGCCCACGGCTTCTTCGCCGTCCTTGATCTGCGCCATACGGCGGATATCGAGACGAACAGAAGCATAGAATTTAAGCGCATTACCACCGGTGGTCGTCTCGGGGTTGCCGAACATAACGCCGATCTTTTCCCGCAGCTGGTTGATGAAGATACAGATGGTGTTGGTCTTGCTGATGGTAGCCGTGAGCTTTCTCAGGGCCTGTGACATCAGGCGCGCCTGCAGACCCATCTTGCTGTCACCCATCTCGCCTTCCAGCTCGCCCTTGGGCACCAGCGCGGCGACCGAGTCGATGACGACGACGTCCAGCGCCCCGGAAAGGATCAGCCGGTCCGCGATCTCCAGGGCCTGCTCACCGTAGTCGGGCTGGGAGATCAGCAGATTGTCGACGTCGACCCCCAATTTCTGTGCGTATATGCTGTCGAAAGCGTGCTCAGCATCGATGATGGCGCACATGCCACCTTTCTTCTGGGCTTCTGCAATGATATGAGTAGCGATAGTCGTCTTACCAGAGGATTCCGGGCCATAGATCTCGACGATCCGGCCTTTGGGCAAACCCCCGACACCCAACGCCATGTCAAGTCCGATCGAGCCGGTGGAAATAACCTCCATCGGATCCTGACTTTTTTCATTCATCATCATTACGCTTCCCTTCCCAAAATCCTTGTCTATTTTATCCATCGTTAGCTTTAAAGCCTTGAGCTTCTCAGCATTGACACCCGTTTGATTTGACATAATTTATTTTTTAGTTCACCCAAATTTATTGATTCACCAAAGGTAGGGGAATTATTTTATACACACTAATGTTTTTAGCATTCGGCGATAATTTTTTTGGTCCGCCCCGTTGAAGACCGGATCTTCGGGGTTTGCGGACAGGGGTTCGGGCCGGCTCTCGCCGTGATGGACATACGATCCGTTATATACAAATATTTCTATAGGTTACCCGGTACGCCTCTGTTCTGCTCCTGCCCTTTCCTCCTGCCCCGGGGGAAGGATATTTTAGCAAACACCATTGAAAGCTCTTGGCCGGTGACGGGCGGCCCGCGGGAGATAAGCTCATCGTTGCGCCGCTCGCCTTTTTTGGCAATTTTTTCCGGGGAGGACGCGCCCCGGCTTACGGGTTGGCCTCCGTGCTCTGTAATACAGTCTGGCAGCGGGTTTACAGTCGACAAAGCCCTGAATGGCAGGCCTGGGGCCGGTTTTTCGTCCCATTGCGCGGGTGATTTTAAAATATACAGCAAAACAAGGATACACGGGCGTTCCACGGGTTGTTTCATGCCCTGTATCATTTGCACATGTCACTGCGCCCATGAATTTGGCATTAAATTCGCCTATTTTTCCAACCAACAAACTATGGTATCTTGGTTTGTTGATATATCTTTGGCACGTTATTCTATTCTGAGCCGCATGACAATAGGCGAGGGGGAATAATAATTTTTTAAATAAATGATATTACTATGAAGCTTAAACAAACATTGCTCTTCACTGCTCTCTCTGTGTTCCTATTTTCATGCGTAAGCTCAAAGAAATTCAAAGCCGCTCAGGCAAAGATCGATTCCCTTACCGCCGCTAACGCCAAGCTGGCAGGCGACCTGAAGAACTGTAACGACCTGACCGCTCAGGACGCAAGCCAGAAAACCGCTCTGCAAAACCAGATCGACGCCCTCAATAAGCAGATCGATTTCCTGAAACAAAATCATGACGCTACTCTCAAGCAGCTGCAAGACCTTTCTGTCATTTCGAATTCCCAGGCAGAAAGCATAAAGAAATCCCTCGACAATATTGGTAACAAGGACGCCTACATCCAGAACCTTCAGGCCGAGCTGGCCCACAAGGACTCCGTGAACATGGCCCTGGTCATGAACCTGAAAGGCGCTATCGGCAATATGGACGACAAGGACATCAATATTAAGGTCGACAAGGGTGTCATCTATATCGACATCTCCGATAAGTTGCTCTTCAATAGCGGTAAATGGGAAGTTACTCCCTCTGCCAAGACCGTCCTCGGCAAGGTCGCCTCTGTCCTGAAGGCCCAGCCTGATATCGAGTTCATGGTTGAAGGTCATACCGACAACAAGCCCTACAATCATCCCGGTCAGCTGAAAGACAACTGGGACCTCTCTGTCAAGCGCGCTACCTCTGTGGTTCGCATCCTGCAGAAGGAATACGGCCTCGACCCGGCTCATATCACTGCCGCCGGCCGTGGTGAATATGTTCCCGTTGCTGACAACGGTACCGAAGAAGGTCGCGCTGCCAACCGCCGCACCCGCATCGTTATCCTGCCCCAGCTGGACCAGTTCTTCAAGCTTCTGGAGAAGAAATAAATTATCTTTCTTAAATAATCCCAAAGCAGGCCCGCCCGTTACAGGCGGGCCTCTTTTTTTTCGAATTGATCAATTTTATTAAAATAACTACGTTTAAGGACTAATTCCCCAAATGGCCCCCCGAGGGGCCATGCCCGAAGGAAAATTATTAGCGCTTTGCCGGAGATTGACTTACTTTTTGGGATGGGGATCTCCGGCAAATATTAGTAGCCGGCTTTATGAAGAAGAGACTGCCGATAATAACCGTATTAACCCTATCAATGGCCCTCGCTCTTTCCTGCCTCGCCGCAGGGGACGGTACACCCATTGCCAGAAAGGGAATACTGGATCTCCGGAAGGTCGATCTTTTTGCTAAACCGGTGTCGATCAGCGGCGAATGGGGGTTTTACTGGGATCGTCTTCTCCCCCCCGACAGCCTGCCTTCCACCGCACCAGCCTATGTTCCCTATCCCCTGCTTTGGAGCGAGGTCAGGCTCAACGGCGCAAAGATCCCGTCCCAGGGATATGCGACGTATACGCTTACGGTCCTGCTGCCATCCAAAAGACCAAGACTGGGGATGGAAGTGCCGGACGCCTACTGCTCCTTCGAACTATATGTCAACGGGATCGTCCAGGCACAGAATGGCCAGCCGGCAACGACAAAAGAAAAAGCCAGACCCTTCTGGGTCACCCGCACCGTCGTCCTTCCGGCCGGACTGCCCGACACGCTGGTCATGGTCATGCAGGTCGCCAACTTCTGGCACAACCGCGGCGGGCCCTATAAAGAGATATTGCTCGGAGACAAGGACAAGCTGATCCTGAAAAAATACCGGGACTCCGCCTATGACTTCCTGCTGGCCGGCTGCCTGTTCATGGGCGGTTTGTTCTTTTTGGGACTCTTCGTCTTCGGACGCAATGACCGGACTATCCTGTATTTCGCGCTATTCTGTATCGTCTTCAGCTACCGGATGGTAGGCACCAGTCATTATGCCCTCCACTCCCTGTTCTCCGACATGGACTGGTTCGTGACGACCCGCCTGGAATACCTTACGCTGTCAATAGGGATCGTCCTCTTTACGCTGTATACCGGAAAACTCTATCCGGACGACTCCCACCCGGTCATCCTGAAGGGCATGATCTGGTTCTGTATAGTATATACCGCCATCATCCTGTTCACGCCGACCCTGGTGTTCACAAAATTCCTCGTCTATTTCCTGCTGGTGATGTTCTTCTCCATCGCCTATGCCATGTATGTATATATCCAGGCCGCGCGGCACCAACGCAGCGGCTCCCTTTTCGCCCTGCTCAGCACGGCCGTCATGCTGTTCATCTTTTTGCTGATGAACCTCCACTACTTCCTCGTGATCCCCGATCTCCGGATACCGCTGTTCTTCGGCTATATCTCCTTCTTTTTCCTGCAATCCCTGGCGCTCTCACACCGGTTTGCCCACACCTTCCGCCAGGCCACTTTTCTCGCACAGCAGGGGCTCCGGGTCAAATCAGAGTTTCTGTCAACCATGTCCCACGAGATCAGGACACCGCTGAACGCAGTCATCGGGATGACCCACCTGCTGCTACGCAACAAACCCAGGGCCGACCAGGAAGAAGACCTCGGCGTCCTGCTTTTCTCCGCCAATAACCTCCTCTCTATCGTGAACAATATCCTTGACTACAACAAGATCGAGGAAGGCAAGATCGGCTTTGAGCAGATCTCCTTCGACCTCGCCACGCTCGCCCGCAATATCATCGCCGGTCTGAAGAATACCGCAGACGAGAAAGGAATCGCCCTTCGGATCGACATCGATCCCGGTCTCGACAAGCGCCTCATCGGCGACCCGACGAGAACCAGCCAGGTGATCAACAATCTTGTGCACAACGCCATCAAATTCACCCCGGACGGATCAGTGACCCTGTCCCTTGTCGTAGAAAAACGCTGGCCGGACTCCCTTTCCGTCACTGTAAAGGTCACGGACACCGGTATCGGCATCCCCCCGGAGAAACAGCAGATGATCTTTGACCGTTTTACACAAGCGGACTCCTCCACGTCCCGCAGCTATGGCGGAACGGGTCTCGGCCTGGCCATTACGAAAAAGATCCTCGAGCTGCAGGGCGTCCTGCTCCAGCTGCGCAGCACGCCGGGCAAAGGCTCCTGCTTTTTCTTTACCCAAACCTTCCCGATCAGCACAGAAGCCGCCGCAACAGAGCAGAACGCCGCATCCCCGGAAGGCCAGGCGCCGCTCCACGGTATCCATATCCTGCTTGTCGAAGACAACCCGCTGAACGTCCTCGTGGCCCGGACGATGCTGGAGAACAACGGCGCCATTGTCGACGTAGCCACCAATGGGGAAGAAGCGCTGACTGCCCTCAACCCCTCGCGCCACCAGCTGGTGCTGATGGACCTTCACATGCCGGTGATGGATGGATATGAAGCTACCATCCTCCTCCGCAAAAGAGGCGAAACGCTCCCGATCATCGCCCTGACAGCCAGTACCCCGAAAGAAGTGGAAAGCGAGGCCTTCGCCGCGGGTCTCAATGATGTCGTGGTAAAACCCTTTAGCCCCGAAGAGCTCTATCGCATAGTCCTGCAGCACGCACGCAGCAAATCCTAGCGGCGCCGCGCCCGCGCACCGAAAGCCGGGACCCGCACCCGCTGCTACTTAAGCATATTCAAAGCGCTAAGCCAGGCGGGCCGCTTGGAAGCCCAGCTGCTCAGGAACGCCCCCGGCTTGAGACCGCCTTCGAGATTCTTCAAAAGATTGCCGGCCTCGGAATAGGATTTGACGGCGCCCGCAGCCTGGGTAAGGGTGCCGACATTAAATCCCTGCTTGAACATATCCGGCTTGATAAATCCTGCCAGCCCGCTGACCGACTTCGCCATGCTGACCGCGCTGGATACCTTGCCCGCGACGCCGAGCCAGTCGGTCCTGCCGCCACTGCTCCATGAGGAAAGAAAGGAGGTGGGCTTGATCGCGCCTGCGAATTGTTTCAGCAGACTGCCGGCATTGGAGGCGCCGGACGCGGTGGCTTTGGATAGCGCGTCTTTTAATTGAGCCCGGGACGCAATGGTGAGGAGGCCCGCAAAAAGG
>JAFDYE010000688.1 GCA_018267585.1 Bacteroidota bacterium
CCTCAGCGCCGGTGATATTTCCAGGCACCTCAAAAAGTCGCACAAGATCTACCGGCAGCGGCTGGACAATACCTGCCGATTGCTTGGCGAGCAGCTGGGGGAGTATTTGTCGTTCGAGCGGCCTAACGGCGGGTTGGCTATCTGGGCAGCGTACAGGAAGGGTATAAGGGCTGATGCGGTTGCTCTGAATGCCGGGCGACTGGGATTGAAGATCAGTGATGGCCGTAACTATTTTTTTCAGCCGGACAGTTCGAGGCCAAATGATTTCATACGCGTCGGTTACTGCTCTTTGGATGAAAATGAAATGGCTGCCGCGATCGATATATGGAAGAGGGCGCTGAGCATGCCGTTGTAAGGGCGCCCCGAAGTCATGCCGGAATATGACCCCCGTCACGATTGGATCCGGATCGACGTACTAGCTTTAGCAACAAAACGGCATGTCATCAAGCGGACGGTCGGTCAAGGATGGTAGAATCGCTGCTTACAGGCAGTTGTATGGTTATATCCTGCAGATCATGCCTGACCTGCGGGAGGCGAGTTGGCGGATCATGGAGGGTGTGGTTGAATTTCACACGTACGAAAAGAATGAATTGATACTGCGGCCAGGTACGAATTGCCCTTATGTATGGTTTATCAGCCGGGGGCTGGTTGAATTGTACCATGTCGTTGGCGGCAAACACCGGGTCAATGACCTGGTAGCCGAGAACAATTTTTTCTCCGATCTCAATAGCTTCCTGCTTCAGGTGCGTTCGAATTTGGGGATCAAGGCGCTGGAGGAGACGGAAACTTTGCGTATAAAATACTCAGATGTACAATACATCTATGCAAACACGAAAGAGGCTGACAGGATCGGCCGGCTGCTGGCCGAAAGGTTACTTGTTGCGCAGTCCCAGCGGATCAATGAGCTTACCCTGTTGTCGCCCGAACAGCGATACAGGCAATTTCTGGCAAGGAGTCCCCAGCTCGTGTTACGCGTTCCGCAATACAAGATTGCCTCTTATCTCTCGCTGACGCCGGAAACGTTGAGCAGGATAAGGGCAAGACTGGGGAAAGACCGCGGAAAGGTGGCCTGATGATTGACGGATCGATGGTCTACGGTGTCGAAGCGAGCTTACTATATAATAAATGGGATAACGGTCTACCGAATCGTGGCCGTTGTCTTTTTGGGGGTGCTGATCGCGGAGCACCGCTGGACAGTTTTCCGCTGGTTTTTGCTGGCCAGTTTTTTCACGGATGCGGTGGACGGGTTTTTGGCAAGGCGCTACGGCGTCATCAGCGGGGCTGGCGCTGTGCTGGATTCGATAGGCGACGATCTGACAGTTGCTGCGGGGGTAATCGGCCTCCTGGTATTTGATCCTTCTTTCTTCCGGCGGCAGCTGGTTGTTATTATTGTGTTGGGGTCGCTATATGTCATTCAGATGACTGCGGCGCTTGTCAGGTATGGAAAATTGAGCAGCTTTCACACCTGGCTTGCGAAGGTCGCGGCTGTGTCGCAGGGCGTTTTTTTTATCCTGGTGTTTTTTGCGCCGGGGTTTCCGCAGCTGGTTTTTTATTTAGCGGTGACGTTAACCGGTCTGGACCTGATCGAAGAGATTATTATGGTCCTTCTGTTGGGGAACTGGAGGGCGGATGTGAAAGGGATATTTTGGATAAAGAAGGGCGGGTGACCGGAATGAGCATGCGTTGGGACGGGGCCTGCCGGTTTGTATGACGACAATCAGGCGGGGGATGGTTGGAGATCATCGCTGCGGGCGCCGGCGCGTCTTAGTTTTACTCAGGTTTTTCATAGGATATTGGAATAGTTACGAGGCCGGATATCTATCTAGCCTCTTTTTTTTGCCCGGACGGGTAGCCGCCGAAGCGGCGTTCCTGGACTTTGTCATATTCTTTTTCATATTGGGGGTTTTCCGTGCCCATCCAGCGGTCCCAGTGTCTGAAATACAATCCGTAATTGCCCTTGAACCGGCTGTGGTGGAGATTGTGGTATACGGACGTATTGATGATCTTGAACCAGAATGATTTGCGCAGGGTTTTAGGCATGATCTCGTATCCGAGATGCCCGTACACATTGATCACAAAGCTGGAGATGGTGAACAATATGATGCCGAGCTCGTGCAGTGGCAGTATGAACGCCAGAATAATAACGATGAGGCCCTCTGCCGCGGCTTCCAGGAAGTGGAAGGAATAGGATGCCCATGGGGAAGGGTTGACGGACAGGTGATGGACGAGGTGGGTATGTTTGAAAAGCAACGGATGGTGCAGGAGCCGGTGCATCCAGTAGAAGTAGGCGTCATGGATCAAGAGTCCGAAGGCCACGCTTACGGGCAGCCACCAAAGGGGATAGTCGGATAGGTGGCGGTACAGCAATGTATGTTGTCTCAGCGGCGTGAACAGGACCAGGCAGGCTTCTGCTGAGAGGACGAGGCTCGACAGTCCGGAATGCCGGATCTCGCGGAAGAAGTCCGCCGCCGATGCTGCGCGCGCCTGTATCTTGCTTTTTTTAAAACGGGCGCCCCGGATAACGTAGAAGACCAGG
The DNA here is from genome assembly GCA_018267585.1 of Bacteroidota bacterium. Lineage (GTDB taxonomy): Bacteria > Bacteroidota > Bacteroidia > Chitinophagales > Chitinophagaceae > Puia. Next base: position 2,537 of record JAFDYE010000688.1, read on the forward strand.
AAGGCGAAGCCGGCTATCAGGAAATAACGGACGAGGGTGATCGCAAAGGCCTTTCCGATGATCTTTATTAGATTTTCCATGGTACAAAGCTAGCCAGGAGCCGTACCTTATCCAATTAACAAAGGTTAATAACCGTCGCGTTTTCCCTGCGCCATTCTTCTCCTTATCCGGCTCAGGGACACCGGCGTTATCCCGAGAAGCGTGGCCACATATTTATCCGGCACCCTGTTCACAATATCCGGCTTGTCTGCCAGCATCTTCCGATACCTTTCTTCGGGGGACAGCAACACAAAATTCTCCACTCTATCCATCGACATCGAGAGCATATGCAGCAGGAATGAATTCCGCGCTGCCGACAATCCGGCGTGCGAATTGATGATCGGTTCTGCCTCACGGTAGTCCAGCTCGACCAGTTCGGTTTCCTCCAGCGCCTGGTATATAAACCGCGAGGGGCGATGGAAAAGGATACTGTCCATGGCTCCGACGAACTGGTCCTCCCAGCGCAGCATCACGGTTATCTCCACCTCCCCGTCCTTTCTGCACCATGTCCGGATCAGCCCCTTTCGTATGTATGCTATTTGGTACCAGGTCGCCCCGGCAGGAATATATACTTCCCCGGCGTTGAGCCGTCTTACCTGTGCGAGTGCGAGCAGACTCTCCAGCTCTTCGAACCGGAGTTCCTTAAAAAGGTCTTTAAAATAACGAATATCCGAAGTTTCCAGCATGGTCCTTGTCTGTTGGCGGAGGATGGAAATTTAGTATAAAATATTGATGTTCCGGGACCGGAGCCGTCCGAAAGAACGCATAAATTATTAAACGATCCGCTGATCGTATATTACAGACGGTTTGTCTGGCATCCTGCATTTTTGACCGGCGCATGGGGACCCCGGAGTTCCGGACGTAATCAGGCAAGAACATGATGGAGGTCATTGGCGAAGGGAGTGATCGGGCTTAGATTTATACGCCAAACTATAAACCTATTGCCTATGTCAAGGAAACCCACCCCCGTAGATGCGACGGAGTTAGAGACGCTTCGTCAGCACGTCAGGATCAGGTCGGGACTCGAATGCGATAACTTTTCGCATATAAGGCTCTTGCAGGAAGAGATACAAAAGCTGACGGGGGAGAACCTGTCATTCCAAACCCTGAGCAGGTTCTTCGCAATGGTCAGAAACGAATTTAACCCATCCACAGATACCCTGCAGATAATATCCCGGTATCTCGGCTACAACAATTTTAAGGAATTCAGGCAACTGAATATGGAGATCGATGCCGGGTCCCACGGTCAGGCGCTGACGGCGCGGATCATCGTCTCCCTTTTTTCGCAGCTCGATCCGGACGAGCCGCTGGATGGCGGTATGCTGCAGATCGTCAGGAATGTGGCGAATATTTTGAAGCAGCGCAATCGTCTGACAACGGACTTGCACCAGGCAATGGCGAAGAACAGGTATTGCCGCAGCTATTTTTTTGAACGCCTTGTCAATATTGACGGCCTGACGGGGGAATACGGAGAGGGTCTGAATTACTATCTCCTGCATGCCTGGAAGAGGGAGCAGTCGCTGTTCGCCCACGCCCTCTATTGTTACAAGGCCTTTTTGTCCGGAGACATAATACTATTCGCGAAGCATTTCCAATTCCTGGAGGAATACAGTGCGGACGAAATACAGAAGCTGGATCCCTTGACGGCCGGGCGTTATTATGCCTGTCTCGTCTTCCGGCACGCGCTGGAAGATGAGGAGGCGGCTATGCCCCGGCAGGGCGGAGACCAGGTGAAGGCGATCGTTGTGCAGCGAACGGAAAAGCTGGTTCAGGGTGCGGGATATATTCCGGGAGAGGCGCATATCCTTGCGGGTGACCTCGAGCAGGGATGGCAGCTATTGAACAGCCACTCCATGACGTCTTCTTCGATCCCTTTGCAGTTCAACGAAGAGCTGATCACGGAGTTCAATATACTCCGGCTCTTCTGTGGTTATTTCTCCGGCAATATCAGCAGGAAGAAGG
>JAFDYE010000689.1 GCA_018267585.1 Bacteroidota bacterium
ATCTAAGTAGGGCTGACAGCGGCGGCACGAATCACCCCAATGCCGGCACCCTCTCCCGAATCACCCCAATGTCGGCACCCTCTCCCGAATCACCCCAATGCCATCACCCTCCCCCGATTCACCCGATGGGGCCCCCCAGCACCCCGAAAATTTATTTTTTAAAAACCCGGGAAATAAATGTTATTTTGACAGGAATTATCTCGTAAAAAGGGATATCCCGATAAAAGCCATATGCCACAAGATAACTTTGTAATAGGGGTCGACTACGGAACAGACTCGGTTCGCTCTCTTCTCGTCAATACCGCCAACGGCAGCGAAATAGCATCGGCCGTATATTATTATCCCCGCTGGAAGGACGGTCTCTACTGTAATCCGGCCGACAACCAGTTCAGACAACACCCGCTCGACTACATCGAAGGGCTCGAGACTACGATCCGATCCTGTCTCGCACAGGCGGGCCCCGCAGCCGCAGCTGCAGTAAGGGCCATCTCCATAGACACCACCGGCTCGACACCGGTCGCAGTAGACGAAACGGGCACCCCGCTGGGCCTGCTGCCCGCTTTCGAAAAGAACCCGAACGCACTCTTCGTCCTTTGGAAAGACCACAGCTCGGTGAAAGAGGCGGCAGAGATCAACGCACACGCACTAAAATTCCCTGTCAATTACCTGCAGTTTGTAGGCGGGATATATTCTTCAGAATGGTTCTGGGCCAAGCTGCTTCATATTCTTCGGGTCGACCCCGACGTTAGAAAGGCCTGCTACTCCTGGGTAGAGCACTGCGACTGGATACCATTCCTTCTCACTGGTGGAAAACATATCAAAGAGATGCGGCGCAGCGTATGCGCAGCTGGTCACAAAGCCCTCTGGGCAACGGCCTTCAACGGCTACCCGCCCGACGGGTTCTTCGCTTCGCTCGACCCGCTGTTAAAAGGATTTACGGCCAGGCTCGGAGACAAGACCTATACCTCTGACCAGGCCGCAGGACGACTGTCCCCGGAATGGGCGACCCGGCTCGGTCTGTCAACCGACGTAGCAGTAGGTGTAGGCGCATTCGACGCCCATATGGGCGCTGTAGGCGGCCAGATCGAACCCTACCACCTCAGTAAGGTAATGGGAACTTCTACCTGCGATATGCTCGTCGCCCCGCTGGACGACGTAAAGGACCAGCTCGTCAAAGGCATCTGCGGCCAGGTCCCCGGCTCGGTCATCCCCGGGATGATGGGCATGGAAGCCGGCCAGTCCGCCTTCGGGGACGCATACGCATGGTTCCGCAACCTGCTCGCCTGGCCCCTGCAGCAACTTTGGCCGGACCCGGCACAAGCCAATTCGATCATAGACAAGATCATCCCCGAGCTCAGTCAAAAGGCCGCGGCCCTGCCGCCCGACTTGCACGCAGAGCTCGCCGTTGACTGGTTCAACGGTCGACGCACCCCCGACGCCAACCAGCTGCTGAAAGGCGCCATCACCGGCATCGGCCTCGGCAGTGACGCCCCGCGGCTCTTCAGGGCCGTCGTCGAGTCCACCTGTTTTGGCGCAAAGACCATCGTCGACCGGTTCATACGCGAAGGCGTACCCGTTCGCGGCCTCATCGGCCTCGGAGGCGTAGCCAAAAAATCACCCTTTATCATGCAGATGATGGCCGACGTGATGAACAGACCCATCCGCATCCACGGCAGCGAACAGACATGCGCCCTGGGCGCAGCCATGTTCGCCGCTACGGCCGCCGGCCTCTATCCCAAAGTGGAAGACGCCATGGCAGCCATCGGACAGGGCTTCGACGCCACTTATACACCCGACCCATCAAAAGTGCAACTGTACGCCGACCGGTTCAAAGCATACTCGCAACTCGGCAATTTCATCGAAAAAGAAACAGCATCCAATGAGTAAATACACCCACATTCGCGAAGCAGCCTACGAGGCCAATATCCGGCTGCCTCGGCTGGGACTCGTCCTGTTCACCTTCGGCAACGTCAGCGCCGCAGACAGGGACCTCGGGGTCTTCGCCATCAAACCCAGCGGAGTCCCCTACGAAGAGCTCACACCCGACAGCATGGTGATCGTAGACTTCGACGGAAAGACCGTCAAAGGTAAACTCCGCCCGTCCTCCGATACCCTGACCCACGCCGTGCTCTATAAGCACTGGGAAAAGATCGGCGGCATCGTCCATACCCATTCGACCTACGCCACCGCCTGGGCCCAGGCCCAACGGGACATCCCCATCTTCGGCACCACACACGCCGACCACAACACCGTCGACGTCCCCTGCGCCCCGCCCATGAATGACGAAATGATCCAGGGCGACTACGAATACCAGACCGGCTTCCAGATCATGAACGTCTTCAAGGATCGCGGCCTCAGCTACGAAGAGGTCGAAATGGTCCTCGTCGGAAATCACGCCCCCTTCACCTGGGGTAAGACACCCGACAAAGCCGTTTATAACAGCGCAGTCCTGGAAAGCATCGCACAGATGGCTTATCTGACCGAACAGATCAGCGCCGCCGCCCCGAGACTGAAAGACTCACTGATAAAAAAACACTACGAACGCAAACACGGTCCGAACTCCTATTACGGACAATAAAATAACAACAATCACATGGATCTAAAAAAATTCGAGGTCTGGTTCGTCACTGGTAGCCAGCACCTCTACGGCGAAGAAACACTCAAACAAGTAGCCGAACATTCGAAAACCATCGCCAAAAGCCTCAACGACTCCCCTCAGATACCCGTAAAGGTCGTCTTTCGTCCTACCGTCAAATCGCCGGAGGAGATATACGCCGCCTGTCAGGAAGCCAATACCGCTCCCAACTGCATCGGCATCATCGCCTGGATGCACACGTTCTCCCCCGCAAAGATGTGGATCGGCGGACTGCGCATCCTCCAGAAACCCATCGTCCACCTCCACACCCAGTTCAACAGGGACATCCCCTGGGATACGATCGATATGGATTTCATGAACCTCAACCAGAGCGCCCACGGCGACCGGGAATTCGGATTCATGATGACCCGCATGCGCCTCGACCGTAAAGTGGTCACCGGCCACTGGCAGGACGCCGAAACGCTCGGGCAGCTCAACGCCTGGGCACGCGCCGCAGCAGGCTGGAACGACTGGCAGGGCGCACGCTTCGTCCGATTTGGCGACAACATGCGCTATGTCGCCGTTACAGAAGGCGACAAGGTCGAAGCCGAGCTGAAATTTGGCTACTCGGTCAATACCCACGGCGTCGGCGACCTCGTAAAGGTCATCAACAGCGTCACCGACAAGTCCATCGACACCCTGGTAGAAGAATACGCGGACAGCTATACGCTGGCCGCCTCCCTGCACAAAGGGAAGGACCGGCATAAGGACCTGCGCGAAGCCGCCCGTATCGAGCTCGGCATGCGCAGCTTCCTCGAGGACGGCAACTACAAAGGCTATACCGACACCTTCGAAGACCTCCACGGCATGGCCCAGCTGCCCGGCATTGCATCCCAGCGCCTAATGGGCAGCGGCTACGGCTTCGGTGGCGAAGGCGACTGGAAGACGGCAGCGCTGGTCCGCGCCATGAAAGTCATGGGCAGCGGCCTCCCCGGCGGCAACTCCTTCATGGAAGACTATACCTACCACTTCGAACCGGGCAATAACCTTGTACTCGGCGCACACATGCTCGAGATATGCGAATCCATCGCCGACGGCAAACCGTCCTGCGAGATACACCCGCTCGGCATCGGCGGCAAGGCAGACCCGGTCCGCCTCGTCTTCAACTCCGCCGCAGGACCGGCCCTTAACGCGTCTATCGTGGACATGGGCAACCGTTTCCGGCTCCTCGTCAACGAGGTCGAGGCCATCGCGCCTACCCATGCCCTGCCCAAATTACCGGTAGCACGGGTCCTCTGGAAACCCTACCCGGACATGAAGACCGGATGCTCCGCCTGGATACAGGCAGGAGGCGCCCACCACACCGGGTATAGCCAGAATCTGACATCCGAGCACATGCGCGACTTCGCCGATATGGCCGGCATCGAATTCGCCCTCATCGGCAAAAGAACAGACCTTTACCAGTTCCGCAACGAGCTCCGCTGGAACGAAGCTTACTATAGATAATACCACTGCTGTCCCCCCGCACCCCGGGGGGACAGCTATAAAAAACTGCTTGCAATATGGACCGTAAACTCGCTTTCGCCGACTACGTCGTCTTCATCATCTATTTCGTGCTCGTCGCCTCCTACGGCATCTGGATCTACCGCCGCAAACGCAAGGCCGTCACCGATACCAAAGACTTCTTCCTCGCAGAGGGCTCTCTCACCTGGTGGGCGATCGGCGCCTCCCTCATCGCCTCCAATATCTCCGCCGAACAGTTCGTCGGAATGAGCGGTGAAGGCTTTTTCGCCGGCATCGCCGTCGCAGCCTATGAATGGATCGCCGCCCTCGCCCTTATCATCATCGCCGTATGGTTCCTTCCGGTCTACCTGAAGAACAAGATATACACGATGCCCCAGTTCCTGAAGACACGCTACAACGAAACCGTCGCTCTGATCATGGCCATATTCTGGCTCCTGCTCTACGTGTTCGTCAACCTTACCTCCATCCTCTACCTCGGAGCCGTCGCCATCAACGGACTGATACCCGGCGAACACCTCCATACGATCATGATCGCCCTGGCCGTCTTCTCCCTCCTGATCACTCTCGGCGGCATGAAGGTCATCGGCTTTACCGACGTTATCCAGGTAGGCGTGCTCATCATCGGCGGCCTCGCTACCACCTACCTCGCGCTCACCGTCGTATCCGAAAGCTTCGGCCTGGGCAGCAACGCCCTCGCCGGCTTCAACGCCCTTCTCAAGGAAGCCCCGGAACACTTCCACATGATCTTCAGCAAGCCGACTCCCGCCTCCTCTCAACTGGAAGTCGACAAATACCTCGTCCTGCCCGGCGTCGCCATGTATTTCGCCGGTCAGTGGATCGTCAACCTCAACTACTGGGGCTGCAACCAGTACATCACACAACGGGCCCTCGGCGCCAACCTCACCACCGCCCGCACCGGCATCCTCTTCGCCGGCCTGCTCAAGCTCATGATGCCTATCATCGTGATGCTCCCCGGCATCGCCGCCTTCGTGCTGTACAAGAGCGGACACCTCAACCTCACCGACGGCAGAAAAGACTACGCCTACTCAGCCATCCTCGGCTTCCTGCCCAGCGGCCTGAAAGGCCTGTCCATCGCCGCCCTCACAGCCGCGATCGTATCCTCCCTCGCGGGCAAGGTCAACAGCATTTCGACGATCTTCACTCTCGACGTCTACAAAAAATATTTCAACAGGGAAGCCAGCGAACAGAAAATGGTCTGGACCGGCCGCCTCGCCGTGGTCCTGTCGATGTTCGTCGGCATCCTCTTCACCTGGAAGGATATCCTGGGCATCGGCGGCAAGGGCGGCTTTACCTTCATCCAGCAATATACCGGCTTTATCAGCCCCGGCGTGCTGGCCATGTTCCTGCTCGGTATGTTCTGGAAAAGGACCACGGCGACCGCCGCAGTCGCGGGTCTCGTCACAGGTTTCGGCCTCTCCGTCTTTTTCAACGAATATGCGCCGCAGCTAACGGGGCACGAAACACTCCTCTACACGGCATACCCCACGCAGATCGTCGAGAACGGCGTCGCCACGACCGTATACCAGATACCATTCCTCATCTGCATGGGCCTGGCCTTCCTGTTCACCGTCATCGTCATGGTAGGCCTCAGCCTCGCCGGACCCAGGGTCAACGCCAAAGCCTTCCAGCTCGACCGGGAGATGTTTAAGGTAAAACCCTCGACTCTTGTCCTGATCGTCGTTACAATCCTGATACTGATGGCACTTTATGTAAAGTTTTGGTAGTATATTCGAACCTGTATATAAACCTATATTACAGACTCATGAATCGTTATCCGGGAGAAACCCGTATGCTTGTGGCCGTAGATTGTATCATCTTCGGATTCGACGGAAATGACATCAAATTACTGCTCGTCCAGAGAGGGCTAAAACCCGAAAAGGGAAAATGGAGCCTCATGGGAGGCTTCCTCCAACCTGCCGAAAGTCTCGAACAGGCCGCTAACCGCATCCTCAAACAGCTGACCGGCCTCGAAGGCGTCTACATGGAGCAAATGCGCGCATTCGGCGAACCCGAACGCGACCCCGTGGAAAGGACCCTCAGCATCGCCTACTTCGCCCTTATCGACATCCACCAGTACGAAAAACAGCTCAGCAACGAATACCATCCCGAATGGTTCCACGTCAAAAAAATGCCCGACCTGATCTTCGACCATAAGAAAATGGTGGACATCGCCAAACGGCAGCTGCGCTACAAAGCAGCCCTGCACCCCATCCTGTTCGAACTCCTGCCGTCCAGGTTCACCATACCACAGCTGCAGATCCTCTACGAAGGCATCTACGATACCGCCTTCGACAACCGCAACTTCAGCCGCAAGGTCCTGTCCACCGAACTGCTGATCAAACAAAAAGAAAAGGATAAGGCCAACTCCAAAAAAGGCGCCTTCTACTACAAGCTCGACAAAAGGAAATACAAAGCCAATTTCCAGGCCTTTCTTAACTTTATACCAAATCCGGACAAACTTTTACTCTGATACAGCCAATACGACTCTCCCAGCTCACGACCGACATCGCGGAGACGCTGAACAACGCCTTCCAGCGCCTCACATTCTGGGTTGTCGCAGACGTCACCAGTCACACCTTCCGCCAGGAAAAGAACTACCACAGCTTCGACCTGGTCGAAAAAGACGCCACATCCAACGCCCTTATCGCCAAAATACAGGCAAAGGCCTGGGGCAAAGGCTCAGCCAGCATCGCCAGCTTCGAAAGCGCCACCGGCCAACGGTTTACCAACAACATCAACGTTCTTGTCAACGTCACCGTCGAATACCACCCCGTCTTCGGCCTCCAGCTGAGCGTGATCGGGATCGACAGCAATTTTACCCTGGGCCAGCTCGAACAGCAACGCCAGGCCACCCTCGCCCGGCTCGTCCGCGAGAACCCCGATTTCATCTGGCCGGCCGCCGGCGGTTACGGCACAAAGAACAAACAGCTGCCCCTCCCCCGGGTGATCCGGCACATCGCCGTCATCGCCTCCCGAACCTCCGCCGGCTGGCAGGACTTCCACCATACCCTCGATAATAACCCCTTCGGCTATACATTCAAGATAGACGAATATTTTACCGTAGTGCAGGGCGGCAACAACACCCGGCAATTCCTCTCCCGCCTCATCGACGTCTTCAACAGCGGCAACAGTTACGACGCGGTGGTCATCATCCGCGGCGGCGGCGCACAGACCGACTTCCTCATCTTCGACGACTATATGATAGGAAAGGCCATCGCAAAATTCCCGATTCCTGTCATCACCGGCATCGGCCACCAGAAGAACGAGACCATCGCCGACCTCATGGCCCACACCCCTACCAAAACACCAACCAAGGCCGCCGAATTCATAATCAACCAGAACCGGTCCTTCGAAGACTCGGTCAACCGTCTTCGACAGAACATCATCATCAGGGCCCAGCAACAGTTCGCCGACAACAACAAAGCCCTCATCAAGGTCAACAACACGATCATCAATAAATCCCGTACCATCCTCGCCCGGCAGCAGGAACTGCTGACCTCCGCAAAAACATCCCTGCTGATCCATAGCAATAACTATTGCAGAAGCCAGAAAAAATACCTGGACCATTTTGTATCCATTGTCAAAATAGCCTCACCGGAGAACACGCTCCGGCGCGGCTTCGCCATCATCAGGAGCAACAACAAAATTACGAGCAACCCCGACGACCTCATCATCGGAAAAGGATTCGGGATCGTCTTCGGCAATAAAGAGATCACCGCTACAGCAACCGCAAAAAAAGACTACGATGGAACAGACTTTAACCTATGAAGAAGCATATAGAGAGCTCGCAGCAATCGCAAAAGAGATAGAGTCAGAATCCGTCCCGGTAGACGTCCTGGCACAAAAGGTCCGGAGGGCCTCCGAACTCATCACCTGGTGCCAGGCCAGACTCCGCACCGCGGAAACAGAGGTCAACAAGATCATCTCCCAAATGGACAAACAACCCTAGGCAGCATAGCGTTCTTTTAACACATTAACTCCTCCCGGACGCCGGGTCTGCTCCATTACATCTGGCGCAAACGTTTGCGGGACCATTCCCTGCACCCTTTTCTACGCTACAGCTACGCAAACCGTCATTTTTTAACATTAACGTCGCAATTAGTATGTCGAATGATTTGATAAATCCGATCAGAACAGTAATTTTGACAATTATGCGCCGGACCCTGCTAAAACGCTGGTTTTAGCGCTCAATCCAAACATTTAAGTTTTTCTATATTTTTAGTTTTGAATGGTCACAAAGTCGTGACGCGAGGCCAATTTCTATTGGCCTCTCTTTATTTTATTTACTACAAGCCCCCGCCTGTCGGCGGGGGCCCTCTCCTACTCCCCATCAATAGATTATTCCACCATCCTCTATCCTACTGTTTCAATACTCTTATCGTTTGACTCGTCCTCTCCCCACGGACCTGCAGCAAATAGACTCCCGCCGCCAGTCCCTGCGGATAAAGATTGACAAGGTTCTCTCCCTTCTGCATCGTGTAATTTTGACGCAGACAAAGCCTACCCGTCTGGTCGAATAAAGACAATACCAGCCGCTCAGACGCCACAGAAGACACCCTTACTCCCAGCTGATCATGAAAAGGATTGCTGTATACCCCGATCGCATCCGTCACATCCCCCGTCGCCACCTGCAATATTTTACTATACTTGAATGCCCCGTCTGTATCTACCATCCTTAACCGATAATAGTTCTTCCCTGCCATCGGCGCCTTATCGGTAAACGTATAGTTCAGAAGCGCCGAGCTGTTACCAGCCGCCGCGACCTGACCTATCGCCGTAAATACCTTCCCGTCACCGCTGCGCTGTATCTCGGTAAACCGGCTGTTCTGCTCCTGGGCCGTCTCCCAATTCAGCACCACGGTGCCATCCCCCTCCCGCAACGCGTGAAAGTCGACCAGCGTCACCGGCAGCACCTTTGGATTTGCGACCAGGTTGAGATCGTCAAAATAAGCCTCGATCGTATTGCTGGAGTTATCATGTTCCGCCGTCAGCGTAACGAGAATATACGTTACCCCATCCGTCGCCAGGATATCGTGCGTATCGGCAATATGTACCCAGCCGGTTGGGCCCGCAGCAGTAGGAACAAGAGAATACTCAAACACATACTGGTTAATATCCACGGTATTCCTGTATTCTATCTTCACATCTACCAAATTGTATTCGGTACCGTTAAATAACCCGTTGCTCGCAACATATCCGTCAAAACTATAGGTGAGATCCTGGCTCGTAAAGCTGCCAGGCAGATCGATCCTCTGCGTCAGTGTCCGCTGATCTCCCGCCGCGTAATTAATCCCCGCATTGAAGAACTGCGTCCCGTGAAAGGCCTGCATCGGAGACCCGGCAGAGGGATACGAACTGCTGTTGGTCAGATACCAGGCACCGCCAGCCGTGCCGCTGGCATCCCCAAAACTCGTCGACCCCGCCCCGCCATCCACCCACGTGCTCCCAACTACGGGAGCCGACTCCGCATCTCCGTTCACAATAATATTTGTTCCCAAAGTCTGCGCCTTCACAACCACCCCCATCGCACAAAAAAGGGCCACCAAAATAATAACATTCCTGCCCCTACTAAACCAATAGTAAAATTTAACCATAACTACAGTACTTCTGGATTAAAAATATGCGTGAATTCGGCTCTACCGAAAAAATAGCCCAATTCACACAAACAGCTAATGTCTGTCCTTCTGACGAACCGCTTCCAGCGGTTCCTGCGAAATGGGCAGGATCACACGCGAACACAGGGACGGGCGCGACTGGGCGGGCCATATCATAATAATAAGAAACATATAGCTACAAACTTTCAATTAGATATACACAGGACGTGTATAACGACCGCTGCCTACGGCCGTATATGATAAGCCTTGGGCTGTACAAAGGCCCTGATCCCCTGGTAAGACAAGGTCACCCCCAAACCCGAATTCTTCCTCCCCGACCACGGCAGCCCCGCACTCACCCGGTCACAGCAATTCCAGTAGACCGTACCCGTATTCAACTGCCGCATTACCTCCTCCGCCCGCTGATAGCTTTTGGAATAGACGGCAGCCGTCAGCCCATACTCGGTATCCCCCATCAGCTGCACCGCCTCCGCATCATCCCTGACCTTCTGGATACCCACCACCGGTCCAAATGACTCCTCCATCATCAGCTTCATTCCATGATTCACGTCCACCAGCACCGCCGGCTCGATAAAATAGCCCTTGCCCCCGATGCGGCCGCCTCCATATAAAAGCCTCGCACCCTTCCCTACCGCATCGGCTATCTGATCCTGCAGGAACTCCAACTGACCCGGCCGGCTCAGCGGACCAATATCCGTACCCGCTTTCGTCGGATCACCAACTACCATCTTACGGGCCTGCTCCTCATACGCCTTTACAAAATCATCGTACACTCCCTCCTGCACATATATCCGCTCGACCGCACAGCAGCTCTGCCCGTTGTTATAAACCACCCCCTCCAGCGCAGCACCAGCTACCTTGCCGATATCTTCCACGTCGTCCATGACATAGAGAGGATCCTTGCCTCCCAGCTCCAGCTGACACGGCACCAGCTTCGACGCCACCTTTTCGGCGATCAGCCGGCCAGTCCTGTAGCTTCCGGTGAAAAAATAACCATCCAGCGGCAGCTCCAGCAACAAGGCACCCACCGCCCCCCCGCCAGCCACCAGCTGAAAGACGTCGGAAGGCACGCCCGCCTTGTGCAAAAGTCGCTGTATATGCATACCCGTCAACGTAGCGTACTCCGACGGCTTGTACAGCACCCCGTTGCCACCGATCAACGCGGGGATGAACACATTCACCCCCACGAGATAGGGATAGTTCCAGGCAGAAATGTTGGCGATGACACCCAGCGGCTCATAGCTTATCTTCTCCCGCGTAGCCCCCTCCGTCACCACCCATTCATCCTTCAGCCATTGCCCGGAATGATCCAGCAGCCAGCGCGTACGCGCCCTCGCCCCATTCAGCTCATTATTCGACTGCTGCAACGGCTTGCCGGTCTCCGCGGTCAGCGTCGCTGCCAATACTTCCTTCTCCACATCCAGCAAATCAAAAAAGCGCCCGATAACCTCCAGCCGCTCCTCCACCGTCCTCGCCCCCCAGCCCCGCTGCCCTTTCCGGACCAGCGCATATTTCTCTTTTACGGTCACCTCCGTATCCTCCACTATCTCGTCGATAACCTGTTCCGTAGCCGGATTAATGATCTGCATATTTGGATTTTATCGCGTTAATAAATCGCTCCCTGATCGGCCGGTACAATAGCTCATCCCCCACCCTATTCACATACATCCTTTCCGGATGCCATTGCACCGCCATCATCCACGGTTTCCCCGCAGGCATCTCCCACTCAACTCCCTCTATCGTCCCATCCTCCGCACGACAGTTGACCCGCAACCCTTCGCCGAGACGGTCGATAGCCTGGTGATGCGCACTATTGACGATCCCTCCGCTACACCCTACGATCCCCGCCAGCTGGCTCCCCGCGACCACGCCTACCGGATGCTCCTTGTCTACCCCCATACTATTCTCATGTACCAGGTCTTTGTCTTCCCCAAGGTCCTGCACCAGCGTCCCGCCACAGCTGACGTTGATCAGCTGCAGACCCCGGCAGACACCCAGCACCGGCAGCCCCATTTCCCAGGACAGCTGCAGTGCCGCCTGCTCGAAGAGGTCCCGCTCGGTCTGAAAACCATCCGCAGGCGCCTTGACGTAGTCCATCGGGCCGTCATACAGCTCCGGATCGATATCCACACCCCCAGAAAGCACGAGCCCGGCACATTCCGACACATCGGCCAGGTTCCCGAGCGATGCATCCAGCCGGATCACCTCAATTTCCGCGTCCTCATTACGGATCCACCGGACGTAGTTCTCATGCTTCCACAGCGTTCCCGTATAGGTCAACCCGATCTTCATAATGCTTCTTTATACAAACTTAGAAAGTCCTCCCTGTTCACCGGCTTAGGGTTATTGGGATGACAAAAATCCGCCAGCGCCAGATCGGCCAGCGTCTCCAGGTGCTCTTCCGAAACCCCCACATCGCGCAGCCGGACCGGCAATCCCAGCTGTTCGTTCAGCTCGAAAAGCCGGGCGACCAGCCCATCGCCATCCTCCTGTTGCAGCTCCATCGTCCGCGCGATCTTCCGGAACTTTGCCTCCGAGCCGGCAATATTGAACCGCATCCCATAAGGCAGGTTCACCGCATTGGCCAGACCATGATGCGTGTCCAGCAGCGAAGACATCGGGTGCGCCAGCGAATGCACGACACCCAGCCCCTTTTGAAAAGCGACCGCGCCCATCAGCGAGGCGATCATCATTTTGCTGCGGGATTCCAGGTCAGGCTTGGTCACCGCCCGGACAATAACCTCATTGATCAGCTCGACCCCCTGGAGCGCGATCCCCTCGCACATCGGATGCCACATCTTCGCAATATAGGCCTCTAAATTATGTGTCAGCGCATCCATACCCGTCGCGGCCGTGACAAAAGGCGGCAGGTCCATCGTCAGCATCGGGTCGGCAAAAACGATCTTCGCCAGCAGCTTGGGCGAGAACAATATCCGCTTGCGATGCGTATCGTCCTCTGAAATGATGGCGCTGCGCCCTACCTCGCTGCCCGTCCCGCTCGTGGTCGGCACAGTAATAAAATAGGGAACCTCCTCCGTCACATACTGGTCTCCGCCTATAAGGTCGTCATAGTCGAACAGGTCCCGGCGATGGTGGACCCGCAGAACGATCGCGCGAGCCACGTCCATGGCCGCGCCACCGCCAATTCCGATGATACAGTCCCGCCCCGTGGCGTCATAGACCTCACCACCTTTCAGGACATCCGACTTTACCGGGTTCTTGTGGATATCCGAAAACACCTCGACCGAACACCCCCTCGCTTCCAGCCGCTTCCTTATCGCCCTGAAAAAATCCAATCCCGCCACCACCGGGTCCGTTACCAGCAACGGCCGACCGAGCCCGACGGCCGCCAGATGTTCCGAAAGCTCGTTCACTACACCCGCGCCAAACCGGATGGTCGTCGGAAAATTGTACTGTCTGATTACGCTGAAGTCTGTCATATGATCTCTAAATATCTTTTTAGTTCCCAATTGGTCACCACCTGCGCAAACTGCCGCCATTCCCATTCCCGGGTCCGTACGAAATGATCTACAAAACCTTCTCCGAAAAGCTCTTTCGCCACCGCCGATTCCTTCATCGCCCAGGTCGCTTCCCAAAGGTTCCGCGGCAATATCCCCCGGCTTTTGTCGGCATACCCGCTACCCTTCGTCGGCGGTACGGTCAGCTTCATCTTGTTGCGAACCCCGTATAAACCCGTGGCCAGACAGGCCGCCATCGCCAGATAGGGATTGGCATCGGACCCCACTACCCTCGTCTCCAGCCGCGTGGACGCAGCCCCTCCCGGCAGCGCCCGCAGCGCAGTCGTCCGGTTGTCGATCGCCCAGGTCGGCGTCGTCGGTGCCCAGGCCCCTTCGACCAACCGCTTGTAGCTGTTGACGGTCGGCGCGTACATCGGCAACACGTGCGGAAGACAATACAGCTGCCCGGCAATATAGCTCTCCATCAACGGACTCATCCGCGTCGCTGAAGCGCCATCATAAAATAAATTGACCTTCCCGTCGGCCGACCACAGACTCTGGTGTACATGCCCGCTGCACCCCGGCAGGCCCTCGCTGATCTTGGCCATAAAGGTCGCAAGAATACCCCGATGTGAAGCGATCTCTTTGACGCCTGATTTGAAAAGGACCGCCCTGTCGGCCGCCTCCAGTACATCCGCATAGACAATAGCCGCTTCATAAACTCCCGGTCCGGTCTCGGTATGCAAACCCTCCAGGGGCACCTCGAACCGCCTGAGCCCATCGAACAAAGCATGAAAGTAATCGCTGTTCTGCGAAGCCCTTAATATGGAATAGCCGAACATGCCCTGCGACAGCGGCTCCAGGTCCTCGAACGTCCTCACCTCACGGCCCGCACGGAAGTTGAACCACTCGAACTCCTGCGAAAAAACGGCCGAATACCCCAGCTCCGCCGCAGACCCGATCACCTTTTTCAGCAGACTGCGCGGACACACCCCCGATCCCCCAAGATCCGCGAGAAAGAAGGGCAGTTCGTCTTCCCAGGGTACCCGCCGCAACGTATCGATATCCACCACCGCAACCGCGTCCGGATAGCCCGTATGCCAACCCGTAAAAACGCCGTTGTCATAGGCCTGATCCTGCGCGTCCCAGCCAAACACGACGTCACAAAATCCAAAACCCTTCTCAGCAATAGATCGGAATTTGTCAAAGCTGATGATCTTCCCCCGCAAAACCCCGTCTATATCCGTAATCGCCAGCTTGACCTTATCTGTTTTCGCAGCTGCCAGCCCTTCCAGCAGCTCAGGCAGTGATTGTTTGTTTGGCATCGATGGTTCATTTTACAAAAAAAGTAAAACCAAACCTACATTAAAAAGCTCAATAGACAAATAATGCCGGTTGGCCATGCAGAAACCTTAACATTGAACCGCAGTCACGCCAGGTTCTGTTTCTCCATCGAAAAGATTTTTATTCTAAACAAAATATAGCTCAGCGCCAGAAGCAAAAAATAGATACCCGATAATTTGATATTCAGCGTGACCATCGCCACCAGGCACACAAAACCAATGACCAGCGCCACAATTGGAAAGACAGGATACATAGGTACCCTGAACGGCCGCTCCAGTTCCGGCTCCTTCCTCCGCAGCGCCAGCACCGATACCATGGACAATACGTACAAGGTCAGCGCACCCATGACCGAGATGGTAATGATATCTTCGGTAACACCCACCAATAAAGTAATGACCCCGACGACCATATTGACCAGGAGTGCAGCGACGGGCGTATGCCGGCGGGCATGTACCCGCCCGAGAACGGCCGGCAGATAACGGGCCCTTCCAAACTCCAGCGTCGCCCGGCTCGCCGCAAGAATGATCCCGTGAAAAGAAGCGACCAGCCCCATCAGACCGATCGTGATCAATAGATGATACGTCCAGCCGCCCGTACCCGTTATCTTTGACAAAGCCAGCGGCAGCGGACTGTCGGAAGAAGGCGCTCCCGGCGCCGGATAGACGATAGCCTGCCATCCGGCCACCCCGATCGACGAGAGAAAGACCAGCACGCAGAGCACGATCAGTGTCACCAGCGCCGAACCAAATCCGATCAGCACATTCCGCTGCGGCCGGACCGCCTCCTCGGCCACATTCGCCACCCCCTCGATCCCCAGAAAGAACCATACGGCAAAAGGCACCGCCGCCCAAACCCCCTCCCACCCATGGGGCAGCGCATCCTGCCGGATATTCTTCCACTGAAAATGCGGGAGACAGATGCCCGAGAACAACAACAGCTCGAACACGGCGAAAAGAGTGATGACCAGCTCAAAACCCGCAGCCGCCTTAACCCCGTAAATATTCAGCGCCGTAAAGACGATAAACGCAACCATGGCGATCACCTTCACCGGCACCCCCGGCAGAAAAATATGAAAATAAGCCCCGATAGCCGCAGCTATCGCCGGCGGAGCAAACAGGAACTCCAGCAGCTGCGCTACTCCCGCAACAAAACCCATATCCCGGCCGATCGCCCGCGTCGCATAGTCGAAGACACCGCCCGCCCGGGGAATGGCGCAGGCCAGCTCGGTATAGGAGAAGGTAAAAGTAATATAGAGAAGGATGACTCCCGCCGTGGCCATCGCAAGACCCGCAGTTCCTCCCTTCTCCAGCCCCAGATTCCAGCCAAAATACATCCCCGATATAACGTATCCGACACCCAGCCCCCACAACATCCAGGGTCCCAAAGTCCGGGACAGCCCACCAGTAGCATTCGACATAAACTAGAATTTGGTTTTGCCTGAAGATAAAAAATATTCAGGCGCTGTCAGCACATCCCCGGACCAAACTACAGTTTATGAGAAAGCAATCCATGTCGGACAGCGCCATCGCCGGGAACGCCCTCGACCCCGGAACCCTTATGCCAGGCCGCGCAACGGGTTCGCCGGCCCCCGCAATGCAGAAGGCCGCCCTACCAGGCGGCCTTTCACTTTATATTTTTATTTGATTTTACCCACTTACCCCAACAACCAAACGCACTTGCAAAAATTTTGTAGAAAAAAAAGCAGGTGGTAGAAACCACCTGCGGGTCACATGAGAAAACTTCTAAGGACAACTTTGAACGAAGTCCGAGGAAGTTGTCCAATAGAAAAATATTTTTAACCTCGGAATAATTTGCTGGGCGGAAAGGTAAAAATAAAACCCCTCAAGCCTGAGATAAACTGACTTAAACGGGAAATATCAAGGCTCAATGGCGCAATTAGCTATATGAACGAAATCACTTTGTTGGAAAGCCCAAACAAAACCACTCATAACAAAACGCTGCATCGCTGCTCCCTCGATTCCGCCCTTTTACAATAAATTAACTTTTCTATCACAGCACAATTGAATTACTTGCCGTTATTCCAGTCTACTACACACCAACGAACGATCCTTTTCCCAAACGCTAAAAATTGAATGCGCACAGGCCCCCACCTGGCTCACAACTGCTATGAATAGTCAACATGTCTTGGATGACAGAATGGTCAAGCTAATAGGCATCCCCGCCGCGGGTCTGCTTATACCGAATCTCACGGGTCTTATCAGCAATCGCCTCTATTCCGCCACAGAACTCATCGCCTGCTACCTCTTCTTTATTACAGTCGCCTTCCTCGTGTGGGAAGGCAACGTCCGGCTCATGTATTTTATCCGCGTCCGCTATCCCTGGTCAAAAAAAACCTACTACAAGATCATCGTCTCCCTCTTCTTTGCAAACATCGTCTACTCCGGCCTCATCTCCTCCGTCCTCCTCAACCTCTGGCGTTATTGCTCACACGAAACCTACCCCGGCAGCGAATCCATCCTGAAAACCGTACTCGTCATCATGATCGCCGCCTGCTTTATCACCAATATCTACGAGATCATCTTCCTCTACCGCGAGAAAGAAGATACCGAATCCCGCGTAGAACAGCTGAACGTGGCCAAGGCCCAGGCCGAGCTCGAAGCCCTCAAGAACCAGATCGACCCCCACTTCATCTTCAATTCCCTCAATACCCTTTCCTTCCTTATCACCCGTGACCCCAAAAGCGCCCGGCTGTACAACGACACCCTCGCCCGCGTCTACCGGTATATCCTCAGCAACAAGGAAAGAGATCTCGTCCTGCTCCGAGAAGAGACAGAGTTCATAAGCAATTACTTCTATCTGCTCAAGATCCGCTTCGCCGAAGCCATCAGCATGACCATCGAGATCAACGACCTTTCCGCCGAGAACTACCTGATCCCTCCGATCTCGCTGCAGGCCCTGGTGGAAAATGCCATCAAGCACAACGAATTCAGCGAAAAAAAACCACTAGCCATCAACGTCTACATCCACTCCGACTACGTCATCGTAAAGAACGACCTCAACCGGAGAAATGGAGCTCAGCCGGGCTCCAAGATCGGCCTTAGCAATTTGGATAACCGTTACAAATTGCTGACGAAAAGAAACATCATCGTCGAGAATAATTTTGAATCTTTCACAGTAAAACTGCCGATTATAAGATTCTAAATGTGGCGGCCCCCCCTTCAAAAAAATTACGGGGCTCCGGCAAAATGGCTGACTATTGTCCTTCGTCTGAACTTCGCTTGACCGTCGTTCCTCGGTCCATCTCGTTCGTGAAGGATCCGGGGTCTTTCGGGTCTTTACTACCGATGGTTGAAAAATCCTGCCCCGTCGTTGAAAATTATGCAACATTTGCCGCTCGTCTGCGTCATTAGTTTGGAGGCTCCGCACAGTCTGAAAAACTATACGAACGGTAACTAAAAATTCGACAATGGTCTCTATTTTTGAATCATAAATTTCGCCAGATGAAAGTGCTAATTGTAGAAGATGAACGCCCCGCTTCCGAGAACCTGGTAGAAGAGCTGCAGGCCATCGACGACAACATCAACGTAGTAGCAGGTTGTAACAGCGTAGACGAGACGGTTCGCTGGCTCTCCAAAAACCCTCAGCCCGACCTCATCCTGATGGATATCCAACTCTCAGACGGACTTTCCTTCAACATATTCAAGGCCTGCAAGATCACCTGCCCCGTGATCTTTACGACCGCCTACGACAAATACCTGTCCCAGGCATTCGAATACAGCAGCATCGACTACCTGCTCAAACCCATCAGCCAGGACAAGCTGAGGAACGCCATCCGCAAATACAAGAACCTCCAAAGCCATTTCACCGGCGGCAACCACAGCTATCCCCTGCCCGACTACCTCGGAAGCAACCACCACGATCGCAAACGGTCCCGCATTCTCGTCCGCAAAGGCGTAGAGTTCCAGACAGTCCGCATCGAAGACGCCGGCTATTTCTTCACCGAACATAAGCTGATCTTTTTGGTAGACAAAGAGAACAGGAAATATATGGCCGAAACGACCAACCTCAGCGACCTGGAAGACCAGCTGGACAAGAATATCTTCTACCGCGCCAATCGCAAGTATATCATCAACGCCAACTACGTCAAACGCTTCAAACCCCTCGAACGCTCCAAGATCAGCGTCGAACTCACCCTCCCCGTCAACGAAGAGATAATCATCAGCCAGGAGAACTCCGCCTCCTTTAAAAAATGGATAGGAGAATCCTAAAAATGCAGTAAGAAAGAGCTTCCTACCCCTTCAATAGACTGTACCTGTATATTGCCCCTGTGCAATAACATAATTTGTTTGCATAAGCTCAACCCAATCCCGGAACCCGTCTTCTTCGTACTAAAAAAAGGTATGAAGATATTGTCCATCACCTCCGGTGACATCCCCATCCCATTGTCCCCGACTTTGATGATCGGACGGTTGTTTCCCCCGGTATACGCCGACAACGTGATCATCGGCTCCGCGCTCCCTTTCACCGCATCGATGGCATTCACCACCAGGTTGATCAGCACCTGCTCGATCAAATTAGTATCCACGTCCAGCATCAGGTCGGTGTCCGTAAGCAGGATATCCATCTCGATCTTCTTCTGCTCCAGCGTCGGCTCCATCAGTATGTGCAGCGTCTCGAACAAATCACGGGCATAGACCCGCTTGAGATTCAGCGTGGTGATCTTATTCAGGCTCCGGTAGGTCTCCGCAAACTTCAGCAGCCCCTCGCTCCGCCGCCTGATCGTTCCTATCCCCAGCTCGAGATCCTCCAGCGCACCCGGCTGACCCTCCAGCAGACGGGCCGACTCCTGCAACCGGTGCAGCATCGTCTCCGCAAGAGAGGAGATTGGCGCGACCGAGTTCATGATCTCATGGGTCATCACGCTGAGCAGCTTCTGCCAGGCCTTCGCCTCGGTCTCATCCAACGCCTCATTCACATCCTGGAAGGCGATCAGCTTGTATACCCTCCCGTCCGTCTGAAAGGCCGTCGCAGCCATCAACGTCTTAAAGACCGTCTTGTCCTTTGTCAGCGACACGATCTTGTTCTCCCCCGGCCGGAGATTGAGTATCTCCTGGTAAAGCGCAGCATCCCGACGCTCCAGCGAGGCGATCGTCTTCAGGTAAGGTACCCCCAGCATATTCTTGAACGACTCGTTCATCCATCCGATGTCCCCGCTCTTGTGCTCATAGCTGAGTATCCCCGTATTCACCAGCTCCAGTATCTTCTGCAGATACTGGAATTGCGTCTCCCTCTCCCGGCTGATCAGCTTGAACGTGCTGTTGATCTCGTTGAAACCCTGCCGCAGCGACTGCAGCTCCAGGGGCGCCTCCTTCACATCGAAATACCGCGAGAAGTCCCGGTAGTGGATCGACTCCACGAACTGCTCTACCTCCTGCTGCGCCTTGCGATGGAAATTGTAAAAATCCACCAGCTGAAAGATGATCAAAAGGATCAGGACGATCAGCTCGATCCCATACCTTCCCTTCACCAGCAGAAATGAGGCGCAGGACAACGTGAGGAACATGAATAACACCCGTATCAGGATGCGCTCCTGGTATCTTTTGAAGACCATATTGTCGAATTAAGAACGGGCTCCGCCCGATTACCACCTCAAATATCGTATTTACTTAGCCTCCGGTAAAGCGCCGTCCGGGTAAGCCCCAGCTCCTTCGCCGCCTTGGAGATATTTCCGTTGTGTTTCTCGATGACCTTGAGGATGGCGTTCTTCTCGATCGTGCTCAGCTTCAGCTCCTGCGGCTCGTCCATCTGCGGCGCCACCGTCTCTATCGGGGAGAAGATCAGGTCCTTCGCCTGCAACACGTCGCCCTCCGCCATAATGACCGCCCGCTCGATGGTATACTGAAGCTCCCGGACATTCCCGGGATAATGATAAGACTTGAGCTTCTCGATGGCCTTCGGATCAAAATCATGCTGCGGCTTCATATACTTGTTGGTATAGATCCGGTCAAAATGCCGCGCCAGCAAGATAATATCGTCCTCCCGTTTGCGCAACGGCGGGACCATGATCTCGACGGTGTTGATCCGGTAGATCAGGTCTTTCCGGAACTTACTCTCATTGGCCAGCTCACTCAGCGGCACATTCGTGGCGCAGATCAGCCGGATATCGATCGGTACCGGCTGATTCGACCCCAGCCGGGTCACCTGCCGGTTCTGCAGCACCGACAGCAGCTTGGCCTGCTGGTGCAAGGAGATGTTCCCGATCTCATCCAGAAACAGCGTCCCCCCGCTGCCCGACTCAAAACGCCCGATCCTGTCCTCCCGCGCATCCGTGAACGCCCCCTTCTTGTGCCCGAAAAGCTCGCTCTCGAACAGCGTCTCCGTCAACGCCCCCACATCCACTTTTATATAAGGCTTTTCAGCCCTGAGGGAATGCTGGTGGATCGCCTTTGCGATAAGGTCCTTCCCCGTCCCGTTCTCTCCCAGGATCAGGATATTCGCGTCCGTCGGCGCGATCTTCTCCACCTTAAAGAAAATGTCCCGCATCACCTCGGACTCGCCCAGCAGCTCAGACCCGATGACCGAGTCCGAAGGCTCGTCCTTACCCGCCCCGCTGCGCTTGGGATCGTTCTTCTTCAACGCTTCCTTGATGGTCGTGATAAGCCGCTCGTTATGCCAGGGCTTTACCACAAAATCGGCCGCCCCCTCTTTCAGGGACCGCACCGCCAGATCGATATCGCCATAGGCCGTGATCATGATGACCGCCGCATTCGAGCCAAACTCCTTGATCTTACGCAGCCAGAACAACCCCTCATTTCCCGTATTTATGCTGCTGTTGAAATTCATATCCAGCAGGATCAGGTCAAAACTCCGCTTGGAAAGTATCGAACGCAGGTTCTCCGGATTCTTCTCCGTCACCACATCCGCCGCCTCGGTCTTCAGCAAAAGTCTCACCGCAGTCAGCACATCCGGATCATCATCGACAGCTAATATGGAAGCATTTTTCAGATTCATAACTTTTTTCGCGTTTTATGGACGGTAGATTTTTTCACCCATCCGTGCAACATCCGTCATCTACAAGTATACCTTAAATGTAAATGTATGGCAATTAATTTTTTATATAAAAGTACCGAAAAGGGTGACTGTATCAAAACCGGACAGTTTTTGTATCAAAAATGAACTATAACAAGGCCGGACGGCTCCTAACCGACTGTAAATCATCTGGGTTGCTTTCTGGCATGTGTTTGATAGACTACCGATTGGAATTTTCTCATGTGTATACCTCCTGGTATCTTTATACTGGGTGGTTTTTTTAAAAAAAAGCCGGTTTGCCCGGCCTATCGGTAAGTAAATCAAATTTTTGCATCGATTATGGTAGACATTATACGAAAAAAGAAAACCTGGACCACCAAAAGGATCATGACCATCGGCGGTATCGCAGCACTGGTAGTGCTGATAGCCGGAAGCTTTTATTTCACCTCTGGAAAATCGAAGTTGAATGTTCCCCTGGAACGCATCACCGTAAGCGAGGTCATAAAGGCCCCCTTCCAGGAATCCATACCCGAGAACGGGACCGTACTCCCCCTGACCACCATCTACCTCGTTACCCCTGATGGCGGAAGAGTAGAAGAGAAATATGTAGAGGACGGAGCCATCCTCAAAAAAGGAGACCCGATCCTCAAGCTGACCAATACCGAGCTCGAAATGACCCTGGCCAACAACACCACCACCGTCTCGACCATGCTGGCCCAGATGCAGCTGTCCAAAGTGACCGCCCAGCAAAATACCGTCAGCAAATTGAACAACATGGCCGACGTCCAGAGCCAGTACAATGAGGCCGAAAGGATCTACAACCTGGACAAAAAGCTCTACGCCCAGAAGGTCATCGGCTCCCAGGAATGGCAGACCGCCCAGAACAACTACAACTACCTGTTGCAGAAGAAGAACCTGACCCAGGAGATCCTCAAACAGGATACCATCTCCCGCCAGCAGCAGGAAGAACAGGATAAGCAATCGCTGGCCGGCGCCCAGAATACCCTGGCCCTCCTGAAGAAAAGGGTCAACGACCTCGTCCTCAGAGCGCCCGTGGACGGCCAGCTCACCGCCCTCGACGCCGAAGTTGGCCAGCAGAAGACCCAGGGCTATAACCTCGGCCAGCTCGACGTCCTCGACGGCTTCAAGGTCCGGCTCTCCGACGTCGACGAACACTATATCAACCGCGTCTTCACAGGCCAGACCGGGACCTTCAGCTTCAACGATACGACCTACAAGCTGAAGATCGTCAAAGTCTACACCCAGGTCACCAACGGCCGCTTCATGGTGGACATGAACTTTGTCGGAAAGGTCCCCAAAGGTATCCGTAAAGGGCAGACGCTCCAGATTACCCTTGCGCTCAGCGACGAGACTACCGCCATCCTCGTACCCAAAGGCGGATTCTTCCAGCAGACAGGCGGCAATTGGATCTTCAAGGTCAGCGAAGACGGCAAGATGGCCTATCGCGTTGATATCCAGCTGAACCGTCAGAACTCGGATTACTTTGAGGTCGTATCCGGTTTGAAACCCGGCGATAAGGTCATAACTTCCAGTTACGAAACATATGGCAATATTCAGGAATTGGTTTTGAAAAAGTAACCTTGGATCTGTAACATCCGGCCTCCGGCCGTCGTCCATAAAAAAAACTAACAATCATGCGATCGAAGATCTTCTACACACTGCTGCTCCTGCTCTGCCTGAGCACCGTCGCCTCGTCCAACGAGCGCGCAAGGTATTGCTGCCCAAAGGCGGCAGGAGACTCTGTAAAAAAGGTAAAAGTGAAGGTTTCGGTCACACCGATTGCAACATCTTTACCAATTCTCAGACTCTTATCTATATAAACAAAAAAGTTAACTCACCTAAACAGATTTTAATATGATCAAGATCAGTGAACTCCAAAAGGTCTACCGTACCGAAGAAGTGGAGACTATCGCGCTCAACAAGCTGAGCTTCGAGGTAAAAGAAGGCGAGTTCGTATCCGTCATGGGTCCCTCCGGATGCGGCAAATCCACCCTGCTTAATATCCTCGGCCTGCTGGACGATCCCGATGGCGGCAGCTTCCTGTTCAATGGCACGGAAGTAGCCCACTTCAACGAACGCAAACGGGCCGACCTGCGCAAACGGAATATCGGTTTCGTTTTCCAGAGCTTCAACCTGATCGACGAACTGACAGTGTTCGAGAACGTAGAGCTCCCCCTCATCTATCTCGGCGTAAAAGGCCCCGAAAGAAAACAGCGGGTGGAGGTCGTCCTGGACAAGATGCAGATCATGCACCGCCGCAACCACTACCCCCAGCAGCTCTCCGGTGGTCAGCAACAGCGCGTCGCCGTTGCCCGCGCCGTAGTAAATAACCCCAAGCTCATCCTTGCGGACGAACCGACCGGTAACCTCGACTCCTCCAACGGCAACGAGGTGATGCAGCTCCTGACCGACCTCAACGAACAGGGCACCACGATCATCATGGTAACCCACTCCGAACACGACTCCCGCTACAGCCACCGCATCATCAGGATGCTGGACGGCCAGACCGTGACGGAGAATATTCTGATCTAAACAAGCCGGTTACGGACGTGATATATTGCTCTATTTCTTAACTGGTCAGCAATGACCTAACAAATCTGCCATGTTTAAAAACTATCTCAAGATCACTTTCCGTAACCTCGCCAAATACAAGTTCATCTCGTTCATCAACATCTTCGGGCTCACCGTGGGGCTCACCTGCTGTCTGCTGATCCTCACCTATATCCTGCATGAGACCAGCTACGATAGATACAACAGGCAGGCCAGCCGCATCTGGCGCGTCACCCGCAGCTGGAACAACAAGGAAGGCATCGTTTCCCTCCGCCTCGGAGCCATTGCACCCGCCTTCGGCCCCCTGCTGCTGAACGACTTCCCCGATATTCAGAAAATGACCCGGGTGCTGCCAAACGGTACCAGCCCCGTGCGCTACGAAGACAAGATATTCAACGAGAAAAACCTCTATTTCGCCGACAACAACCTCTTCGGTGTCTTCGACGTCAACCTCATCGAAGGCGACCGCCGCAATGCGCTCGCAGATCCCTTCTCGATCGTTATGACCCGAGCCGTCGCCCGGAGATACTTCGGCGACGCCGACCCCATCAACAAGGTCGTCCGCCTGAACAACCAGGCCAACTTTAAGGTCACAGGCATCTTCGACCCCCTGCCCTCCAATTCCCATTTCCATCCCGAGATCCTGCTGTCCTTCGCGACCCTCAACGATTCGACCATCTATGGGGCGAAGAATCTGGCGAACAGTTTCAGCAACAACGCCTTCTTTACCTACGTGCTGCTGCCGGAGAACTACCCCGTCCACAACATGGAAGCCCAATTCCCCGCCTTTCTCGACCGCCACATGCCGCCCAATCAGAAAGACCCCACCGCCAAAGTCTCTGCGGGAACCCGCCTCTACCTGCAAAAGCTCACCGACATACACCTCCGCTCGCACCTCGACGAAGAATTGGAAGACAACGGCGATATCACAAGGGTCTACATCTTCGGCGCCATCGCGCTCTTTATACTATTGATCGCCTGCATCAACTATATGAACCTCTCCACGGCAAGATCAACGCTCCGCGCCAAGGAGATCGGCATCCGGAAGGTGTCCGGCGCACAGCGCCAGGAGATCGTCTTCCAGTTCTTGAGTGAGTCCGTCCTGGTTTCCTATATTTCCGTCCTGCTGGCGGCCGCCCTTACCTGGCTCTCCCTGCCCTGGATCAACGATATCACCGGTCTTCAGCTCTCGATAAAAAGCCTGCTGCAACCAGCCGTGCTGATCGCCGTGGTCCTCACACCCCTGGTAGTGGGCCTGCTTTCCGGAATGTACCCCGCCCTGTTCCTGTCTTCCTTCCAGCCCCAGCAGGTGCTGAAAGGACTGTTCAAAGCCGGCGGCAGCAGCATCAGCTTCCGAAAAGCGCTCGTAGTGGTGCAGTTCGCCGTTTCGATCATACTGCTGATCAGCACAGCCATCGTCTTCCAGCAACTCCACTACATGGAGACCGCCTCCCTCGGCTTCAGCAAGGACCACGTCCTGGTCATGAGCTACAATAATGGACTCGACAAGAGCTACGAGTCCTTCCGCACCAGGCTGACTCACGACCCCAGGATACTCGAGGTCTCCCGCTCCTCCCGCATCCCCAGCGGCCGGCTCCTGGATGAAAGCGGGGCCTCCACAGAGAGCGGCGACTCCCTCAGACCCGTCACCGCAGACATAAAATTTGTGTCCGTCGACCACGACTTCGTCGCGACTTATCATATCCCCATCGTCGCAGGCAGGGACTACTCCCGCGACTATGCGACCGACAGCACCAACTTCCTGCTCAACATTGCTGCCGCCAAAGCGCTCGGGATAAATGACCCCGCCAAGCTGGTAGGAAGGAATTTTGGCTATGGCGGCGCAAAAGGAAAGGTCATCGGCATCATGGGCGACTTCAATTTCGAGTCCATGCACCAGCAGATCGTCCCCCTGATCCTGACCATGCCCAACTCGCACGACGCCGGCAACTCTTTCAATAATATTTCCATCCGGCTTTCGGGCAACGATGTCCCCGGCGCGCTCGCAGCCCTCGAAAAGACATGGAAAAGCTACCTGCCCGAAGTGCCCTTCGAATACAGCTTCCTCGACGATAAATTCGACCAGCTGTACCGCTCCGAACAAAAACAAGGCAGCCTCTTTACCTGCTTTGCCGGCATCGCCATCTTTATCGCCTGCCTCGGACTTCTCGGCCTATCCGCCTTCTCCATCTCCCAGCGCGTGAAGGAGATCGGCGTGCGAAAAGTGCTCGGCGCCAGCACCGGCAGCATCGTAAGCCTGCTCTCCCGGGATTTCCTTAAGCTCGTGGCCATCGCCGCCCTCATCGCCTTCCCCGTCGCATGGTATACGATGCACAGCTGGCTCGGTGATTTTGCCTACCGTATCTCCATCCAGTGGTGGGTATTCCTGCTGGCGGGCATCCTGGCCGCCGTGGTCGCACTGATCACCATCAGCTTCCAGGCCATCCGCGCAGCACTGGCCAACCCGGTCAAAAGTCTTCGATCAGAATAACCTCATCATATGATCGCCAACTACCTGATTGTCGCCCTGAGAAACCTTTTCAAGCACAAGGTCTTCTCCTTTATAAATATCTTCGGCCTCGCCCTCGGCATCGCCGCCAGTCTGCTGATCGTACAATACGCCCGCTACCAGCTAAGCTACGACCGGTTCGAAGCCAACTCCGACCGCATCTACCGACTGCAGCTCGACCGCTACGACAACGGCAAGCTCAGCACGCAATGGGCCGCCGGCTGCACCGGCATCGGCCCCCTCGTTAAAGACGCCCTCCCGGAAGTAGGATCCTTCGCCCGGCTCGCAGGACTCAATGCAGTCATGTCCTATAAGGACCACGAGTTCAGGGAACAGAAAATGTATTTCTGCAACGACGCCTTCCTTCCCATGTTCTCCTACCAGGCACTCGCCGGCTCTGCTTCAGGCGCGCTCAGTGACGTCTTTACAGCGGTCATTACAGAATCCACCGCCCGTAGATACTTCGGCAGCAGCGAAGACGCTATCGGCAAGATGATCAGCATGAACCGACGGGACAATTTCAAGATCAATGCCGTCGTAAAAGACCCTCCCCCCAACACCCACCTCAAATTCGACATCCTCATCTCCTGGGCTACCCTGGTAAAATGGAGGGGCCCGGACGTCGAAACACAGAAGAACTGGGACGCCTTCCTGACTTATATTCTCGTCCGGCCCGGCACCAACCCCGCCGTCCTCGAAAAGAAAGTCAACAGCCTCGTCGAAAACAAATGGGGACCCGATATGCGAAAGGACCACGCAGACATGGTCTTTCACCTTCAGCCGTTGCCCAGCATTCACCTCTACTCGCACTATATGTTCGAGACCGAGGCCAACGGAGACGGCAAGACCGTCTACTTCCTCCTGATCATCGCCGTGTTCATCATCGTCATCGCCTGGATCAACTATGTCAACCTCGCCACGGCCCGCTCGGTCGACCGGGCCAGGGAAGTTGGCGTCCGAAAGGTCCTCGGCTCGCTTCGCCGACAGCTGGTCGGCCAGTTCCTCTTCGAATCCCTGCTGATCAATGGGATCGCCGTCCTCCTGGCATTCGCCCTCATACTCCTATGCCTCCCCTTGTTCAATTTGCTGACCGGACAAGAGCTGCACTTCTCCCTGTTCAGGGACCCCGGCTTCTGGGTCGCGCTGTCCGCACTTTTCATAACCGGCACCTTCCTGTCCGGTCTCTACCCGGCTTTCGTGCTGTCTTCCTTCTCCCCCATCTCCGTATTGAAAGGGAGGCTGGCCAAAACAGGCCACGGCGCCCTCCTCCGCCAATCACTGGTGATCATCCAGTTCATGGCTTCCGTCATCCTGATGGTAGGAACCTTTGCCGTATACAGACAGCTCCACTTCATGCAAAACCAGGACCTCGGCGTCCGCATCGACCAGACACTCGTCCTTTCCGGCCCACGCGTTACCGACTCTACATACGACAATAAATTCACTGGGTTCAAGACAGAGGCCCTTCGCCTTCCGGGTGTACAGCAGATGACAGCTTCCACCGAAGTACCGGGCCAGAAAGTTGGATGGAATGCCGGCGGCATCAGGCTCGTCGGCAGCGACAAAGGCGAACAATACCGGGTCATCGGTATCGACCACGACTTCCTCAGCGCCTATGGCCTCCACCTGCTCAAAGGCCGCAACTTCTATCCCGGTCTCGTCGACTCGCAATCCGTCCTCTTCAACCTGGCCGCCTTGAAAAAGATCGGCTTCACC
>JAFDYE010000068.1 GCA_018267585.1 Bacteroidota bacterium
AGGGTTCCGGCCAGCCCTTCCGTGCGGATGAACAGGACATTGGGACCCTTCTCGATATAGGCGCCTCCGGCGTTCTTGTTGTTGGCCTGGAGGCTTTTATAAACTTCGGCAATAGCGAGCTGGAAGCTCTTGAGCCGTTCAGGGTTGACGGATACCTCATATTGGCGGACTTTCCCGCCGAAGCTGCTTACGTCCGCAACGCCTTCGGTACCGAGCAATTGCCGGCGGATGATCCAGTCCTGGATATCCCGCAGGGCATTGAGGTCATACTTGCCTTCATAACCCGGCTTGGGCCGAACGGCATATTGAAAGATCTCGCCCAGTCCGGTGGTCACAGGCCCCAATTGGGGATCGCCCATGCCGGCCGGTATCTGTTGCCGCGCCTGAGCCAGCCGTTCGCTGACCTGCTGCCGGGCCCAGTAGACATCGGTGGCGTCGTTAAAAACGATGGTGACCAGGCTAAGGCCGAAACGGGAAAAGCTTCGTTGTTCTACAATACCCGGAACATTGCGGGTGGCCTGCTCTACCGGAACGGTAATGAAGCGTTCCACATCCGGCGCGCCGAGGCTGGGAGAGCTGGTGATGACGAGGACCTGGTTATTGGTGATATCGGGTACGGCATCGATAGGTAGCCTGGTCACCGAATAGGCACCCCAGCCGATGAGTAACAGGACGAAGATGCCGACGATGAGCTTGTTCCTCACGGAAAAGTTAATGACAGTGTTTAGCATGGGTAATACAATACTATAAAGGTGATCGAATCGGCCGTTGGGTCAGGGCAAGCGTCGGCGGGAAGAGGCACCTAACCGCATCAGCGGTGCATGCCCTGCACAAGGCATCTGCCCACAGGTGCATAATCGCGCATAAACGCAATGCCGCCCTCACCAGAATAATGGCCGGCTAATGAAAATGGATTAAAGAATCAGGCCCGGGGAGGCTGAAAGATGGAGTGGGGGAAAGTAGAAAAATCGACGCGGGTATCCAGCAGGAAGTAGTCTGGCGGGGCTGACAATGGGCTCTCCACAGTGATGACCATTGGCTGCGGGATATCATTTACGGCGGAGAAAAGGCTGGTATTCTCCTGTGTTTTGAAGGGCAGCCGCTGGTCCTGCTGGTAGTCGGCATCGACGACCGATTTGTCGGAATAGTGAATTTTCAGGAAGCCGAGCAGGGTCAGACGGGGGTTCTCGTTTTTATGTTTGATGTAATGCTGCACAAGCAAAGGCAACTTGAGGGCCTGGTAAGCCTCTGTCGTGCCGAAGAGGTAGATAGACATCAACAATATGGCGATCGCCTTATTCACGGGCACGAAGGTAGGATTTTTTTTTGAGCAGCCATCATCGATGGAGAAGATCAGGCGGCAACAAGATGTCAGCCGGCTGACGAAAGCAGTGGCTGTGTCCCAGGAAACGCTCATAATTGTATCCCTATTTTTTTGTTAGCTCTGCTGGAAAGACCTTATTTGCAGGATCGATCTGGCCCGACAATGAATTCAAAAAGGCAACTATCTGCTTGATCTGAATATCGGTCAAGTTCTTGTTTAACTGAGCTTTACCCATTATCCTTACTGCGGTATCCAGGCTTGCTATACTTCCATCATGAAAATAGGGGTAGGTTCCCGCCACGTTACGCAATTGAGGTACCTTAAATACATCTTTGTCCTGCTCATTATGTGTTACTTGCTTTCTACCCTCGTCATTCATTTGACTGTGGGTAAGCGTACGGTAATCCGTTACCAATCCGAATTTTTGGAAGATGCCGCCGCCAACGCCGACTCCGTTGTGGCAAC
>JAFDYE010000690.1 GCA_018267585.1 Bacteroidota bacterium
ATTTAAAACTGATGGTAGTTAACGAGCCCTTGCCGCGGCCCCCGCTGGAGATCGAAATTTCTCCGGAGTGACTCTGGATGATCGAGCGGCAGTTGTGCAGTCCGAGCCCCGTGCCGGACGACTTCGTGGTGAACCCCCGGTCGAAGATCCGCTGGCCGGTGGCCTCGTCGAAGCCACAGCCATTGTCCCTGATCTGAAGGGTCAGCAAGCCGTCTGCTACGATCAGCCGGACCGAAATGTCTTTCTCCGTACCGGTCATGTCGATAGCCTCCATGCTGTTCTTCAGGATATTGAGAATGACCTGCATGAGTCTCGTGCGGTCCCCTATGATGGATGGCACCTGGTCCGGGACGTCTGTTGTAACTGAGATGCCTCTTTTCTCCATAGAAGCGTGCTGCATGGAAAGACAGTCCTCGATGACGCCGCGCAGGTTGATCTGCCTCCGGTCCTGCGCCGACTGACCATTGACATACTGCCGCTGGATATGGAGGATATCCTGTACGTGGGCG
The DNA here is from genome assembly GCA_018267585.1 of Bacteroidota bacterium. Classification (GTDB taxonomy): domain Bacteria; phylum Bacteroidota; class Bacteroidia; order Chitinophagales; family Chitinophagaceae; genus Puia. The sequence continues at coordinate 510 of JAFDYE010000690.1, forward strand.
ATAATATTGGTCTGTTCCGATATAGACTGGATGATCTCGTCCCGCTGGGCCTTTTGTGTCTCGACCATGCTGTTGAGCATATTCACTACGGCTGCGGCCTTTACGTCTCCCAGCGCGCCGGCGATGAGCGCCTGTTGTACGGAAAAGAAGCCCGCCAGCTTTGCCAGGTTGTCGTTATTGTGCTGATCCAGCGAACGACGCATCCTGGTCAAATTGGACCCGATACCCACAATAGCATTGCCAATATCATGGAGCACGTCGGAGGCGATCTCAAATCTCCCCTGCATAACCGACCGCTCGAGCATTGCCTGCTGCTTCTCCGAAATATCGTCGATGGAGACGACCATTGTGCCGTCCGGCAACTTGCTTATCGTCATAGTGAACTGTCTCTGTGAAAAGCCGATCAGCTCATTCAATACGATCACGCCGACGTTGTTGCCGAAGGATTTTATCTTTTTCAGTATTTCCGGCGCGACGAGCCCGAGCAGAGGAAAAAG
>JAFDYE010000691.1 GCA_018267585.1 Bacteroidota bacterium
CAACGAGGGGCCCACCCTTCTCCCTGTATATCGTCTAACGGAAATCTCTGCGACAAAATTCATTAATTGATCGAGCACCCCCGCCGGCTGCCTTGCCGGGTAACCTGTTACCTTCACGGGAAATGGGACAGGCGGGCGGCGACCCATGCCTGCGACGGGGTGCTCACCTATAGTACCGGTTATGACCAACGAGTATATTGAAACGCTGCTGGACAGAAAGGAATACCATTGTCCGGTCTGCGGCGAAAGGAGGTATGTCACGGACAACGGCAACCACGAGTGGACGGTCCACTGTTCGTCAGTGCAGGCGAGATTCTGGGATTTTGAAAGGGGGACCATGGCCCAGACCGTGGCCAGGCAACACTGGGACCAGTCGAGGCTTGAACTTTTTTTCACCATGGAGGAGCTGCTCAGGAGGCTTCAGTGAGATAAAGGGAGAGTCGCTGCAGGAGTCAGCACGCCGGATGACGGAAGTCATTGTTCCTTCCCGGGATTGCGGTGAGCTTTGGTGCAAATTTATCGGGTATGCCAAGGCCACATATTCTTATCCTGGGCTGCAATTTCGCAGGGCTCACGACCGCGAGGTATATCCACGCCCTCGTAAAAGAGAAAGCCGATATTACGATCATCGACAGGAAGTCGCTGCTCAGTTTTGTGCCCAATATCCCGCTGCAGGTGCTTGCTGACGTGAACCCGGCTATCGACCTGCAGTATAAGTTCATGACATTCCTGGAGCACGACGGGAGCAACTTTATACAGGCGGACGTTCTGTCCATCGACGCGGATTCCAATCGCGTTACCTACAGGCCGAACGAACGCGAAGGGCATCCCGTCCGGACCATTCGCTACGACTATCTGGTCATCGCCCTTGGTAACCGGCTGGCATATGATGCCATCGATGGTTTTGGCGAGCACGGGCATAGCGTCACCGATGCTTTTCTCGGCAACCGGCTCAGAGCCTATTTGCACAATAGCTATAAGGGCGGTCCTATCGTCATTTCGTCCGACGTTTTTCACCAGGGCGCCAGCACGCACCTGCCGCCGGGCCTTCCGGTCGCGCTGGCAGCCTGCGAAGGTCCTCCTGTCGAGCTCTCGTTCTCGATCGCGCACTGGCTTGAAAAAAAGGGGAAGGGCGGGGCGTCGTCGGTCTATTTGTCGACCCCTGCCAAAGTGATCGCGGAGGATGCCGGCGAGACGATACTGAACCAGCTGCTGCCCATGATGAAAAAGATGGGGTATAACTACAAGGCGGATACGGGAGGGATAGGACGGGTACACGAAGGTGGTATCGAATTCAACGACGGCAGCAGCCAGGAGGCGGAGATCGCGATCGTATTCCCCGACTGGCAGGCGCATTCTTTCCTGAAGGGCATGCCTTTTACGGACGACCGGGGCTTTGTGGTTACTGACCTGTATATGCGCAATCCCGTCTATAAGAACATTTTTGCCGTGGGCGATGCCGCGTCCATCACGGTGCCGAAAATCGGTTCGCTCGGACATATGGAGGCCGTCGTCCTGTCGCAGACCCTTGCAGCCGAACTCGGCGCCTTCCCGGGGGAAGTAAAGCCGCTGGAGTTTGAGATCCTCTGTATGGGCGATATGGGCGGTACGATGGGTTTTTATATGCGGACCAACGAATGGTGGGGAGGTCACGAAAGCCACCTGGAGATGGGCGCCACGCCCTACCTGTTGAAAATGGGTTTTAAAAAGATGTATTATACGCTGGGCGGACGTATACCGCAGTGGGGGATAGCCCTCAGCGAGATGGTGGGGGACCACGCTTTTTTCTGATAAAATAAAGAATTGATATGCAGTACTATTTTAGTAAAGAGCTGATGATGGGTTTCGAAGACGCCGTAACAACGGTTACCGAAGCCCTGTCCGAAGAAGGATTTGGCGTACTGACCGATATCGATATAAAGGCGACCTTGAAGAAAAAGCTAGACAAGGACTTTCGCAACTACAGGATCCTGGGGGCGTGCAACCCTCCCTTTGCCTTCAAGGCGTTGCTGGCCGAAGACAAGATCGGCACAATGCTCCCGTGTAATGTGATCGTGCAGGAGAAAGAACAGGGCAGGGTAGAGGTCGCTGCCATCAATCCGCTCGCGACCATGGTAACAATAAATAATGACGCCCTGCGGGAGGTCGCGGTCGAAATAAAGGAAAGGCTGGAAAGAGTGGTCAGGGGATTGTAGACAGAGACAGGCTTCGAATAATTTTAAC
>JAFDYE010000692.1 GCA_018267585.1 Bacteroidota bacterium
TGGAAGCGCTCAAGGAGCGTAATACGATCCAGGAATTGGCGGCCAAGTATGAGGTTCACGCTCAACAGATCACCGACTGGAAACTGCAATTCATGGACTGCAGCGAGGCGGCATTCGAGCGGCCCGGATCAGGGAATAGCAAGGTGGAAGAGAAGGATAAGCTGATCGGTCAGTTGTATGCCCAGATCGGCCAGCTGAAGGTCGAGAATGATTTTCTCAAAAAAAATTGAGGTAGATATCCGGGTACAGGAACGACGGGAGATGATCGAAAAAGAGAATGAGCAGTGGAGTATTAAACAACAGTGCCGGCTGCTCTCGATTCATCGCAGTGGCCTGTACTATAAGCCGGTTGGTGACAGTTCTTTGAATCTGCATTTGATGCGACGTATAGATGAGCACTTCCTGAAGCATCCCTACAAAGGGACGCGGCGGATGAGGGAATGGCTTCTTGAAGAAGGCTATGAGGTCAATGGCAAACGGATTCAGCAGCTGTATTGAAAGATGAACCTGGAGGCGATCTATCCGAAGACAGACCTGAGCAAGCCGGAAAAGGACAAGTACAAATATCCCTACCAGCTGCGAGGTAGGATCATTGCACACCCGCATGAAGCCTGGGCGATCGATATCTCCCTCTCTATGTGAAATCAATAAGTTAAATTTCCCGGCAATCATAGTACCAATTTTCAAAAAGGACAATTTCATGACATTTTTCACGCAAATTGGCTTTTTTCTGACAGGGGCGCCCCTGACTAATTTGCAATCTGTCAAACCCACAGATGAACTACCTGAAAGCTCATTGATTTTTAACAAAGGTCATTTTTCAGGCTGTCGGTCAGCCATCCGACGTGACAGAAACAGGGTGCGACAACAAGAAGGATACCCGTCATGCAGTTGCTACTTTTTGGATAATGTGCTCCTCACTCCGGGACATGACGGGATGCAACTGGCGCATACTCCTGAAGAACAGTAATAGACCCTTCTCATGATAAGGAACCAATGGTATTGATAGGCGCAGCCAATGGGCGCGGCGGATCAACTGTAGCCATCTACGTTGCTGACGGTCGCCCGTGCCCCAGTGATAATTTTCGCCTTGCGATGCATCTCCATCATGGCACAGACGGGTGTGATGGCCTCCTGGACGGGCGCCAGCAGAGAACAGCAATATAGGCTCAAGGGCATCCTCCTATATCCGAGAGGCAGCGGTAGGACTGTATTGTTTACCCGAAAATGGCTCAAATAATCCCAAGGCGCGAGGTAATTTAAATCCTTTTCAAAGCTATCAAAAACCAACCGAATATGATATCTTCCAGAAAATTGGTATCTTCATAGCATGGAAAAAGGTGCCCTCCGCATGATCAAAAATCTAAATGTTCTCCCTGAGCTTGGAAGGCAGCGTTGCTTCGAGCTCGGCAACCCTTTCTATTATCAGGACGCGGCCGACGCAAAAGAGCCCGGCAATGAACAATGCAATTTTTACAGAAAAGAGCTCCCAACGGGCGAGATATATCTCGTCACCGTTGACATTACTCCGACCACCAATGATTCCTACCATTTTAAGGATAACATCATAAAAAGGATCCGATAGTATGGTCACACCGGAACTATTATTTGTTACAGGATGTAACGCTGCCGGGAAACCAGTCTGATCCGAAGCCATCTCAGCGAGTTTAAGGATTACGAGGTAATCATGACCGATGTCTATAAAGCCCGGTCCGGGCAGGTCTTTTCCGATACAATCAGTACCCGAAAGAACATCATCCTGGAAACACCTTTCAATGATGAAGGATTTAAAGACCTTATCGACCAAGCTAATAACGCAGGGTATGACGCGACCTTTATTGTACTGTTCCTAAAAAGTCCTGCTCAGTCGTTTGAAAGAGTAGCAGCCCGTCGGGCATTTGAAGGAGGCTTGGTCATTTCTCCTGGTGATGTAGAACATAATTTTATTGAGAACTTCAAGAACGTCTCCAGGTATTTCCCATATTTCCATGAATCCTATTTTATCTATACGGGTGAAAGGAACAGTAACAAGTTGATAATGCGGTTTGAGAAGGATAAGCTGATGGAGTATGTTGCTAACGACTTTACTTATGTCCGGAAATTTGCAGAGCAGGCATACCGGCAGCAGCGGCTCGATAAGCAGGACCTTGACATTATAGCCGCTAATAAACCTTATAAGGTCGCCACGATAAAAGAGGAACAATCCAAAAGTTTTAGAATGGGGCGATGACAAAACTATGCCGCATCTCCAATAGAAGATGCCAGAATGCCTAATTTCAATAGTAATCCTGACGGGAATTGACCGACCCAGTCTGCTATATTTTATCCAATTGCGAGGGGTCGGCTTTGAAATCTGAAGCCGTTTGGTCAGTTCGTCGTTCACATATACTGTGATGGCACGTTTAGCCTTCACTTCCTTCTATACGGACAAAGTCATCGGCGGATCGTCGAGCCAGTCCGTTCCGTCTCGCTCTATATCACCAAAAGGTATCAGGTCAAGCATGCGTCCATCCGGCCCATATAGGCGGACTGCTATGTAGAAAAGCTGTGCAGTATGGTCGTCGGATGAGGTGGCTCGAATTACACAGCAAAGGAGCTACCATCATAACCTCTCAACTGCCCATCAAAAAATGGTATGAATGCGTCAACGACTCTACCCTGGCCTATGCCATCATGGACAGATTGTCAGGAAGAGTCAATAAAATAGATTTGAAAGGAGAATCACTCAACGATTAACCGGCCTGCAAATGCCTAAACGATCACTCTAAAAGAGTGCCGGTTCCCATAGGCACACCGTTGAATGCAAACTGGCTGCAGTTATGCCGGCTCGCTCTGTTTGCAAAGGCGATCCCGCCTTCATCAGCATAAAAATAACAGTTATACTTCTATCTTCTTTTCTTAAATTAGTGCATTATATTCACTTTTGATTGAACCTGCTATGAAAAAGATATCAACTATCCCTACCCGCCTTTCTTCGGTCAGTCCCACCGAATCTGACCAACTTTTACGATCCGGTCAATATCGATTGCTCGCACGAACAACATTATAATTCACCAAAAACCTATCCTTATGGCGCAAGAGAAATATGTTAAATTACGTCACTTCGTCCCCGAAGGACACCCCCAAGTACATCCAGGCATGTCAACCGAAGCGAGAGAAATGATGCCCTATTTGGTCGAAACAGTTTCACGAGGATGGACGAAGCTACCTAAGCGCGAAGACCTTGAGATCTTTGTTACACTTAAAATGGAAGTCCCTGTTCTCGGAGTGAGAAAAAATGGAAAAGAGGTTTATCTGCATATTTTCTGCAATGAATTAATGTATCCGCTCTATCCAATCCAACTAGTGATAAAGCTGTATGAAAAGTACTTTTTGGGGAAACCAGGATTCTCGCCAGATGAACGGAACTGGATTCATTCGATTCCAATTCCCGGGACAAGCTTAAATCCTGCCGAGACACTCTTGACCCACCAACTTACCCAATCTTTGTTTTGGACCGTCTTTATGGATTATAAACGAAACAAGCAATCATAATTAAGCTACCATCATTTGTTCAACAACATTCGTGGTTGAATAACGATGTTATCGAAGTCTAGCCATCGCCCTGACCGGAAACGTGCCGGCGCCTTTGAATTTCGGGGGTATTGCACTAAAGATGAACTCTTCATCCGGCAACGACTGTAAATTGCAAAGATGCTCGACTATCAATATTTCGGACTCCAATAATATTGTATGAACGGGTCTGTCTTTACCCACCGTGCAGTCAATATTATGCGAATCAATACCGACCAGTCTGACACCGCAATTCCTCAAATATTCGGCCGCAGCCTTTGTAAGGTAAGGATGACCTTCGAAGTATCCTTCGGTATTCCATTTTACATCCCAACCCGTATGAATTAGAACCGCCCGGTTCCTGATCTCATAATTTCTAAGATGCTCGTCCGTAATAGCGAGCGTTTCACCGAATGGCGCCCGGATCACAATGCCATCGAGGTCGGTGAAACATTCCAGACCGACCTCAGAAAGGTCCTTTCCATTTTCGAATCTATGAAACGGGCAATCGATATAAGTTCCCGTATTTGTCACCATTTCAATCTTGCCGATTTGACCTTCGAGAGCAGGAAGTCTATTCCCTTGAAGGGAGCTTAATAATGGAATTTATTTTATCTCTCATTTCACAACGATCATTAGCTCTCATTCATCGCAGGCTATCCTATCCGGAGGCTACTGCCCACAAAGGTATTTGAAAAAGTGGTTTATGGACAAATATAAAAAACATTATTGTCTATGACTACCGGATATTCCGGACCGGGTACGAAGTCATTTGGGGGTGGAACTAAATATAAACTTCAAAAAATCTCACAGCGACTATGGTTACTCCCGCTTAAAAATTCTTCTCTTGTGTTTTTCACCCCATTCCGCGAGCGCATCGATCACTGTCCTTAAGGTCCTGGTGTATTCCGTCGGAAGGTATTCTGTCACGACTGGCTTCTGATCAGCCAGCACCACACGCCTGACAAGTCCGTTCAGTTCGAGGTCTTTCAGTTCCGATGAAAGCACCCTGGCAGAGATCCCGTTGACGGTGCGTTGCAGATCATTAAACCGATGATGACCGCTCAATACGGCGATGACAATTCGCAGCGTCCATTTGCCACCGAGGACGTACAAGGCGTCTTCCGTGGCGGTCAGGTTTTTGGCGCAACGCGCTTCGGTATAAGCCAGTCCGGCTTGCTTTAATTTTTCCATGCTGAAGATGTGGTAACAAATGGGTTACTACTAACCTTTTGTTTACTACTGCTGTTTGGATAGTAAGTATACATAGTTTTGTGCAATCAAAAATAAAAAAATCAACAGCTATGGCAAAGAACGTATTGCATATCATTTCGAGTCCAAGAGGCGCGGCATCCATAACCAGGAAGTTGGGGGACGCCATTGTCGCCAAGATCAAAGAGAAATACCCCGACTCCGTGGTGAAAGAGAGGGACCTGGCGACGGAAGTCTTCCCGCATCTGGACGAATTGCAGATCGGAGCGTGGTTTGCTCCGGCCGATGCAAGAACCCCTGAGCAGGCCCGTGTGATCAAAATCTCCGACGAAGCGATCCGGGAAATGCAGGAGGCCGACATCTATGTAATCGGCGCACCCTTCTATAATTTCGGTATTCCTTCCACCCTAAAAGCTTATCTGGACCATGTTACCCGACCCGGCATCACCTTCCGGTACAATGAGCAAGGCCAGCCGGAAGGGTTTCTGAAAAACAAGACTGCATATATTGCTGCGGCCTCCAGCGGAGTGTATTCGGCGGGCCCGGCACAGCACTTTGATCATGTAAGCCCCTACCTGACCTTTATATTAGGCTTCCTGGGGATAACCGATGTCAGCTATATCCGCGCCGAAGGCCTTAGGCTCCCCGGCGTCCGCGAAACCGCCTTCGAGAAAGGAATTCTGAGTATCTCGATTGCCTAGCTCAGGTATAAAAATGGACCCCAGCTATCCCATCACCTTGTTGAATTTATTGCGGTAATCTGCAGGCGTCATACCTGCAACCTTTTTAAAGGTATGGCGAAAAGATTTGACGTCCCCGTATCCAACCTCATACATGACTTCGTTGATCTGCATTCCGGTCGATTCAAAAAGTCTCTTCGCCCCCTCCACCTTGATCCGCTGCACATAATCTGCGGGAGACAGTTGGGTCGCCTTCTTAAATCGACGGGAGAAATTGATGCGGTCCATGGCAAATCGGGATGCCAACTGATCTACTGTGATCCGGTCGCTTACATGCTGCTCGATAAAAAGCTGGACCTCCCGTATAATTTCATCCTTATGATCCTTCAAACCTTCAAACAAAATAAATGGCGACTGTGAGTTGCGGTCAATGTCGATCTGCAACAACCGGGCGCAATATAGGGCCGCTTCCCGCCCATTATACTTCTCAATAATGTAGAGGGCAAGATTCAGGCTGGAGATGCCGCCGCCGGCCGTATATATTCCTTGCTGATCGGTAACGATCTTATTGGTGTGGAGATCCAAATCAGGAAATCGCATTCGAAAGTAATCCGCAGCTCTCCAATGTGTGGCGCAAGGTTTGCCATCCAGAAGACCCGTAGCTGCCAATAGGAAAGTCCCGGTGCATAAGCTGGCCAGCTCCGCGCCGGCCCGGTATTGATCCGCAACCCATTCCAGTGCGTCACTGCTGTTACGGATGGCAAAATCACCCTGTTCAGCGTAGGCGGGCAGGATGATAAGATCGGCTTTGTCTTCTGGCTTCAAAGCTTCCACCTGTAAACTAAACAGACCGCTCGCTATTGGTTGCCGAAGATTGGTCCCGGCTAGTCTAATATCGTAATAATCCTTACCAGTATCCAGCCGGAGATACTCATTGGCCTTTTCAAATATTTCTATCGCGTTAAACAGGCTGCTTGGCTTCAGCGTTCCGTCGGCGATTAAAAAAACAACCTTCTTCATTCCACTAAGATAGTTTTCAAAAATTGCACAAACAACCCCTTAAATTGCTAAATGTACACCCCTTCCGGGACGAAGCTGGATCCTAATTTTACCCTCATGAAAAATACGCATATCCTGGTAAGCGGGGCTTCCGGTCTCAGCGGAAGATTGATCGTTCATGCGCTGGCGGCACAACAACAGCAAGTTCGCGCCCTGGTCAGGGACCGGACAAAGGCGGACGATATTGCCAGTCTTCCCGGCATTGAAATTTTCGAAGCCGACATGCTGATCAAAAACAGTCTGGAAGCCGCGCTAATAGGCGTCGAGCGCGCTATTTTGATCTCGTCTGCCAATGATCGCATGGTAGAAACCCAATGTACCTTCATCGATGCCTGTAAAGCTGCCGGAGTCCGGCATGTGATCAAATTCTCAGGCGAAGAAAGTCAACGAGGCTATGATCCGCAACGATTCCGGTACACACGGGAACATGAGCAGATAGAAGACTACCTGGAATGCTCCGGTTTGCAATGGACCCACCTACGTCCCAGCCAGTTCATGCAGGTATACCTGCGTGAGGCAACCACTATGCAGCTTACGGCGGAATTGCGGTTACCATTGGAAAATATTCAAATGTCTCCTGTTGATCTGCGTGACGTCGCCAAGGTCGCCGCCCGTCTCTTAAAGGACGGAGGGTATGAAGGGAAGTCACTTCGGATTACCGGACCTGAAGCACTGTTTCTGAGTGAGATTGCCGGTATCTTGAGTGATATCACCGGCAATTCAGTCCGCTACGTCCCGGTGACATGGGCTGAACGAGAGTCCGTCCTGTCCCGCATCGGTATGCCGGCTTATTTTATCGATGCGGTGGCCGAGCAAACCGCTGAAAGAATAAAACATCCGTTTGCAATTATTGATAATAGCGTCCATCAGCTTTTCGGCCTGACACCGACGTCTTTTAGACAATTTGCAGTAGACCATGCAGTCCATTTCAAGGGACGAGCTTAAAAGGCTTACCATGGCCATCGCCACTTTCATCTGGAAACTTCACAAATATTACGTAAACAGTTAAAATAAAAATCAATGGGCAAGGTTATTTCTCTTATTAACATAACCCTCGACGGCTTTTGCGACAGCCACTATGTAAATGCCAATGCGGAATTTCATGAATTTGTACATACGCTGCTGGCCGATACGCATACGGTAGGCTTTGGCCGTGGCAGCTTTGAACTATTTCAACAGGTCTGGCCATCCGTGCTGATCAACCCCAACAGCCCTGCATCGCAAACAAGAATGGCAAAGGCGCTCGCGGAGATCGATAAAATCGCGTTTTCCTCCACACTAAAGGAAACCACCTGGGAACGCTCACGCATAGCCAGGATGAATCCTGAAAGCATCCATAAGATCAAAACCGATCATCCAAAGAATCTTTTAACCATCGGCAGTCCCGGACTTGTCTCGGAGCTAAGCGAAATGGGACTTATAGACGAATACTATTTTTCGATACAAACGTTAATTGCCGGCAGCGGGAATAGCCGCCTGTTTGCAAGAAAAAGTTTGACAGAAAAGCAGCCGCTTCAATTCATAGATAGCAAGTCACTCGGGTCCGGCGTTCAAATACTACATTATCGTAGACCTTAATCCTGGCCGCGAATTCCGTACCCGATACCTATCGTATCTCAAAGATCACTAAAAAAGTTGCTGCGCCAGCCCGACGAGCAGCCCGTCGGCCGCACGGACATAACAAAGCCGGTAGGAATCCTCATACCGGACCACTTCGCCAACCAGCCGGGCGCCGTGTTTTTCTTTAAGCCTTGTCACCAGCTCATCAACGTCTTCAACCGCAAACATAGCGCGGAGGTAGCCCAGCGCATTTACCTCGGCTGCCCGGTGGTCGGAGACGACCGCCGGGCTGATGAACCTGGACAGTTCCAATCGGCTGTGGCCATCGGGAGTGACCAGCATGGCGATCTCCACGCTTTGATCGCGGAGGCCGGTGACACGGCCGGCCCACTCTCCTTCTATCAGGGCTCTGCCTTCCAGCCGCAGGCCGATCTCCTGGAAAAAAGAAATGGCCTTATCGAGAGATTCAACAACTATTCCCATATTGTCCATCCTTAATAATTTGTTCTGCGCCATAAGTCTATATTTCACTAAAGATAACAATACCTCGTAAGCGCAGCCCGGTGATACCGGGAAATCTTGCTTTTTTTTTAATACATGTCTACTTTAGCGGGATACTGACCGAGACGATGTATCTGCGAAAATGACCAATACTGCCAGCCAGTTTTCATGGGCCGCGAAAGCACGTTGAATACGGACAGCCGGTGTCCGAAAACGAACAAACCGAATCGCTCGGAAGCCGCCAAAGATCTGGTTACCAGCCGGCTATAAAAGTGGTATCGTTTTTTACGGGAAAAAGTATGCTGCTTAACTACATCACCACCGCCTTGCGTAATATGCGGCGCCGCCTGAGCTTTACCCTCATCAATATTTTGGGTCTGGCGCTGGGAATTGCCTCCTGTCTGCTGATCTTCCTCGTGGTCCGCTACGAATTGAACTATGACGCCTATCAGTCGAAAGCCGACCGTATCTACCGCGTCAATCATCATTCTATCGACTATAATCCGCGCACATCGCCGGCCGTGGCCGCGGCTCTGCGCAACGACTTCCCCGACCTGCTGGTCACGCAGTTCTTTTATGACGACGGTATCGTAAGCATCGGCAAGGACCGGTTCAACGAAAAGAACTTTGCCTTTGCGGATGAGAACGCGCCGCGCGTATTCGACTATCAGTGGCTGGCGGGTGACGCGCGGACCGCGCTGTCGGCGCCAAATTCCATCGTCCTTACGGAAAAGTTCGCCAAAAAATATTTCGGGTCGAAGGACGCGATGGGCCGGATCATTAACCTGGAGAACCGCTGGGATTGCAAGGTCACCGGGGTGATCCGCGACCTGCCGGGCAACACGAGCATGCCCTTGTCTTTTATGGTCTCGATGGCGACAATGAAGACCGAAATGGCGCAGATGGTCAACTACGGCTATTTTAGTATCCCGGACGGCAATTACACCTATATCTGCCTGCCCGAACACTACCCTGTCCAGCTTGTCAGGAACAGGATCCATGCCTTTATGGCCA
>JAFDYE010000693.1 GCA_018267585.1 Bacteroidota bacterium
GGATATCCGCCGGTCGTCTGGTGATCCGCCATCAGCACGATCAGCTGTCCGTTGGGCAATAGCTGCACCGTCCCGAAACTTACCGCCGAAGACACCAACTCGATGGGCTTCTCCATTTGCAGCGGCGCTCCTTTCAGCTGATAGCCCATCCGGTCGGAGGAAGGATGTATGGTAAAGTTATTTTGCAGAAAAGCATTTTTTGACGCCTCGCTGAGCATCGGCCATTCATGACCGGGAATGAACCCTATTTCGTGCGGGTACTGATAGGCCTTGTCCGCGTTCACGCGCCAGGGCAGTATCTCAAAGTTGCTCTGCTCCTTCAGCCAGCCCGCGAAGTAGATCGTGTTCTCGTTAAAAGGTAGCTCGTCCCCTTTCTTCAAAGGCTGCCCGCACCAGCCCCCCGCACCGGCCTTCAGGTGCGTACTGTAGCTGTCGAGCCATTTCTGCACACAGTATCCGCCGTGGACGGCGAGATAGCACCTTCCCCCCTGAACCAACGACGGGAAATGCAGAACGGTATTCTTCCTTACCACGACCGGCTGCCAGCGCGGTATGACCTCGTCTACCAGTGTAGGCGAAAAATCGGCGCCTGTAATGGCGATCAGCGTATTCTGTTCGAAAAGTATCTGGGGTCCGGGAAAATGGATCTCGATCACCGCCTCATTCCGGTCATTGCCAACCAGCAGATTGGCTACCTGTGCCGCATAGGTGTCCATCGCACCGCCAGGACTAATGCCCCAATTGCCGAACCCCTTCCTGCCGAGATCCTGGATGGTATCCAACAAGCCGGGTTTAATGATCGAGAAAGCCATAACAACAATTTGATGTGCAGGAATGATGTTGAAGGGTTAACACAGGGCAAAGGCGACTGGGTAGTAGAGGATCAAGGTACTGATTTACGTAATGCGGTCCGTCACTGATTTATTTAAATGGCATACCATACCGGACGTGCGGATGAACTCATTTCCAATTGCGAAACTCCGACTCCGATATCGGGTAAAATTGAACGCTATCTCCCGTCTGCAGATGAATGGGCGGGTCTTCGCCGGGGTTGAACAATGCTGTCGGCGTCTGGCCGATGATGCGCCAGCCTCCCGGGCTATTCAGCGGATAAATTCCCGTTTGCATTCCAGCAATTCCTACACCACCTGCCTTCACTTGCGTGGGCTGCGATTTCCGGGCTACCTCCAGTCGGGGGTCTGTCTTTCCCAGATAGGGAAAACCCGGCAGAAAGCCTACCATATATACTCTGTAGAGCGTGGCGCTGTGCAGGTCGATGACCTCGTCCGCGTACAGGTCCTTCTCTCCTGCCACCCAGTCCAGATCGGGCGCATAGGCTTTTTCGTAACAGACCGGTATCCGAAAATGATGTCCGGACCCCGGCGCTGCTACGATCCCGTTGGACTTTCCGGCCGTCTCTGTCCGATGATCGCCGGCTGTCTCCGCCAGCGCCTTTTCCAAGAGCTGCTCCAGCCGGTAATAGGCCCCCGGGAAACCATCCGGTCCTCCGCGCCGCAGGGCGGTCGGATCATAATATATGGAGACCGAGCTATACGCGACCAAAATATCCTGGATACCGGGTATCCGGTGCGCCTGAAGCCAGTCATGAATGATCAACGCGCGCCTATTTAATTGTTCGTCAATACAATTGCCAAGATCGATGGTGATGGCGGAGTCACCCAGCGGAAATATGGAATAGGAGGTCGACAGGTCCACAGTTGCAGCTATCATTGAAAGGACAAATTAAGGTTTTTTGCAAGATAGCCCACCCCGTTGTTCACAAACTTATAACCTGCTAAAATTAAATAAACGTAACAATATGGAAATCAATATAAAACAAAAGTATCTGATTCGCGTCGGCTGCACCCAGTATCTGTCCCAATTTTTTAATCTGGTGGTATTACTGTAAAATTGCAAGCCAGCGGTCGGAACAGACATTGTCGATGGGGCTGTTTTGGCCGCGGAAAAGGGCAAAGCGAAATTCAAAACATGGCTAAGAACTTATTAATTGTGGAGTCTCCGGCGAAGGCCAAGACCATAGAGAAGATCCTGGGTGAAGATTTTGAGGTAAAAAGCTGCTACGGACATATCCGGGACCTTGAGAAGGGCGATATGGGCATCGACATCAAGAACAACTACCGTCCCCGATATATAGTGCCTGAAGATAAAGAAAAGGTTGTCAAGGAATTAAAGAGTGCCTCGAAGAAATCTGGCGAAGTATGGCTCGCGACCGACGAGGACCGCGAAGGA
>JAFDYE010000694.1 GCA_018267585.1 Bacteroidota bacterium
CATCTCCGACATATAAGAAAATGCACCCGGGCATCGACCGCAGCAATGCCGTCGTCGCGCTGCGCAACGTCAAAAGATCGTTTGGTTCCCTGCAGGTGCTGAAAGGCGTCGACCTGGACGTCTTCAAAGGCGAGAATGTGGTGGTGCTGGGACGTTCGGGCAGCGGCAAATCCGTCCTTATCAAGATCATAGCGGGCCTGCTCAAGCCCGACCAGGGGACGGTCAACGTGCTCGGGAAGGAGATCGACCTGCTCGATCCCCATGAGCTGCGGGAGCTGAGGACCAAGATCGGCTTCTCTTTCCAGAGCTCGGCGCTTTACGACGGGATGAACGTGCACGACAATCTTGAATTTCCGCTGGTCCGGAACAAGCGGCACCTCAGCCGGAAAGAGATCGATCAGGCCATCGCGCAGGTTCTCGACGACGTGGGCCTTTCCCAGTCGATCAGACAGATGCCGGCCGAGCTGTCGGGCGGCCAGAAGAAACGCATCGGCATCGCCCGCACGCTGATCCTGCAGCCGGAGATCATGCTATATGACGAGCCCACGGCCGGCCTGGACCCGGTAACAAGCGGCGACATCAACGACCTGATCAATGAGGTCCAGCAACGGTACAACACCAGCGCTGTCATCATCACCCACGATCTGACCTGTGCGAAAACCACCGGAGACCGCATCGTCATGCTTTCCGAAGGGTGTTTTCTGCGACAAGGCAGCTTCGGCGAAGTATTCGAAAGCGATGACCCCAGAATAAGGAATTTTTATTCATACAATTTTATATCGGACCAATGAGTGAAGTAAGCACCCGAAAACGAGTGGCGGTAGGCGTCTTTATCGCCATCGGGCTGGTAATCCTGGTCGCGACCGTCTTTGCGATCGGCAACCAGCACAAGACTTTTTCCAAAGTGTTCCATCTCCACGTCATCTTCGACGACGTTCAGGGGTTGCAAAAAGGAAACAATGTCTGGCTGTCGGGCATGAAGGTCGGGACGGTGGGTCGGATCGACTTCTACGGCAGGTCGCAGGTAGAGGTCGTCCTCAATATCGAGAACAGTATCCGGCCGCATATCCGCAAGGACTCCAGGGCCAGGGTGAGCACCGATGGTCTCGTCGGCAATAAGATCGTCATGATCGAAGGCGGCAGCGACGGCGCTGCGGCAGTCGTCAACAATGACCGTATCGAGGCCTCAGCAACGGCCAGCACTCAGCAGCTATTCGCCACTCTTCAGGCGAGCAACAACAACCTGCTCGCCATTACCGACAACCTCAAAGCGGTCAGCCGGAAGATCAGCGAAGGTCAGGGCACGCTGGGCCAGCTGATCAATGATCCGGCCATTGCCGACCGGCTGAGAACGTCCATCGACAATCTCCGCACCGCCTCCGCGGGCAGCGAGAAAATGATGGCTGATCTTCAAGATTTTTCCAGCCGTCTCCGCAGGTCCGACGGCCTGGTCAACGAGCTCATTACCGACACGACGGTCTTCAACCGTCTCAAGACGGCCGTTGGCCAGCTGAACCAGGCCGCCGGCGAGGCGACGCAGTTCACTACAGCCCTCCGGACAGCAGGCAAGGGGCTCAACAATAAGACCTCACCCGTTGGCGTCCTGCTCAACGATGAGGACGCGGCGGCCGACCTGCAGCGTACCCTGAAAAACCTGCGCGTCAGCAGCAAAGAGCTCAGCGATGACCTTGAGGCTGTACAGCACAATTTCCTGCTGCGGGGCTTCTTCCGGAAAAAGAACAAAGAATAAAACCATGACGAAAAGCTCGCTAAATCTCATCCTCCAGGACATCGGCGCCAGATACAGTCCCGATGCAACCGAATTTACCGTCTGGGCTCCCCTGCGCCGCAGCGTGGGGCTCCAGCTAATGAGCACCGATACGGAGACCGCGCCCAGAACCTATCCGATGCAGCCCTTGGGCAACGGCTATTGGAACATATCCCTATCCGTTAGCCCCGGGGACCGGTACAAATTTCGTCTCGACGGAGCCGACTCCTTCCCCGACCCCGCCTCTTTCTGGCAGCCCGACGGCGTCCACGGGCCTTCGGCGGTAGCCAGCCGGAATTTCTCCTGGACCGATGGGGACTGGAAAGGTATACCGCTCAGCAACATGATCATCTACGAGCTGCACGTCGGGACCTTTACTTCCTCCCACGACCTGGAAGGCGTGATCATGCGGCTCGACTATCTCGCAGACCTGGGTATCAACGCCATCGAGCTGATGCCCCTGGCGCAGTTCCCCGGTGATCGCAACTGGGGGTACGACGGCGTATATCCCTTTGCTATACAGCATTCCTATGGCGGCATCACCGGGTTTCAGCGGTTGGTCGATGCGGCGCACGCCCGCAACATCGCCGTCATCGTCGACGTGGTCTACAATCATTTCGGACCGGAGGGGAATTATATCGGACAGTTCGGCCCTTATTTTACCGACAAATACAAAACGCCCTGGGGAGAAGCGCTGAATTTTGACGACGCCTGGTCGGACGGCGTGCGCAACTATTTCCTGCAAAATGCCCGGATGTGGCTGGAGGATTACCACGTCGACGCGCTGCGCCTGGACGCCGTGCACGCCATCCGCGACTTCAGCGCGAGTCATATCCTGCAGCAGCTGAAAGAGCTGACGGACGAGGTCGCGCGCCGTTGTGGCTGCATCAAGCAGCTGATCGCCGAGACAGATCTCAACGATCCCCGTTATATCAACCCGCCCGCCAAAGGCGGCTATGGCCTCGACGGCCAGTGGATCGATGAGTTTCACCACGCCTTGCGGACGCTGATGACCGGCGAGACCAGTGCCTGGTATGAAGACTTTGGCTCGATCGCCCAGGTGGAAAAAGCATTCCGGAATACCTATGTCTACGACGGCGTCTGGTCCAAGCACCGCAAACGGACATTCGGCGGTTCGGCAGAAGGCAATTCCTATGACCAGTTCGTCGTTTTTGCCCAGAATCACGACCAGGTAGGCAATCGCGCCATCGGCGACAGGCTGACCGGCAACCTGAATTTTGAGCAGCTGAAGCTGGCCGCCGCCACTGTCCTCCTCTCCCCCTACGTGCCCCTGCTGTTCATGGGGGAGGAATATGCGGAAGAGCATCCCTTTCCGTTCTTCGGCAGCTTTGGCGACAGCCAGCTGGCGGACGCGATCCGGAAAGGACGCGCGGCGGAGTTCAAAGGCTTTACCGATGGTTTTGACCTCCCCGATCCGATGGCCCCGGCGACATTTGAAAGCGCCATCCTTTCCTGGAACTATGAAGAAGGACAAGGCCAGATCCTCCACTCGCTGTACCGGCATCTCATTAACCTGCGCCAGACGCGGCCGGCCATGCAGGGCCGCACCCGCGACTCGATGATCGTACATCCCCCCACCGGTGATACGCTTCCCTTCGAACGGAAGATACTCAGCGACCATGTTTATATCTGGCTTCATTTCGGCGGCAAGGCGGTGTCCCTGGACAATATCACCGGTCAGTACCTGAACAAAATATTCGACTCTGCCGATGCCGCATGGGGCGGACCAGGCGAAGGCCAGGAGGCATTTATAGCCCCCGGTCAGCCGATGAAGATCATGCCTCATTCCGCAGTAGTCTTCGAAAAAAAATAAACGATATGCCATTCCCTTCCAGCACCTATCGCATTCAGCTTAACGATAAATTCACGTTACGACATCTTGGAGACATTATCGACTATCTGCACCGGCTGGGCATCAGCACCGTATATGCGTCGCCTATAACTACGGCGGTCAAAGGTAGCTAGCACGGCTATGACGTGACCGATCCACGGGTCTTAAGTCCGGAAATTGGCATGGAGGAGGAGCTGCGGCGTCTGTCCGACCGGCTAAAAATGCTCAGCATGACCTGGCTGCAGGATATCGTGCCCAATCATATGGCCTATGACCCGGGCAATCCCTGGATACACGAGGTCCTCGAATACGGTAGGGATGCGGAACACTATTCGTTCTTCGATATCTTCCGCCATCCTGTAGGTACGATGGGCGAGCGGCTCATGGCGCCCTTTCTCGGGGGCAGTCTCGCCGAATGTCTCGCCAAAGGCGAGCTGAGGCTGGAGGCCGCGGGCGGAAGTTTTGTTATCCGGTACTACGACAAGGCGTACCCGGTTGCCCGGCAGCTGTACGACCGGGTCGCCGATCGCATCGACCTTATCAATGCCGATCCTCTCCTCCTGGAAGCTCTGCTGCTAAGGCAGCACTACCTGCTGACGGCCGCGGGGCAGGCGTCGAAGCAGGTCAACTACCGCCGCTTTTTCACCATCAACGGGCTTATCTGTCTGCGGATGGAGGACGGGAAAGTGTTCGATGCCTATCACGAAAGGATTGGCTACTGGTACCAGCAGGGCTGGATACAGGGTTTGCGCATCGATCATATCGACGGGTTGGCCGATCCGAAAGGCTATTGCGAACGGCTCCGCGACCGGTTTGGGAATGATTGTTATATCATAGCCGAAAAAATACTCACCGGCGAGGAACTGCTTCGCGAAGACTGGCGGCTGGATGGCACGACGGGCTATGACTTCCTGTCCTTCGCCGGCCAGCTGCTGAGCGATGCCGGGGGCAGGCGCCAGTTGCTGGATTTTTACCGCCGGGACATCGTTGGACTCCCGGACTATCCGGACGTAGTCTATGAGCGCAAATACGCATACCTGCGGACCTATATGGGCGGAGAGCTGGACGAGCTGCTGCTATTGCTGACGGGTGACTCGCTATTTACCTCCGTCGGGGACGAGAACCGGTTGCGTGAAGCG
The DNA here is from genome assembly GCA_018267585.1 of Bacteroidota bacterium. Taxonomy (GTDB): domain Bacteria; phylum Bacteroidota; class Bacteroidia; order Chitinophagales; family Chitinophagaceae; genus Puia. The sequence continues at coordinate 4,760 of JAFDYE010000694.1, forward strand.
CTGGCCGTGGTTATGGCATCATTCCCCGTCTACCGGGGCTACCCGGATGGAGACGCTCCGTCCCCTGCCGATGCGCAGATATTCGAGGCCGCCATCGCGCGGGCCCGTCAGCTGCGCCCCGAATTTGGCTCTGAGCTGCAGAGTCTCGAAAACTTCCTGCAGCGCCCTACGGCCTTCCGGTCCCGGCTGATGCAATTCACCGGTCCGCTGGCGGCCAAAGGCATCGAGGACACGACCTTTTATGTCTACAATCCCTATATCGCATACAATGAGGTCGGCGATTCCCCCGCCATTGCAGGCCTGACCGTTGAGGAATTCCACAGGAAGATGGTCCATCGCCAGCGGCATTTTCCGCACACCCTGAACGGCACCAGTACGCACGACACCAAAAGAGGCGAGGACGCCCGGGTCCGCCTCCAGCTGCTGAGCGCGTGCCCGCAGGCATGGATAGACGCTGTGACGCGCTGGCGAACGATCAATCGCTCCGTTGCCGGGGACGCCGGCGACAAGGCGGCCCCCGATCCCAATGACGAATACCTGATCTATCAGGCGCTCCTCGGCGGCTTCCCCGAAGACGGCGTCGTCACCGACGAATTCCGCGAACGATTCGCCGCCTATCTGACAAAAGCGCTGCGTGAAGCAAAGACCAACACCAACTATGACAGCCCCAACGAGTCCTACGAACGGCGGTGCCAGGAGTTTGTCAGTAGGCTACTGGCGGACGATTCGCCCTTTCTTCGGGCGTTCTTGCCCTTCGCAATGCCGGTCATCCGGCAGTCTTTTACCTATTCTCTTTCCCTGTTGCTGCTAAAGCTCACCGCCCCGGGCATACCCGATATCTATCAGGGCGCGGACCTCTGGGACACCAGTTTTGTAGACCCGGACAACCGCCGCCCCGTCGACTATGCTGTCCGCTCGGGCATGCTGGATCAGCTGATCGCGCAAGAGGCCAATGGCCCGGAGGCGGCCCTAAGTTACGCGGCCGCACACCGGGAGAAGGGCGCGGAAAAGCTGTTCACACTGTACCGCACGCTTAATTTCCGAAGGGCGAATCCCCGGCTTTTCACCGAAGGAGAATACGTCCCTTTACTGGCCGAAGGTCCGTGGCTGGCCTTTGTCCGAAGCCTGGATATCGACCGGGTACTGGTTGCGGTCCCTCTTGTCCGCATGGCCCGGACCGGGGACGCGCTTACACAGAGGACCGGCGAAACCGGGCACGTCCTGCTTCCGCCCGGACCGCCCGGCGACTGGACCGATCTCTTCACCGGTAAAATATACAAGGGGGGCCAAAAGCTGCAACTGAAAACAACGGGTTTCCCCGTCGTTGTGCTTACCAGCCGCGCGCAATA
>JAFDYE010000695.1 GCA_018267585.1 Bacteroidota bacterium
CCTCTTCTTCAGCAAGATTCGGTATTCCTTTAAGTATCTTTTGAAAATACATGCCTCAGGAATTTAGGAATGATAAAGTATGGTCTATCTGTTGCAGCAAGGTGCCGTCGGCCTTCTCTTTATAGGAGCTGACCAGGTCGATGACCCTGGGCTTGTCCTTATCCTCGATAAATCCCTTTTTCTGCAGCGTTACGATGGCGAGCAACACGCGATAGCGGACATGCAGCCGGGTCAGGTGGAGTCCGGCCAGCAATAGTATCTGAACATCGGACTGATGGGGGTTGATGTTGACCAGGGTCGCGAGTGCGATCACGAGTCCCTCGCTGGCCGGGGGGTGGCTCTGCATATATTCGAAAATAGTCTGGGCCGTAATACCATTCTTTAGTGCATACACGCCCATATCGTTGGCCTTTGCGTCCTTTGCCCTCGTTCGTTCGGCCCAGTCGGGGATGCTGATGTCCATGTATTCGTCAGCCATTTTGACCAGTGTGTCCATTGTTTCGGGGCGGCTGGCCTCCAGATCCCGTTGGGCGGCGGCAGGCGCCGTCCCTTCCTGGGCGAGCGAATGGGCAAACAGTCCTTGTTTGGATTCCAGGTTGGCGATCTGTATCTCTAGCTGGCCCTTCACCTGCTGCAGCGAATCCTGGTCAGCGATGGACAGGGCTTTCGACAGGAAGAGGCGGGTAAAGAGGTACCCGAACAAAAATCCCAGCGTCGAGAAAAAGCAGATGGTCCCATACCCGAAGGCCATGGCTACTCCCCTGTTCTTGTCGTTGATGCCGTCGCTAAAAGATGCGGCCATGGCCGTCAGATAGGGCGGCAGCTTCGTCAGCTTGACCAGCCCCAGGCCGACGATAATTTTTGTGAGCCAGTCGGATATCTCGGTAAGATTGGTGTTGACGTGCATCTGGTAGTCGGGAGTCTCCTTGTCGCCATTTCCCGGCTTCGACCCCTGCAATATTTTGGGGATCCCGAACAGAAATCCAATGGCGGCGCCGCATACCAGACAGGCCAGCGCCCATATCATACAGGTTCCAAAAGAACCGGTCAGACAGCCATAGACCAGGACTGCTATCAGCCCCAGCACGGTAAAGATCACGAAGAACACCAGGATGGACCTCAGGCGTTTGGAATACTGCAGTTCGGCGTCGCCGCCGGCTTTTGTGAACATAGGACAAATGCGTTTAATACCTTGAAGTTACAAAACGTCCTTCGTTCGCGGCACCGTGAAAACCACGTTTTTGACTACCTTGCCATCCGGATCCTGTTCTTCGAACACAAATCGCGTCCCTGGGGCAGCTTCTACTTAAAATTGAATTGCTTGATGTAGTCGGGAAAGAGCGCTACTTTTTTGGCATCGGAAGAGTTAAAAAGGAATGGCTGGACATCTTTGGCCATCATTTCCATATCAATCTGGCTGCATCTTTCCAGAATTTTTTCTTTCAGCTGTCGTGCGTTTATAATATTTGCCTTTTGGCTGAGGTAACCATAGTCAGGTGAATTGATCTTCGATAAAATAAAAACGACATCAAAAAAATCCCGGCCTTTATTTCTTTTCCTGTTCAATATGGCATAGAATTTTTGGGCCAATAGAATAGCGAGAGGGGTGGTGAAGATTTGAGTAAATACATCAAACCGGTTAAGTATATATCTTTCCGGAGTGAAGGCATAGTGCTGCGGCTCGGTGTCCAACTGTATCAGGATCTTCTCCTCCAGGTGCCCTGAAAGCCCTTCCGCATACAGTAATTTCGGAAATCGGATATAGCAATGATAAGCGCCCCGATAGACAGTCTTCATTTCAACCGAGTATCCTTCTTGCGCAAGCTTCTTTTGAATATAGCCTGCAATGTTTTCGAATTTTTCTTCTCCGATACCCAGGTTATCAAAATCAAGGTCTTCAGAGAATCTGCTGTTGTTATGAACAATTCGCAGGCAAGTTCCGCCCAGGAAAGACAATTGACTTGAATATTCACTCTCGAATACGATTTGAAGTATCTTATGCTGAAGGTATTCCCTTAATATAAAGGGTTTGAAGGCTTTCAGGTTATCCGGGTAACTTTTTTCTATTTCAGATAGCGTTAGCATTTTTGAGATATGATTTTAGTATATTAACTCGTTTATCAAGCGCTTTACTTTCAAAAACGAGCCGATACTTTTCGAGCTTTGCCCAGTCCAGGCCGTTGCTCAAGCCTTCACGGTTGAACCGAAGGGCTTCGACATCTTCCATTGATCGAACAGACGAGTTAAGATACAGGTAATCAAGTATCGCTTTTTCCATTTCCGCCATCAGTATAGGCAGTTGGTCTTTGTGGTGAATGGTATAACCAAAGAATAGGACGGGCTTGATATTCCGAAAATCGAATGCTCCAATCGCTGTCCTGTAGGCGATAGTCTTTTTTGTGGTGATTGCCTTCTGCGTGTACACGGCTTCCGGTATGAGATGGTAGTAGGCAAAGGCTGATTCCAAAGAGACATAGGAGGGCTGACAAATGCAATTACTGATCCTGTATAACAACTGCTCGTCTTTGGCAACTTCGTTAAAAACATACCATTTATTGACGATCTTTTGAATATATTTCTTACGTTGCCACTCTACCAATCTCTTGGAATCAAAGGCAGGAAAGTTTTTCTCTATATCCCGGGTCGAAAAAACCTGAAATGGCAGCAGGGCTTTCCTAAATTCGAGATAATTCATTTCGTTTCCTTTTTTTGCTATATTTAGCAAATATAAGAAATAAAACAAGTCAAAACGCTTAAAATCTATTTGTTAACCTCTTTCTCAGCAACTACCATGAAACCCTCATTCGAATATTATCCTACGCTGAAAGAAAATCTCGCCCGCCACGATCATATCGCCGATCCACTGATGCGCCTTTCTCGATGCCTTCAGGAAATACGAGAAGAGATTTCCATAACGCACCCACTGCCTGAGGGTGAAATAGATGATAACGCGCAGGTGAAATACTACAAGGACATACTTGCTCCATTATATGGAGAGCTGATCTTTTACTATAAATGCTATCGGCTTGAGTTAAAAAGACGCCATTCTTTAACCAGCCAGGAAGAAAAAATTATCGAAGATGATTTCAAGACGATTCAGGACTTCTTCACAACCCAAAATCGTTTTTGTCAATATTACTATAGCGGCTCTACCAGGGACGACCGGGAATGGTATACGCACCGTAACAGAGGCCCCCTGCCGATAGACCCTGCAGAATTTGAGATCCCCCGGGACATCAACCCCGGTTGTATTTTAAAAGGCTGTATCCTCGCCTTTACAAAATTTGGTGATCTGCTCAGAAATCAGTTGCATTCACCCGAAGCACACCGTTCATTGCCCGCTGTTACATTCATGCATAAAGACATCGACATAGTAGAAGAAATGCTCGGTAAACATGCCTCCAGATCCATTAGTATTGACGGGATACCGGCAACTCAGGCGCAAATAATGGACCTGCTACAGACTGTCTATCGCCGGAAAATACCCAACTGGAGGCAACTCCTGCAATCGATCCGAAATAGGAAAAAAGACAACTTTCTTTACCACACGCAAATCCAGAGAGCGCTGGAAAAAAATCAGGACGAAATCCTGGATAAAAAACCCGGTCGATAAAAGGGTCTAAAGGAAAATTACTTACCTAAGTATTTAGGTAACTTTTCGACTTATAACAATCTACCACATTTGTAATTCACTAAATGAATTACAAAATGCTTTCGTCA
>JAFDYE010000696.1 GCA_018267585.1 Bacteroidota bacterium
AGGAGATCCTTTTTGCGTGATGAGAATCCATGGTGACATTGGGGAGTCAAAAAACGGACCCGATTGCTGAAAGCCGCCGTGGACAAGGGGTTAACTACCGATTAACAAAACCGGACCTTCCCAAAATGGAAAAAATATTTTCATTTTGAAAAGACATCTTTTTCGTCCCTGGCTGCCCGGATCATTTCGGCGTAGCTGAGCTTCTTCAGCATTGCGTCGACCACGCGGGCGATCCGCCTGGCCCTTGTTTCGGTGGTTTTGGCTGATTTGATCCAGTTGCCGAAATAGTTCTGGTGGGATTTGGGCAGCGTTTTGAAGTATTCGCTTGCTTTGGGCTCGTCCGCGAGGCAGTCCACCAGGTCCTTCGGGGGTTCTATCTTCTTCGTATCGACCTCGAGCTGGACGGTCAGGCCGTCCCCTTTCTGCTTGCGCAATTTCTTGCGGATATCCGCTTTCAGGGCCATGATAAAATCTCCCTCTCCCATGGGCAGGAGCGCTACGCCGGCAATGGGGAGCTCGTCCAGTCTACCCTTTACCCGGAAGGACTTTTTGTTGTCGGGCTTTAGCTGGCAGGCGAGCGCGGCAGGGATGCGGATATAAGACCAGCCGGTCTTTTCGCCCATTTCCTGGAACTGTTGGATCTTTGTGTTGAAGCGGATCATTGGCAACACAATATAAAAAAAAGGCAGGACCAACGTCCTGCTTTTTACATTAAATTTAAGCTCGTTTTTTCTTTTTCAGCGCTTCTTCGATCCCCTTTTTGAGGTTATCGAACGTAGGTTTGCCGGTGAAAAGCTCGCCATTGATAAAGAAGGCCGGGACATCCCGCACTCCCTTGTCGAGCCCTTCGAGCAGATCGCTGCGGACTTGCCAGCCATAGGTGGAATCCACCAGGTTCTCGAGGAACTTCTTGTTGTTGACCCCGCATTCCTTGGCGTATTCACGAAGGCTGATAGCCCCCAGCCTGCGCCGGTTGGCGAACAGCGTAGTGTGCATTTCCCAGAACTTGCCTTCCTGGGCCGCGCCGAGAGACGCTTCTGCCGCCTTCATCGCGTGCTGATGGACCTTTGTCAGCGGAAAATGCCGGAAATTGAACCGCATCTTCCCCGCAAACTGCTTCAGCAGCCTGTCGACGACCTCGTTCACCTTGGCGCACGCCTCACTCTCATAGTCACCATACTCCATCAGCGTTACCGGAGCTTTCGGATCTCCCACGAAAACGTCTTTCGTCGGGATGATATCGAGTTCTTTTGTTTTCATCCTTTATATAACATATTCTGAACCGATTGGTTCATCAAAATCCCAAATTTATGGGGCCGCCGGCCGGATTTCTGTCCCGGAAGCCGGGGCCTTCCCGGCCGACCCCTATTTCCTTGGGCCTTCGGTCTTTTCGACCTGCGCGTGTTCATTGCGAAAGACCACGACCCCGTCAAAGACGTCTACCAGGACGGGAGCGGACCGATCGATGGCGCCGGCCAGTATCTTCTTGCTCAGCTGGTTAACGATCTCCTTCTGGATCAGCCGCTTCAGTGGACGGGCGCCGAACTGTGGGTCGAAACCATTCTCGGCCAGGTAGTCCAGCGCGTAATCGCTGAACTCGAGGACGATGCCGTTCTTGGCAACCATATTCTGCAGGTTCTGCAGCTGGATGCGGATGATACCCTTGATCTCGCTTCTCAGCAGAGGCTGGAACAGGATTATCTCATCGATGCGGTTTAGGAATTCGGGCCGGATCGTCTGCCTGAGCAGGTCGATCACTTCCAGCCTGGTCCTATCCATGACGTCTTCCCTGTTCTTTTCCGTGACGTCCTCAAAGTTCGCCTGGATGATCTGGCTGCCCATATTGCTGGTCATGATGATGATGGTATTCTTGAAATTGACCACGCGTCCTTTATTGTCCGTGAGTCGTCCGTCATCGAGCACCTGCAGCAGGATATTGAAAACGTCAGGGTGCGCTTTTTCTATCTCATCCAAAAGGATCACGCTATAAGGTTTGCGCCTTACTGCCTCGGTAAGCTGACCTCCTTCGTCATACCCTACATATCCCGGAGGCGCGCCCACCAACCGGCTGACCGCGTGCTTTTCCTGGTATTCGCTCATATCGATACGGGTCATCATGCCTTCGTCGTCGAACAGGTATTCCGCCAGCGCCTTGGCCAGCTCGGTCTTACCGACACCCGTCGTTCCGAGGAATATAAATGAGCCGATCGGCCGCTTGGGGTCCTGGAGGCCTGCCCGGCTTCTGCGGATGGCGTCCGCCACGGCAGTGATCGCCTCTTCCTGTCCAACCACTCTTTTGTGCAGCTCGTCCTCGAGATTCAAAAGCTTTTCCTTTTCGCTCTGCAGCATCTTGCTGATCGGGATACCTGTTGCCTTTGCTACGGCTTCCGCAATATCTTCCGCGTCGACCTCTTCCTTCATCAACCTCGTCCCCGCACTAAGCGCGGCCAGCTGTTTGGAATTGTCTTCGATGATCTTTTCCTGCTCTTTTATCTTGCCATACCTGATCTCAGCCACCTGTCCATACTGTCCTTCACGCTCCGCCTTCTCTGCGGAAAGTTTCAGGCTTTCGATGGAGGCCTTGGCGTTCTGCACTTTTTCCACCAGCTCTTTCTCCTGCTGCCATTTGGCCTTCAGGGTATCGCGGTTGACGCTAAGATTCCCGATCTCGGCGCTGAGCTCGCGCAGCTTTTCTTCGTCCTTCTCTCTCTTGATCGCCTCACGTTCGATCTCCAGCTGCCTGATCTGTCTTTCGAGGCGGTCAAGCTCTTCGGGCTGGGAGTTGATCTCCAGCCTCAGCTTGGCCGCAGCCTCGTCTATAAGGTCTATCGCCTTGTCGGGTAAAAAACGGTCGGTGATATACCGGTGCGACAGCTCCACCGCCGCGATGATCGCCTCGTCCTTTATCTGTACGTGGTGGTGCATCTCATACCGGTCTTTTAGTCCCCTCAGAATGGAGATGGCGTCGTCCACGCTGGGTTCGTCGATCAATACTTTCTGGAAGCGTCTTTCGAGCGCCTTATCCTTTTCAAAGAATTTCTGGTATTCGTTGAGCGTGGTCGCGCCGATGGCCCGGAGCTCCCCTCTGGCAAGCGCCGGTTTGAGGATATTGGCCGCATCCATAGCTCCTTCCCCTCCACCCGCACCGACAAGGGTGTGTATCTCGTCAATGAACAGCACGATCTCTCCGTCACTGCCGGCAACTTCTTTAACGACACTCTTCAGCCGCTCTTCAAATTCGCCCTTGTATTTGGCGCCGGCGATCAGCTGTCCCATATCCAGGGCATAGATGATCTTGGACCGGAGGTTTTCCGGCACGTCGCCGTTGACGATACGATGGGCCAGCCCTTCTGCGATGGCCGTCTTGCCGACGCCGGGCTCGCCTACGAGGATGGGGTTGTTCTTGCTCCGTCGGGAAAGGATATGCAGCGTCCTGCGGATCTCCTCGTCCCGGCCGATAACAGGGTCCAGCTTGCCCTGACGGGCCAGCTCGTTGAGATTCTTGGCATATTTGTTCAGCGCATTAAAGCTGGTCTCCTGGGTCTGCGAGTTAACGGTCGATCCCTTCCGGAGGTCTTTGATCGCTGCTATCAATCCTTTCTCGGTTAGCCCCGCGTCTTTCAGGAGCTTGGCCGTGTTG
>JAFDYE010000697.1 GCA_018267585.1 Bacteroidota bacterium
CGAGTCCCTATAATTTCGGTCAGACCGGTTATGCGATGGGGTATTATGTTACCCAGTTGCCCAATCCGGCGCTCGGATGGGAATTTTCCAAAACCTGGAACTATGGAGCCGATTTCACCCTGCTGAACAATCGTCTTAGCGGTACTATCGATTATTATACGGTCAATACGAGCAATGTGCTGCTGAGCGTGGGTCTTCCGACGACTTCAGGGGTGAGCAGCTATACGGCGAATATCGGCGCTACGCAGAACAAGGGTATAGAGCTTTCGCTGAATGGTACTATCCTGGACAATTATAATGGATGGACCTGGGATGTCGGCGTCAACGTTTCGCGGAACAGGAACAAGCTGGTGAGCCTGTATTCGGGGCAGCCGTATGACAAGGGCAACATGTGGTTTCCCGGTCACCCGATCGACGTCATATACGACTACAAGAAGATCGGTCTGATGAGTTATGCAGACAGTGCGAGCGGCTATTTGCAGGCGGCCTATCCGGGCGGTAATGTCGGCATGATCAAGGTGGCGTATAACAAGAACGATACTTCTCTGCATTATACCAATGGCGTTCCGAGCAGGAAGAACCAGGCCGGGACGGCATTGAACAACGACGATCGCCAGATATATGATGTACAGCCCGATTTTGAAGGGGGCTTTAATACGCGGGTGGCCTATAAAGGATTCGAGCTGGGCATTACGGGCATCTTCAAGAGCGGCGGTTTGCTTGTCAGTTCGTTATACTCTGCGGCGGGCTATCTGAACAACCTGAATTCGAGGTCAGGGAATAACGTAAGGGTGGACTACTGGACGCCGACGAACAGCCATGCGAATGATTTCAACACATTCGCGCCCAGACCGGGAGGGGTAGGCGGCGATAACCCCGCGTATGGCAGCACCCTGGGTTATTTCAGCGCGTCTTATCTGAAGATACGTACTGTGACCCTCGGGTATAATTTTGACCAGAAATGGATGAGGGCGGCCGGCATCGAAAGGATGCGTGTGTATTGTACGCTGGAGAATCCGTTCGTCTTCTTCTCCCCTTATGAGAAGATGTCGCATATGGATCCGGAGACCAACTCCTATGGTGATCAGAATTCGGCGGTGACGACTGTGGTGCCTCACCGTATCTTAACGATCGGCACCAATACGCCTTCGACCCGTAACTATCTGTTAGGATTAAATGTAACGTTCTAAAAACGAAAAATATGAAACGCAGACTATCCAATATATTCGGAGGAACGGCCTTGCTGGCCCTGGTCCTCGCGTCGGGATGTAAAAAGGTTTTGAATGAAACTCCGCGGGCTACGTTCACCCCGCAGTATTTCCAGACACAGAATGGCGCTCTTGGCGGCCTGACGGCGCTGTATGCACATTTGCGCAATATTTACGGTAATGCCTATTATTGGAATATGTGTCAGTGCGGGACCGATGAGACGACCTGGGGGCAGAGCGGGGGCAGCGGCAGCAATTTCCAGGCGCAGGACTATTCGGTCCCCGGTGTTCACCCGACGCCGACGCTCAGCGACGCCGGTCAATTGTGGGGGAATACCTTTCCCTATATCAATACGGCGAGCGGTGTTATCCAGTACGGAACGGCTGCCGGGGTTGCC
>JAFDYE010000698.1 GCA_018267585.1 Bacteroidota bacterium
CCCATTTTGGGCAAGAGCTATGGAGAGATCGCCGCCGAGAGCCGCACCAATCATAAGAGCCAGGGGGCGGCGCTTACACCTGCCCGTGGTCAGTCGATCGAATATTTCAATCCGGTAGCGGGGGATCCTGCACAGGGCGACCCGATGGACGGCGTGGTTACGACCTGGGCGAGGGTGGAGGGCGGCGAAAAGATCGCCGGAATGGTAGACGGGCTGCTGCAGGACTTTTCATTGTTGCATCCGGAGAGGTCGGTTGCCGGGCTGGTAGCAGTATACAAAGCCATCAACGGGCTGAAGGACGGCTATTGGAAGACGCAGAAACTAAAGGAAGTTCAGCAGTTGATAGAGGCTTGCAGCGGGCTATGGCTCGAGGCAACGGTTCGCGGCCCCTATGCGGTGCAGGGCGATTCCCTGGCGGTGGGCATTGTGGTCAACAACCGGCTGAATGCGCCGATCACTGTTCGCGGGATCAGCGTGGATGGTTATGATACTCTGCTGCAGCAGCAGCTGGATGCCGACCGGAACTATTCGTTTTCGCACAGCGTCTATGTATCGCCCCAGCATCCCGTCACGCAGCCATACTGGCTGGCCGAACCGATGTCGCCGGGTTCTTTCAACGTGAAAGACCAGCGGCTGATCGGCGATCCGCTGAGCGCGCCGGCGTACGAGGTGAAATTCAGGCTGAACATTGGCGGTCAGGATATGGTATTTACGCGCCCGGTGCTGTTCAGGTATACCGACCCCGTAAAGGGCGAGCTTTATCAGCCGCTGACGATACTACCGCCGGCGACGGCCGCATTCGAACCGGGCCTTGTATTGTTCACGGATAGGGAGCATAAAGCGTTCCGGGTGGAGGCCACGGATCATACGGGTCGTGGCCGGCTACCGGCCATGCAGCTGACCCCGACGCCGGCGGTGAGCGTGCATGCGGACGGCGGTTCTGTCGCGGGCGGATTTTCGTGGCAGGCACAGCCGATCAGTGGTGTGCCGGGGACGGAGTCGGCCAGTCTGTTATTCGGTAAGGACACGGCGCTCGACCTGAAGACCATCGCCTACGATCATATTCCGCGGATCGACTATTTCCGTCCCGCTATCGAGAAATTTGTGATGGCGGACGTAAAGACGGCGGGGCATCGCATCGGGTATATCGAAGGGGCCGGCGACAAGGTGCCGCAGGCGCTGCAGCAGATGGGGTATGAGGTTGTGCTTTTGAAAGAAAGAGACGTGACAGCGGCCAACCTTAAGCAGTTCGACGCCGTTGTCACCGGTGTGCGGGCCTATGACGTCCATGGCTGGCTGACGGCCAGGCACGATATCCTGATGGACTATGTGAAGGAGGGTGGCAACCTGGTTGTCCAGTACAACAGGGACAACCTGGGCCGGATGAATGGCAATATTGGTCCGTTCGCCTTTGCGGTCAGCAATATCCGGGTGACGGACGAGAAGGCGCAGGTCAACTTTTTGCAGCCGCAGCATCCGGTGCTGAACTATCCCAATAAGATCAGCGATAAGGATTTTGACGGATGGATACAGGAGCGGGGCATCTATTTTGCAGGCCAGACCGATGCCGCCTATCAGGCCGTGCTGTCGATGAAGGATCCCGGCGAGCGGGAGCAGAAGGGGAGTCTGGTCATTGCGAACTATGGTAAGGGGACCTTTGTCTATACGGGACTTGTCTTTTTCCGTGAGCTTCCGGCCGGGGTGCCTGGCGCCTACCGGCTGATGGCGAATATCATTGCGTTGAATCAAAAAAAGGGTTTCTGATGCGTCGGCGGATGGATATTGCTTTGATCGTGGCGATTATTGTAGGATTGGTAGTGGGCCGGTTCATCAAACGTGCGACCTTTGGGCTGGTAGTCGGGCTGATCATCGGGTTGACGATCTCCTGGCTGGTCTCGAACCGCAATAAAAAATAATACTATGGATGAAGAGCGGGTGCCCCTGTTCAGGAAATGGAGCTACTGGTATGCGCTGGTTATCGGCTTCCTTGTCGTGTGCATTTTGCTTTTTAATCTGCTGACCAAACATTTTTCATGAGCCGTCCTGACTGGTTCGTATTAGCGCTGACGTTGCTGGGGATCATTGCCTATGGCTTGTACAAGGGCCGGACCAGTAAGGACCTGGAGGGGTATTTCCTTTCGAACCGGGCAGTGCCCTGGTATATGGTGCTCCTGGGCATAATGGGTACGCAGGCGAGTGCCGTCACTTTTCTTTCGGCTCCCGGCCAGGCCTATACCGACGGGATGCGTTTTGTACAGTATTATTTCGGGCTGCCGCTGGCGATGGTGGTGCTTTGCATCAGTTTTGTACCCGTCTTTCACCGGCTGAAGGTGTTCACGGCCTATGAATATCTCGAACAGCGGTTTGACGGCAAGACCCGGACGCTGACCTCTTTCCTTTTTCTTGTACAGCGTGGTCTGTCTACGGGCATCAGCATCTCTGCCCCGTCTATCATCCTTAGTTCCTTACTGGGCTGGAATATCGTGTGGACCAATATTTTTATGGGTGGTCTGCTGATCATCTATACGGTGACGGGGGGCGCGAAGGCGGTCGCCTATACGCAGCAGCTGCAGATGATCATCATCTTCAGCGGGATGACCATTGCCGCATATATTGTGGTCCATCGGCTGCCGGCTGGAGTGGGAATGAGCGAGATCCTTCATATCGGCGGGAAGGAGGGGAAGCTGAATATCATCACGACCGGGTTTGAGGGGAAGAAAAAGGGTTTTGACTGGAATGACCGGTACAACCTGCTCAGCGGGATCATCGGCGGGTTTTTTCTCGCCCTTTCGTATTTCGGTACGGACCAGTCCCAGGTAGGGCGGTATCTGACGGCGCGGTCGCTGGCGGAGAGCAGGCTGGGGCTTTTGATGAACGGGCTGGTCAAGGTGCCGATGCAATTCCTTATTCTGCTGGTCGGGGTAATGGTGTTCGCCTTTTACAAGTATAACCCGGAGCCGTTGTTCTTTAATAAGTCGCAGATCACGGTGCTGGAGCATTCGAAATATAAAGACTCGCTGGCGATCGTCACGGCGCAGTACAACGCGCTTGAGCAGCGGAGACTGGGTGGCGATCCCGTCGGGGAAGGGAAGGCCGTTTATAAGGCGACGATCCGTCGCTGGCTGGACGATATCGGCGGTGATTCGAATGATACGAACTATATATTCCTGCGATTTGTCACCGACTATCTGCCAAAGGGGCTGGTGGGGCTGCTCATTGCCGTCATATTCCTGGCGGCATGGGGGTCTATTTCGGCTACGCTGAACTCGCTGTCGTCGTGTACGATCATCGACTTTCACAAGCGCTTTGCACGAGGGGTAACGGAGAGCAGGGAGTACCGGCTTTCGCGTCTGTATACGTTCTTCTGGGGCGCATTCTGTGTAGCGGTGGCGCAGCTGGCCTACAACCTGGGGAACAGCCTGATCGAGGCGGTGAACGTGCTTGGCTCGCTGTTCTATGGTGTGATCCTCGGGATATTCCTCGTCGCGTTCTATCGGAAGCGCGTGGGCGGTCATGCGGTCTTTGTGAGCGCTCTCATTATCGAGACTGGTGTGATCGTGCTGGGGATATTGATCCAGACGAAGGTCGTCGGATTGAGCTTTTTGTGGCTCAATGTGATCGGGGCAGGCGGTGTAGTGCTGCTGAGCGAACTATTGAATCCTATTTTATCCCGGCTGAAGCAGAAATGAAGAGACCCGGCAGGCGCCGGGTCTCATTTTTATTATTGGAGGGACGCGATGAGCTTTTCGTTCAGCGCTACGTAGTCGGAGTTGTTGGCTTGTTTGGCGAGGTCGATCGCTTTTTTAGCGGTGGCGATGGCGTCCTGTTTCTTACCCAGCTTTGCCTGGCAGCGGGCTTTCTGGTAGGCTACGAAGAATGCGGTGGGGTCCTGGGCCAGCGCTTTGTCGAACCATTCGAGCGCCTTATTGAGGTCCTTTCCATTCTCGAGGTAGTAGTAAGCGGCCGTGTAATAAGGATGGTTGTCCTTGTTCATGGCGTTGTCTATCTGCGCCATGATCTTCGAGTCGATATCGGTAGTGATGGGCACCATGACGATCGTGTTGTCCCAGATGAGCTGCAGGTTGCAGCTGGTGGATGTTACGTCTGCGAAGAGGATCGTAAAGGTCTCGACCGAGAAGGGCAGGTCATGGGTCTTGGCCGTGAGGCGGACGACGTCCTGGTCGGGTTTATATGCCGCGGGGCTGGTGACGTCGAGCTGGCGGGTGATGATAATGGTCCACTCGTCGGCGCCCGGGATGGAGAGCAGTCCGTATTTGCCGGCGGGGATCTTCGTGCCGCCGATGGTGACCGGGTCGCCAAAGGTAAGGGTGGTTGCCTGGTTGGCCCCGGTGCGCCATACTTTGCCGAAGGGGACGAGGTCGCCGAATATCTTACGGCCTTTTACTCCCGGTCTCGAATAAGAGAGCTCGATGGAGGAGAGGCCGAAATCCTGCTTGACGTACTGGGGTGTGGAAGGCGCTGGCGTTTTAATGGATTGTGCCATAGCGGGCATACAGAGATATCCTGCGAGGACACCGGAAAGCAATAGCTTCTTCATGTAATGGTGGTTTTTGATGGCCGAAATTACGTCAAAATGTGACGCGTACTGCGGCGCGGACCGGACGGTTCTTACTCACTTTCCACGGAGGACCTTCCGATATGAGGCGGATGACGCCCGCGTCATGGGCGGGGGTCAAGGAGCGTTCGACCTTGAAGGAAGAAAGCGCTCCTTTTCTGCTGACGTCGAAGGAGACGACGACGGTGCCTTTGATGGTACTGTCTGCGCCGATGGTTGTTTTGCCTTTTTCCAGATAGTCGAGATAGGCTTGTCTTCCGGATACCGGCATCGCGGATATCCACAGCGAATCGATCTTTTCGTCGCCGGGGGAGGAGATGAGGGCTCTTGTTTCTTTGCGTTTGGATCCGTAGCCGCTCACGACGACCTCGTTGAGGGAATTGGACTGCTGTTTCAGGTAGATGAAGTTGCCCGTGGCGGTTCCGGGGTCGAGCGTATTGAAGGCGAGTGATGATGGTTCGTAGCCGATCATTCCGACGTTGACGCGCACGACGGAGTCTCTGGCGGATGCGGGGTCGATCTTCAGGCTGAAGTTGCCCTGCATGTCGGTGACGGTGGCGACGTCGGTCTTGCCGGAAAGCTGCAGTGTGGCGCCGGACAATGGGTTGTTGTTGAAATCGAGAACCCTGCCGGAGAATATTTTCGGGGTGAATTCGCCGCTATAGCGGACGGAGCCTTGAGCAAAGGTCCGGAATTTCTGTTCGCGACTGATCGCTGCCGGTGGGGCCGTCGTTCTTTCGTTGATGGCGAGGCCGGCTGCGCCGCCGTCGAACTTGTTTTGCATGGTGTCGGCCGTTGTCTTGTCTTCCAGTACGGGAGAGGCCGGTTTGGCGGGGGCTGGGGTTTTCGCCTTTTTGAGAGATTGTGCGGCTGTTTGTGGTTGTTGTTGTGAAGGTTGTTGTTGTGATTGTTGTTGTGGTTGTTGCGGAGGTGGTGCCGATTGTAGTGGTGCTGTTTGTGATGGTGCTGTTTGCGGTGGTGCTGTTTGTGGTGGAGGCGTTAGTTTTTGAGTCGCGATGGTCGGTTGTTCGGTTTTTGAGTTCAATAGGAAATACCAGGCGCTGAGGCCGAGGCCGATGAAGAGGGCTGCGGCGACGGCGATCCGCCGCCATACAAAAACAAGGCGATTGGTCGCACGGGCATGCAGCCGGGCCTGCAGGTCGTTGAGGTCAGCAGCGGCGGTCGGGTGGGCTTCATAGCCTTCGAGCGCGTCTGCCAGGAAGGGGTCTTCCAGGGCGGCCTTTTCCATGTCAAACATTTCGCGGGCAGTCATCTCCCCATTCAGATATCGTTGGATATCCTTCGCCAGATAGTGGGTGGTATGTTTTATTTGACCGCTCATGCTGTGGCTTTCTGCTGTTGTTCGATACAGATCTTCAAATTCCGCCTGCCATTCTGAATATGGCTTCTCACTCTATTCCATTGCAGGCCGGTGAGGTTTTCTATTTCTTTATAGCATAAATTTTTCAGGTAGAACAGTTCGACTACGGTGCGCTGGTCATCGGTAAGGGTTTCGATGCACTTGGACAGGCGGCCCAGCTGATCTTCCTTCTCCATTTTCTCAGTCAGATGCAGATCTTCCGCCGTTTGCATATGTTCGGTGTCGAAGCTCGCGGTGGGGATGCGCTTGGAAGAACGCAACTTCATGAGGCAGTGGTTCTTAGCAAGGGTATAGACCCAGCCTCTGAAATAGGCGACCTCGTGCCGGGGCAGTTTTTGCGCCAGCTCTTCAAAGATATCCATCACGGCGTCCTTAGCGGATTCGGCGTCATCCAGGTATTTCAGGCAGACGCCATACAGGATGTCGAGATACCGCTGGTAAAGGATAGCCAACACCTTCAGGTCGGACGAGGTCCGGAAGGCTGAGACCAGCTCGTGGTCCTCCCGGTCGTCGGATGATATATTTGTTAAGAAGGACACTTTCGCCACCAAAGTAAGGAAAAAACGTGACTAGTGGAAGGCCGGGTGATAGCGGTGCAGGGTCTCGCGGAGGAACTCGCGGTCGAGGTGGGTATAGATCTCGGTGGTGGTGATGCTTTCGTGTCCCAGCATTTCCTGCACGGCACGGAGGTCTGCTCCGCCTTCTACGAGGTGGGTGGCGAAGGAATGACGGAAAGTGTGGGGGGAGATATTCTTGTTGACGCCGGCTTTTTGGACGAGGTCTTTTATCAATAAAAAGATCATGACGCGGGTGAGCCTGGCGCCGCGCCGGTTGAGGAAGAGGATGTCTTCGTTGCCTGGTTTTACGGCGACGTGGACGCGGATGTCCTGCTGGTATATCCGGATATATTTTATTGCAGAGCTGCCGATGGGCACCAGCCTTTCCTTGTCGCCTTTGCCGATGACCCGGATAAAGCCGACGTCCAGGTAGAGACAGGAGAGGCGGAGGTTGATGACTTCGCTGACGCGGAGTCCGCAGCTGTACATGGTTTCGAGGATGGCTTTGTTACGTCCCCCTTCGGGTTTGCTGAGGTCGATTTGGCCGATGATGGTCTCTATCTCGTCAAAGCTGAGGATATCGGGCAGGGCCCGTTTCAATTTTGGAGATTCCAGGAGGGTAGTGGGGTCATTCTTTACGATCTGTTCGATCGAGCAATACTTATAAAAGGACCGGATCCCAGAGAGTATGCGGGCCTGAGAGGTGGCGTTCAGCCCCAGTCCGGCTATCCAGTGCAGGAAGGACTGAAGGTCTTTTAATTCTATGGCGTCGGGGGCTTTGAGCGTGTCTGTGGTTTGCAGGTATTGGGTCAGCTTGTCGATGTCCCGCAGATAAGCCTCGATGGAATTGTCTGACAGTGATCTTTCCAGCTGCAGCCAGGCCTTATATCCTTTTTTATACGGGTCCCACATTGGCCGAAGTTAGCAAAAAAGAGCCGGCTTATGGTATAAGGCCGGCTCCCGGGTCAACATGAGGAGGAATACGGATCAAAATTTATCCCAGAACAGTTTGGTCTCTACTTTGTCGCCACCGATAGCGGCTGAGGCGCTGGTATAGTTGTCGCCGTTGACCTGTTGTTCTGCCGTGGGGTAGCTGAACCTGTTAGGGAACCCTGAGACGGCAGATACCGGAGGAGTAAGTTTCGGGTAGTCGAGGCGGCGCAGTTCGGTCCAGCCGTCATAGGGGCGGTTGTACAGGGCGATCCATTTCTGGAAGCCGATCTTCTGGTGCCAGTCGCCGGCTGCAGTTGTGTAGGCCACGTCGGGACGTGCCAGGTAAGTAGCGGCGTCGGTGGAAGACCCGCCCCATGACAGGATGGAAGCGGTGATGGCGTTGTTATAATGCGCTTCTGCCGTGCCGGCGACGTTATAGCCTCTTTCGATGGCTTCGGCGCGGAAGAATTCGATCTCGGCGTAGTCCATGAAGTAGTTGGGTGCCGTAGCGGCGGATACCTTCGAAGAAGGCTGGGAGGTGACCGACAGGGTGTTGTTTGCGCCTACGGTACCACCTGTGAAGTTGCCGTTGTTGTCTTTGGCGAAGAAGCCGGCGGTGCGGGGGTCGGACATGTTCAGCAGCGGCGTCATGAGGTCGCTGGCTGCGACATAGTCACCGCGGCCGCCGAGGACGATATCCGAATACAGCGGGTTGGTATTGGGAGTGCTTCCAAGGTAGGTCAGCAGGACGTTGTCTGTGGCGGATGCGAGGGCCCCTGCGTCGGAGGCTTCGACGGCTGCTTTTGCGGTGGAGGCGTCGACGTCAGCGAGGATCATGCCCATTTTCAGGCGAAGGCCGTTGGCGAATTTGATCCATTTGGCCATGCTGGCTCCGCAAAGCAGGTCTTCGGTGGACGTGAATCCGGCCCCGGCGGCCGTGGTCATTTTGGAGATGTCGTCGTTGAGGCGTTTCATGAGGTCGGCATAGACTGTCTTGGCGTCGTCGTATTTCGGCCTGGTGACGGTGAAGTCGAGGGCCTGGGAATAGGGGATGTTGCCAAAGGTATTTACCAGAATGCCATAGGTATAGACCTGCATGACGTCGAGGATCGCCAGCTGGTTGGTTTTGACGGCCGGGGTGATATTAGCGTCGGCTTTGACGAGCTGCGACGCGTTGTTCATGTCCGCCAGCACGTCTTTGTACATGCGGTTCCACCAGGCCTGGGGGATGTTACGGGTTGTGAAATTGTAGCGGGCTTCGTCCTGGTAGGTGGTCATGGCCCAGTGTTTGACGGTGAAGCGCCAGACGTTGATGTTTACGCTTGCGTTGGCGAGTCCGTCGGAGAGGTTGCGTACGCCGTTGGCAAAAAGGGCGCCGGGAGGAGCCGATATCGGCTTTTTGGTCTCGTCGTTGATGCTGTCGATATTTTTTGTACAGGATTGCAGCGCGAATACGGCGAATGCGGCGATCAGTACTTTATTCTTGGATAACATATTTCGGAATTTTTTTAATTAGAGTTTTACTTTCAGGTTGACGCCGAGAGAACGGGTTGTCGGATAGGCGCCGCTCTGGTAGCCCTGTGAGTTACCGGAAGAAAGGTTCTCTTCGGGATCTGCATAGGGCAGGTTCTTGTGAATCAGCCAGAGGTTGCGGCCCACGACCGAAAATTCCATTCCCTTGATAAAGGAGGCGTTACCCCAGATGCTTGAGGGGAGGTTGTAGGAGAGCACGACCTCGCGCAGCTTGATATAGCTGGCGTCGTACACGAACTGGGAGTTTGGTTTGACGGGCGAGCTGGCACTTACGACCACGCGTTTGGTATTCGGCTTTCCGTCGGCTGTGATGCCGGGCAGGATAACGCCGCCACCGTTGGCGAGGCTGTTACGCTGGGGGTTGCCCAGGTCGTTGAGGCCGGCGGAATTGGGGAGGATGCCGGTCTGCGCTGCATAGAACATGTCGAGCGAGAACAGGCTGCCGCCCTGGCGCATGTCGACGAGGAAACCGAGCGAGAACCTTTTATACCGGAAGGTGTTGTAGATGCCGCCGATCCAGTCGGGGTTGGAATTCCCGAGGACGTTGTTGGTCGTTGTGGTCACGCTGTCATAGCCGGTGGAGGCGATGAGATTGTAGCCGTTGAGCTGGACGTTCTTCTTGCCCTGGATGGTGCCGAATGGCTGGCCGACGGTTGCGTTGATGGTAACGCCGCCCTGGGAGCTGGTGAGCAGCAGGTTTTTGGTTCCTTCGAACAGCGAGATCACCTTGCTGCGATTGCGGGTATAGTTGATATTCACGTTCCAGCTGAAGTCATTCGTCTTGACGGGTGTGAGGTACAGGGTGGCTTCGATGCCTTTGTTGGAAACGTTGCCTGCGTTGACATATTTGGAGGCGAAGCCGCTGGCGGTCGAGACGTTGACGGCGAAGATCTGGTCTTTTGTCGTCGTCTGGTAGTAGGTCAGGTCAAATCCGATGCGGCTTTGCAGGAAGGACATTTCGAGGCCGATCTCTTTGCTGTCTGTCCGTTCGTTCTTCAGCGCCGGGTTGTTCTTGGTATCGGGCAGGGAGTAGAGCAGTGTGCTGCCGAAGGGAGCATTGACGTCATAGGCGTCTTTGAGGGCCAGCGGGGGGGCGTCGCTACCTACCGTTGCGTAGTTGGCTCTCAGTTTGCCGCTGGACAGCCAGGTGAGGTTCTGCAGGTGGTGGGCGAATTGCCAGCTGCCGCTGACGGAGTAGTAGGAATACTGGTTGTTGTTCTCAGGCAGGGTGGACGAACGGTCTCCGCGATAAGATGCATCCAGCGACAGGAAACCCTGGTAAGTCAGCGTTGCGCCGGCGAAATAGCCGTCGACGGCTCTTGGTCTGTATAATTCCGTGGGTGCGGGGGCGGTACCCTTCGAATTGGAAATGGCGTAGAAGTTGGGTACTACGAGCCCGCCGCTGGTGGTGGCGAAGATGGAGCTCTCCTCTTCCTTGCGTTTGTTGAAACCGGCTACGCCTTTCAGGTTGAAGCTGGGGCTGAGGTCCTTGTCGATGTTTGCCAGCAGGTCATAGTTGGTCTCGTTCCAGTGCCTGTTAAATCGGGTGTAGAGCGGAGTGCCCTGGCTGCCGACGGCGATGCGTTCTTCCTGTATCTCGTCGTAGTTGTCGACCGAGATACGGCCGATAAAATTGAGCCAGCTGGTAGCCTTGTAGTTAAGGGCTACATTGCCGAAGGTACGATTGCGGCTGTCGTTCTCGTAGTTCTTATAGCGGGTCCAGTAGTAGTTATTGGTGTATTTGGCGACGAGGCCGGCCTGTGTGGAAGGGTCGGCCCAGTTCCAGGTAACGTTCTTGCCGGTCCGGAAGAAGGCGTCCTTCTGTTCCTGAATATCGACATTGGTCTGGTACCACTGGCGGAAGTTCTGGTTGAGGTTGAGGCCGCTGTAGCCCGTGCCGTATCTGCCGAGGCCGGTCATCCGGGAGTAGTTGACGGTAGCCGATGCCGTGAGGCCGCGGGCGACGTTGTAGGTCGCCGCGAAGTTGATCGTATTCTTTGTCAGGTGGCTGTTAGGCAGGGTCCCTTTTTCGTCGTTGCGGGTAAAGCCGAGCTTATAGCTTCCTTTGTCTCCGGCGCCGTCGAGGCGGATGTTGGTGTTATTGGAGATAGAGGTCTCGTAGAAGGTCGAAGGGTCATTTTTTGCGGCTACCCATGGGCGTTTGGTATGGTAGTAGGGAGAGGTCGGGTCGAAGGCGTCCCAGTGGTATACCAGGAGGTTCGGGTCGAATTTGGCGCCGTAGGAGGCGTCTTCGGAGGTCGGGACTACGTATTCTTTGGTGCCGTTGCCCAGGACATCGAAGAAGAGGAAGCCGTCCTTCTGGTAGTTGGATGAGTAGCCGGCGCCATATTCGTGCTGGTAGGAGGGGAAGGTCGATTTGTCGATCTTGCCTACGGTGAGGCCTGCGTTCACGGTGACGTTGGTCCCTCTGCGGCCTTGTTTGGTGGTTATCATGATAACCCCGTTGCTGGCGCGGGAGCCATAAAGTGCGCTGGAGGCGGCGCCTTTCAGGACGTTGATCGATTCGATGTCGTCGGGGTTGATATCTGCTGCGGCGTTGCCATAGTCGTAGCCGCCGGCTCCGCGTTGCTGTGTAGCGGTATTGGTATTCGAGTTGTTGAATGGCACGCCATCCACAACGAACAGCGCCTGGTTGTTCGAAATAAAGGATTTGTTACCGCGGATGACGACGTTGGTCGAACCGCCCATGGCGTTGCCCTGGCGGATCTCGAGGCCGGAAATCTTGCCCGATAGCGCGCTGACGGCGTTGCCGCTGCGGACGCGGCTGACGTCGTCGCCGGTGATCTGCTGGGCGGCGTAGGGGAGGGTATTCTTCGAGCGTTTGATGCCGAGGGCCGTGACCACTACCTCTTCGATGGCCCCCTGGTTGCGGGAGAGGGTCATATTGACTGTGCTTTCGCTGCCGATCTTGATCTCTTTTGGAGAGTAGCCTGCGGCGGAGATGACGACCGTCTCGCCCGGGGCGACCTTTGTCAGGAAGTTGCCGTTCTGGTCGGCGGAGACGCCTTGTCTGTGGCCTTTGATGAGGATGGTCGCGAAGGGGATGGGTTCTCCCTTCTCGTCGGTGACCTTGCCGGTGATGGACCGGGTTTGTGCGAGGACTGTCGATGCGCAAAAGGCGAGCGCGAGGGACAGCGTCAGTAGTTGTCTCATTCGTGTGTCAGTTTTGTTCGTGAATAAAGGTGTGAAAAAAGGTTTCCCTTCCCTGTGTCAGTGGACGCAGGGCAGGCGATGGCTTTTGCCTTCAGAAGTGGAACTATATTTTAGGAGGAATATCCGGGTCGTAACGAATAGACGGAAGGATGCCGTTGGGAGCTGTGTGTTTTCTCATGTTGTTAGTCAGTTAGCGGCATAAATATAAAACCAAATTTAATATGGACAAATTAATTTGAATATCGGTGTTAATCAATCGTTAATGATGAGTTAATCAGAGGTTAACGATATTCTGCGCCAAGCATTGGGATTGAACGGTTTAGGCGAAATTCCGGTTTGTTGGGAAGGAATTGTTCATTTTCCCGTAGGTTTGTCTCTTTCAACCAAAAAAAGCATGGTAACAGTCAATCTACGTAGTTTCAGGCAAATGGTCCTCAAGAACAGGCGCCGGATGAGGAGTTTTTTAACAAGGCTGGAGAAGAATGTCCCGAAGGGGATGAAGAAGTTGCAGGAGGAGGCGGATAAGGGGGCCTGGGGTCGTACGGATTGTCTGGACTGCGCGAATTGCTGCAAGACAATGTCGCCCACTTATACGGTCGAGGATATACGCAGGATATCGGCTCACCTGAATATGACGCCCGCGGCATTCCGCGAGAAGTGGTTATATAAGGACAGGACAGGGGATTGGATGAATGTAAAACAGCCCTGTCAATTCCTGGACCTCAAGACGAACAAGTGTGATATCTATGCCGTCCGTCCCAGGGACTGCGCGGGATTTCCGCATCACAATAAGAAGATGGGCCCCGACTATATGCATATGTATCATCAGAACATCGAATATTGTCCGGCTACCTACCGGCTGGTGGAGAATATCATGGAGAAGGCGGCCGATGGAGGGTTATAGGTCATAGATAGACGTCCTCAATGAGGAAGTATTCCGGTGTGCTGTTGGTCAGGGTGATCGAGAGGACGTCGTATTGGATCCGTCCGTGGCCGGGGTAGTCGATAAGCCAGCCTGATGCGCCCTGCAGGATGTGGTGGAGTTTTTTTTTGCTGACGCTTTCTTCGGGTCTGCCGAACAGGATGGAGTTTCGGGACTTTACTTCTATAAAGTGTAATACCGAGTGTTTGCTGGCGATGATGTCTATTTCGTGGCGGCCGTGGCGCCAGTTGCGGCACAGTATTGCAAAACCTTTAGCGGAAAGCCATTCGGCGGCGAGGTCTTCTCCTGTTCGTCCGGTGGTGATATGATGGGTCATTGTGCTTGTTTTTACTTAACTTGACGCGCTATTTACAACTATAATAACATGAAAAAAGACAATAAGGTTTTTCGGTTACGGGGGAAGGTTCAGCATTATGCGTGGGGTGGATTCGACTATATTCCGGGGATATTGTCTGTGTCCAATCCGGAGAAGAAGCCTTTTGCCGAGTATTGGATGGGGGCGCATGAGAATGCGCCGTCGGAGCTGGTTCTTGGGGATGGCGGGACGATGCCTTTGGATAAATACATCGGGAAGGGGGCGGAAGGAGCGCTGGGGAAGTATACTTTCGAACGTTATGGCCGGTTGCCTTATCTGCTGAAGATACTGGACGTAAAAGACATGCTGTCGATCCAGGTGCATCCTACCAAGAAGAATGCGGAGATCGAATTTGCTGCGGAGAACAAAAAGGGCGTGGCGCTGAATGCGCCCGACCGCAACTATAAGGACGACAATCACAAGCCCGAGCTGATGCTGGCGCTTAGCGAGTTCTGGCTGTTGCATGGCTTTAAACCGCTGCTGCAGTTGCAAAAAGTGTTGGCGGATGTCAGGGAGCTGCGCTTTCTGATACCAGTGCTGACGGAGGGGTCGTACCGGGAGCTATACAGGAAGGTGATGGAGATGCCGCAGGAAGAAGTGAATGCGGTTCTGCAGCCGCTGCTGGATCGCATCCTCCCGTTGTATAAGGCGGGGGAGTTGAAGAAGAGCCAGGAGGATTTCTGGGCGGCGCGGGCAGCGCTGACCTATGACCAGCAGGGTAAGATCGACAGGGGCATCTTTTCGATCTATTTCTTCAATCTGCTGAATCTTCATCCCGGTGAGGCGATCTTCCAGGATGCCGGTCTGCCGCACGCATATCTGGAGGGGCAGAATGTCGAGATCATGGCTAACTCTGACAATGTTCTCCGCGGCGGGCTGACGCCAAAGCACGTTGACGTGCCCGAGCTGCTGAAGCATATCCGTTTTGAAGAGACGGTCCCGAGGATCATTATCGAGGAGAACACTCCCGGTCATATTACCGTCTATAAGACGCCGGCGCCTGATTTTGAGCTGAGCAAGATAAGTCTTTTGCAGGGGGCGTCGGTGACGATAAGGGCGCATTCGGTGGAGATCTTTATCGTGATGGAGGGAAGTGTTGGTGTTATTGAAGAGGGGGGTGAGTCTTTCAGCAGGAAAAAGGGGGAGGCATTCCTGGCGTTTGACCAGGCGAGGTTCGAGCTGAAGTCGAACGATGATGCGGTGGTTTATAAGGCCGCGGTGCCGGTTGTTTAGGATTCGTTCTCGAAAAAAATATCCACGTCCAGATTGCGGCTATCGGCGGCGGCGGTAGCGAGCTGGTCGCAGCGGTTGTTGTAGGGGTTGTCGGCGTGGCCTTTCACCCAGACGAACCGGATCTTGTTCCGTTGGGAGAGTTCGTAGTAGCGCATCCAGAGGTCTTTATTCTTTTTGCCGCCTTTGAAGTTGGTGGCAATCCAGTTGTTGAGCCATCCCTGTTCGACGGCTTTGACGACGTACTGGCTGTCGGAGTAGACGGTGATCCTGAGGCCGTCTTTTTTCAGCGCTTCCAGGCCTGCGATAACGGCCATGAGTTCCATTCTGTTATTGGTGGTGCGGCGGTAGCCGTGGGAGAGCTCTTTGCGATGGTCGCCCCAGAAAAGGATGGTGCCGTATCCGCCGGGGCCGGGGTTTCCGCGTGATGAGCCGTCTGTGTAAATAGTGAGTTCGTTGGACATAAGTTATACCTGGAAGACGCCGGTTTTAAAATTTTCAATGATTGGATTGTGTGCTGCCGCCCGGAGGCCTTCGGCGATGACCTTGCGGGTGTCGGCGGGGTCGATGATCGCGTCTACCCATAGCCGGGCTGCAGCGTAGTAGGGTGAGGTCTGCCGGTCATAACGGCCTTTGATCTCTTCGAGCAGCCGCCGTTCGTCGGCCGGGTCGATGTTCTCTCCTTTGGCTTTTAGCGCGCTCACCTGTATCTGCAGGAGTGTTTTAGCGGCCTGTTCACCGCCCATGACGGCTATGCGCGCCGTGGGCCACGCGTATATGAAACGGGGGTCATAGGCTTTGCCGCACATGGCGTAGTTGCCGGCTCCGTATGAATTGCCGATGACGATAGTGATCTTGGGGACGACCGAATTGGCGACGGCGTTGACGAGCTTTGCGCCGTCCTTGATGATGCCGGCGTGTTCGCTGCGTGAACCGACCATAAAGCCGGTGACGTCCTGGAGGAAGACCAGGGGTATCTTTTTCTGGTTGCAGTTAAGGATGAAGCGGGCTGCCTTGTCGGCGCTGTCGTTGTAGATCACCCCGCCCATCTGCATTTCTCCTTTTTTGCTTTTTACGATCTTGCGCTGGTTGGCGACGATGCCCACCGCCCATCCCTCTATGCGTGCATAGCCGCAGAGGATAGTTTTGCCGTAGTCTTCCTTGAACTGGTCGAAGCTGTCGCCGTCCACGATATGGGCGATGATGTCGAGCATGTCGTATGGCTTGGTCGCATCTGCGGGCAGGACGCCGTATATATCGGCTGTGGGCCGGGACGGAGCTGCCGGAGCGGTGCGGTCAAACGGCGAGGGGCCCGCCGGTCCTAATTTGCCGATGATCTTCTTTACCTGGTCGAGGCATTCGTGCTCGGTGACGAATCTATAGTCGGCAATGCCGGAAAGTTCTGTATGGGTGACGGCGCCGCCCAGCGTCTCGGCGTCTATCTCTTCGCCGATGGCGGCTTTTACGAGGTAGGGACCCGCCAGAAAGATGGAGCCGTTGCCTTCCACCATCAGCGTCTCGTCGCTCATGATCGGCAGGTAGGCGCCGCCTGCCACGCAGGGGCCCATGACGGCTGCTATCTGGGTGATGCCCATGGCGCTCATGCGGGCGTTGTTGCGGAAGACGCGGCCGAAATGTTCTTTGTCGGGGAATATCTCGTCCTGCATGGGCAGGAATACGCCGGCGCTGTCCACAAGGTAGACGACGGGGAGGTGATTCTCCATCGCTATCTCCTGAAGGCGAAGGTTCTTTTTCCCGGTAATAGGGAACCAGGCTCCTGCTTTTACCGTCTGGTCATTGGCGACTATGACACACTGGCGTCCGCTGACATAGCCGATGCCGCCGACTGTGCCGCCGGCGGGGCAGCCGCCCTGCTCTTCATACATCTCGTAGCCGGCAAACGCTCCTATTTCGATAAAGGCGGAGCCTTCGTCGATGAGATAGCTGATGCGTTCGCGCGGCGTCAGCTTGTTTTTTTCCCGTTGCTTTTCGATCGACTTTTTACCTCCGCCCAGCGCGATCTTTTCGAATCTGGTCCGCAGCTGGCTGAGGCTCTGTCGCATTGCGTCCTCGTTCTTGTTAAAATCCAGTGTGTTGGAATTCATAGCAGGCAATTTTGAACCGGGCGTTACCCGATAGTGGCTGCAATTTAACATGGATGCTGTAATTATTTCGAGTAAATTTAGCGCTATGGGGACAAGACGAAAGATAACATGGATATGTCTGATCGTGCTGGCGTTGAGCATACGTATCTTTTCGAGGCGGCCGGAAGCCGTTGAGAAATATTATTCTACCGGTCTTTATCCGATGATCTCCCGCATACAGCGGACATTGTTTGGCTGGATACCGCTGAGCATCGGAGACGTCCTCTATATATTCCTCCTGATCGCATTCGCGTATGGACTGGTCCGGTTGATCCGGAGATTGGTAAAAAAAGAGCTGAGCCGGGATTGGGCGCTGGTCTTTTTGCGGCGGCTGGTATTTGCGTGTCTATTGGTCTATGTATTGTTCAACGGACTGTGGGGGCTCAATTATGATCGAAAAGGGATAGCCGAGCAGTTGCGGCTGGACGTTAAGCCGTATACGACGTCCGAGCTGGCCGAGCTGGTGCAACGGATCAGTGGCCGGCTCAACGGGCTAGACAGCCTGGCACATCTGCGCCGTAGTGAGCTGTCGACGTCGGGGGCGGTCTATGCCGGGGCGATCGGCGCATACGCCTCTCTTGCCGATAGTGATTCGCGGTTCAGCTGTCCTCATCCATCGGTGAAGACCTCTCTTTTTAGCTATATCGGGGCCTATATCGGTTTTAGCGGCTATTATAATCCTTTTTCCGGCGAGGCGCAGGTGAATACGGTGACGCCCGGATTCACCCAGCCTTATACGACCTGTCATGAGATGGGTCATCAGCTGGGATATGCGAAGGAGAATGAGGCCAATTTTGCGGGCTATCTCTCTGCCCGTGCGTCTCCTGACCCTGCCTTCCGATATTCTGCCTATTTCGAATTGTATACGTACGCTGCTTCAGAGCTATACAGGCGGGATTCCGGCCTGGTGGCCGGCTTCCGCAAACAGCTGCGTCCGGGCATCCGTGCTGATTTCCGTGAGCTAAAGGAGTATAACCGGAAATATGCCAATCCCATGGAGGCGCATATATGGGCATTATATGGGGGGTATCTGCGGGCCAATCGTCAGCCGCAGGGGATCGTGACCTATTCGGATGTTACTGCGTGGCTGATCGCGTACGCGAAGAAGAACGGGTGGGATCGCATCTGAGCCGACTGGAAGGAGGTTTGCTGAACGCTAAAACTTATTCTTCCACATCATGCTTTCGATCGGCTTATTGGGCTGGCCGTTGTATTTGGCGTTCGATTTCTGGTTGTACTTTACTTCGATGGGCCCCTCTACCGGGAAATAGATCAGCTGTCCGACGGGCATACCTTTATAGATCTTTACCGGCTGTTTGACCGATATTTCCAGTGTCCAGTTGCCGCAAAAACCGACGTCGCCTTTGCCCGCGGTGGCATGGATGTCGATGCCGAGCCTTCCCGTCGAAGATTTGCCTTCGAGAAATGGTACGTGGGCATGTGTTTCGGTATATTCGTGGGTTACGCCAAGGTAAAAGACGTGAGGGTACAATACAAAACCGTCGTCGGGGATCTCAAAATATTCGATCTCGTTGTGTTTTTTGGCGTCGAGGATATGATCCCGGTAGGTGGCCAGCCATTTTCCCAGGTGTACGTCATAGGAATTGCTCCCCAGACAGCCCCTGTCATAGGGCTCGATCTTGATCGTGCCCTTTTCTATTTCCTCAAGGATTCGAGTATCGGATAGGATCATAGTTGAAATTGGTTATTTTTATGAATTGCGAATATATTACAGAAATGCCGCTATTTTATCAACATAATATCAACGAGGACACCCGGCTGGCGATCTGGCATATAGAAGAGCCGGAGTCTTTTTTTTTGGAGACGGTGCCTTTAAAAAAGGATGTTTCGCACCCTTTCAAGCGGCGGCAGCACCTTGCCGGCCGCTATCTGTTGTCTTACCTTTTCCCGGATTTTCCCCTGGAGGAGATACGGATCGCCGATACGCGACAGCCTTTCCTGGCGAGTCAGCGCTACCATTTTTCCATCTCGCATTGCGGCAACTATGCCGCTGCGGTGGTCAGCCTGAGCAGCAGGGTGGGGGTGGATATCGAGCAGATATCCCCGCGTATCGAGCGGGTGGGGCATAAGTTCCTTGACGATGAAGAGGCGCATTTTTTTAATGACGACTATGCCCGGTTCTTAGAGCAGTGGGGGATGCGGGGCCGCGTGTTCCAGGAGTTCCTGACCCTGATATGGTCGGCCAAGGAGGCGATCTTCAAGTGGTATGGGAAGGGAGAGCTGGATTTCAGGCGACATATGAAGCTGGAGGGTAATATCATCCCGGATGAGGACTGGATCAGGCTTCCGTTCGTGTTTGACAAGGAAAGGCCTATCCACCTGGGGGTGGCCGGGAGGATATTTGAAGAGCAGTCGCTGACGTTGGCGTGGGTCTTGACCTGAGCGGGTGTGAACGCCCGGAATGCCCGTGGGGCGCTAGTCTGTCAGCAGGTCGTCGCCGTCGTCGAGGAGGTCGACGTCGATCGCGTCCTTGCCGGCGATGCCTTCGATGGAGCCCCGGACGTGGGCGGCGTTGAGCAGTACTTTTTCCAGCTGTTTTTCCCTTGCCTTCCAGAGCCGCTCCATGGTGTCTCTTTCCTTTTGTATGGACTGTTTCATCGACAGGAAGCCTTCCCGGATGGCCTTCCATTGTTCGCCGAACTCCGAGCTGGTGAGATAGTCGTAGAGCAGCTGCATCTTGTCTCCTTTGTTCTCCTGGGATTTGGCCGCGTTGAAGGTTTTGACGATGCCGTCTCGCAGGACGCAGGCGAGCGCCTTTACTTCGGCGAAGGAGCATATCCAGACGCCATTCTTTTCCCCGAACATCTGCATGTCCTTCGGCATGGCATGGGTGACGATGACGGCGGCGACGGCGCTCTGGCTACGCATATCGGCTTTCAGCTTGTCGATCCAGTCGGGGGAAAAAGACTGCGTTCTCTTGCTTTCGTAGATGATCCGCCCGCATTCCTGGCCGAAGTTGTTGCGAACGGTCTGGATGCAATCGGCTCCTTTGACGCCTTTGCCGACCTCGCTGACCTCGTCGAAGGGGAAGGCGCTTCGCAGCAGCTCTTCCAGGGCAAGCTCCTGCACCTCGCCCTGTAGCTGCATGGAGCCTTGTTCGGCTTTGCGCCGCATTTCTTCGATGCGGCGTTCCATTTCGACGGCGAGCTGTTTCTGGTCGGCGAGCTGTTTTTCCAATTCTTTGTGGCGCAACTGGTGTTCCGTCTCGCGGGCGGCTATCTTCTGCTCTTCCAGCTCGCGGATCTCCCGGGAAAGCTTTGTTCTTTCTTCCTGCAGCAGGCGCTGGACATTGAGTTCCAGTTCGGCCTCCTTGCTGGCGAGCTCCTGCTGTTTTTTCAGGAATTCAAGTTCGCGAAGACGACCGGCCTTTAGCTTCTCCTCGTTGTCCCTGTTGGTGTCCTCGAGGAGGCGAAGCTTTTGTTCGAAGTCGCCCGTGATAGATCTGCGAAGGGATTGTTCGATCGTTGTCTGGAGCTGCCGTTTTTCTTCGTCGAGTCTCCGGAGGAAAGCGGCTTCCTGCTGCTGGGTTTGCTGCTGTAGCTCTTTTTCGCGGCGGGCGAACTCGTCCTGTTTTTTCTGGAACTCTTTTTCCTTATTGTTAATAAAGGACTGCATTTGCTCGCGCAGGCCCTTTTTATATTCTTCGGTTACGGCTTCTTCCATAGGAAAAGAATGACCGCAGCTGGGACATTTTATCTCTGTTGCCATAAATACAAATTTATCTTTTTTTGATGGAATGGGGGGAGGGGGTCGGGGAATCCGTTTTTCAACGCTAAAAATGCCCGTTTTATATAATAATTTGACCGTTTGCTATAATTCATCCCCATCGTATTGGTCGGGGTGATATTTTCGCGCATTATTCTGAAATTCTATGAATAGATCAATTGCTTTAGTCCTCCTCCTTTTATCTGCGCTATCTTCTTTTGCTCAGCGAAGAATTACTATTTCCGGTATTGTGAAGTCCCGATCGAAGGGGGAAACACTTATCGGGGCCACTGTCCGGGCGGACGGCTCGGGCGGGAGCGTCACCAATGAATATGGATTTTATTCTATAAGTCTGCCGGCGGGCAGCCACGAGCTGGAGTTCAGCGCGGTCGGTCTGCTGACGAGGGAGCTGACGGTGAACCTCACACGGGACACGAGCGTCAACATATTTCTCAACGACGACAATAAGTCCCTCGACGAGGTCACGGTGACAGCCTCTTCCAGGAGACGAAGTCTCAGCAGTCCTCAAATGGGGCTGGACCATGTCAGCACCAGCGAAATAAAGAATGTCCCGGTGTTGCTGGGTGAGCGGGACCCGATAAAGGTGATCACCCTTTTGCCCGGCATCAAGTCGGCGGGCGAGGGGAATACGGGCTTTAATGTCCGGGGTGGCGCGGCCGACCAGAACCTGATCCTGCTGGACGAGGCGCCCGTATACAATGCTTCCCACCTGCTGGGTTTTTTCTCGACCTTTAATTCCGACGCGATCAAGGATATCAACGTCTACAAAGGCGGGATGCCCGCCCAGTATGGCGGGCGTCTGTCCTCGGTACTCGACATCAAGATGAACGACGGCAACAACCAGGACTATAATGTCAGCGGCGGGGTGGGTGTCATATCGGCTAAATTGAACGTCGAGGGGCCCATTCAGAAGGACCGGTCGTCCTTTCTCTTCTCTGCCCGAAGGACCTATGCCGATGTTTTCCTCAAGCTGTCCAATGACTCGACGATCAATAGCAATACCCTGTATTTCTACGATCTCAACGCCAAGCTGAACTATATCCTGGGTGATAAGGACCGCCTCTATCTGTCGGGGTATTTCGGCCAGGATAAATTGGGGGTCGGCAAGCTTTTCGGCCTGGACTGGGGCAACGGCACGGGTACCCTGCGCTGGAACCATATTTTCAGCAACAAGCTGTTCTCCAATACCTCGCTCATCTTCAGTAACTACAACTACAAGATCCATATCAACAGCGGGGGATATGACCTGAATATCTTTTCACAGATCAGGGACTGGAATATAAAAGAGGAGCTGCAGTGGTATGCGGACAGCAGGAGCACCCTTCGTATGGGCGTCAATGCCATCTACCACGAGATCAGGCCCGGCGAGGTTACGCCTACTTCTGCCAATTCGGGCATCAATGAAAGCATATTGCAAAGAAGACATTCGCTGGAGAACGCCGTCTATCTCAGCGACACTTGGAAGGCGACGGACGACCTGAACATCACCTACGGGGGACGTCTGACCGGATTTTCGATCCTTGGCAAGGGTGATTTCTACGATATCGACCCCGTCAGCGGGAAGGTGACCGATACCCTGCGCTACAGCGACGGACAGGTGGTAAAAACATACCTGAATTTCGAACCCCGGGTGGCGGCGGCGCTGCAGCTGAATGCCACAACGTCTGTTAAGGCGTCGTATGTAAGGAACGTGCAGAATCTGCACCTGCTGGCCAATTCCACGTCGTCAAGCCCGACGGACAAATGGGTGGCGAGCACCAATATCATCAAGCCGGAGATATCCGACCAGGTATCGCTTGGTTATTACAAGAACCTGCCGGGGAATGTCTACGAGCTGACGGTAGAGACCTATTATAAGACGATGCAGCACCAGGTGGACTACCGCGACGGGGCCGATGTCTTCAGCAATACCAACGCTATCGAATCCGAGCTGCTTTTTGGCAAGGGAAGGGCCTATGGCATCGAGTGGCTACTGAGAAAGAGGGTGGGCCGGATGACGGGATGGGTAAGCTATACGCTGTCGAAGACTGAAAAGCTGATCGACGGCATCAACAACGACCGCTGGTACAATGCCACCCAGGACAGGACGCACGATATCGCGATCGTGGCGATGTACAAGCTGAACAGGAAATGGTCGCTGTCCGCCAACTGGGTCTATACCACCGGCAACGCCGTCACCTTCCCTGCCGGTAAGTATCGCAGCGGAGACCAGGTGCTTTTCTATTATACCGAGCGCAACGGCTATCGCATGCCGGCCTATCATCGGCTGGACCTCGGCGCGACCTGTCAGCTGCGACAGAAGAAACGATTCTCTTCCGAGCTGGCATTCAGCGTTTACAATGCCTATGCACGGCAGAACGCCTATACCATCGAGTTCCAGCAGGACCCGGATGACGCGCAGAAGACGCAGGCCGTTCGGACGGCGCTGTTCGGGCTGATCCCTTCCATTTCCTATAATTTTAAATTTTAACCTATGTTGCTGCTGAGAGTAAAAAATCTTGTAATTGCCGCTTTGATCCTTGTCTTCGCGGGTTCGTGCCGAAAGGTGATCACCCTCGACCTCCATAGTGCGACGCCCAAGCTGGTTGTGGAAGCGGACGTCACGGACCGGGCCGGGGGCTGCCAGGTGTTGCTGAGCCGGACCGTCGATTTCCAGAAAGACAACAGTTTCCCTCCCGTCAGCGGGGCATCGGTCACCATTACCGACAACGCAGGAGCAAGCACTGTCCTGCAGGAAACTTCGCCCGGCACCTATACTTCCAGTCTCCTGGGCCTGACGGGTGTCACCTATCAACTGCAGATAATTTCCGGTACCGATACTGTCACGGGGACGTCCACGATGCCTGTGCTCGTGAATTTTGACAGCCTTTTTGTTACCAACGACCAGATCTTTGGCAACACCTGGAAGCTGGCCAATGTCGCTTATACGGACCCGTCAGATCCTGGTCACTATTATCAGTTCGTCCAGTGGGTCAATGGCGTTAAAGTGACGCAGATCTATACGGCGGACAACGAGCTGACGGCGGGGCGTCCACAGGACATAAAGCTCTACCTCGATCCCAACACAAAAGACAAGAACAAGATAAAAAAGGGTGATGATATCACCGTGGAGATGCAGTGTCTGGATGAGGGCGCCCATAAATACTGGTTCAGCGCGCAGCAGAGCGCGTCGGGAAATAGTCAGAATGCCGTGCCAGCCAACCCTGTGACCAACCTGAAGGGGAATGCGCTCGGTTATTTCAGCGTCCATACCTCGCAGACCAGAAGTATTGTGGCGCCTTAGGGAAGATACCGTATTGGTATTACCGCCGGCCCGTTTGCGGCCGGCTTTTTTTGTGTAAATTTGGGCTATCTCTGTTGCCCTCTTATCCCGCCCGTCCGACTCCCTTGGTCACATTTCTGAGAATCTTCTATCGTTATTGCTTGCCCTGATGACCGGGAATTCTTTTTGGTAACCTAAAACACCAATTATGTATTACCGTCTAATTGCTTTGGGGGTTGGCCTGCTCATGGTCTGCCAGTACGGATATGCTCAGTCCGCGATAACCGGACTGGTGCTCGACAGGGCGAATAAGCCGCTGACAGGCGTCAATGTGCTGCTGCTCCGGTCGTCGGATTCTTCATTGCAGAAGGGGATGGTCACTGATGAAAAGGGAGCTTATGCATTTGCCAGGGTCCGGCCGGGCAGCTATCTTCTTGCCTTTTCTGCGAGCGGCTATGAAATAGTGTATAGCCCGATGCTGTCTTTTTCCGGAGGAGAGAAGAAAGACCTGGGTGTGCAGCAGCTGGCGGAGGCCCGCAGGGAGATGGCCCAGGTGACGGTTATAGCAAAAAAGCCTTTGTTCGAGCAAAAGATCGACAGGATGGTCGTCAATGTGGAGGGGAATATCACGGCGGCCGGCAGTACGATCCTGGACGTACTCGAGCGATCACCGGGAGTGATCGTAGACCGGCAGAACAATTCCATTTCTCTTA
>JAFDYE010000699.1 GCA_018267585.1 Bacteroidota bacterium
AAAGCCGATGGCAATGTTCGAAATGACGCAGAAGAGTACGGAATAGATACCGGTTTTCAAAGGATGGTCTTTTTTTTACCGGAGATACGCTTTTCCCAAAAATTAACGCATCTCCGGCAAAGCGCTAATGATTGTGGTCTTCGCCACCCAACACCGTTGGCTGGCTCGATCAGGGACTTCGCTGTGCTCGTCCCCGGACGATCCCCCTTCCGGGGTCTCCTGTAATATAATGCAATAAAGGCATATTTAGTATGGTTAAATATACGTGCTTTTGTGCAGAATTTACGGTGCTTCGATCATCGCTGATAAAGCCGATAAATAAAGTACTTTTGTCCTTTAATGATCTCGCAACAGACTATACAGCAGATACTCAGCCGCATCGATATCATCGAGATCGTCGGCGGTTTCGTCAAATTGAAAAAGCGGGGCACCAACTACCTTGGGCTCTGCCCTTTTCATAATGAAAAGACGCCTTCCTTCACCGTTTCTCCCGCCAAAGAGATCTATAAGTGTTTTGGCTGCGGCCGCAGCGGGAACACCATCAGCTTTCTCATGGAGCACGAAAAATACTCCTATGCAGAAGCGCTTCGATGGCTGGCCGCCCGCTACAATGTCGAGATCGAAGAAAAAGAGCTGAACCCTCAGCAGCGCCAGCAACAGCAGCTGGCCGACAGCCTCTATATTATCAATGCTTTCGCGCAGAAATTCTTTTCGGATACCCTGTTCAACACCGACGAGGGACAGGACATCGGCCTCAGCTATCTGAAAGAGCGCGGATTTTCCGAGGACACGATGCGAAAATTCCAGCTGGGCTACAGCCCCGACGCCAGGGATGTTTTCGCACGGGCCGCACTGGCCGCGCAGTATAACCTCGAATACCTCCAGAAAAGCGGGCTGGTCGTAGTACGGGACGAGAGACCCATGGACAATTATAGGGGTCGTATCATTTTCCCTGTCCACAACCAGACCGGAAAGATCATCGGTTTTGGCGCCCGTATCATCCGCAGCAACGACCGCGCGCCCAAATACATCAACACGCCCGAGAATGAGCTCTATATCAAGAGCAGGATCCTGTACGGAGCCTACCAGGCCAGACAGGCCATCGACAAGCAGGACGAGTGTCTGCTGGTAGAGGGCTATACCGACGTCATCTCACTGCACCAGGCCGGAGTAGAGAACGTGGTCGCCAGCGGAGGGACTTCCCTGACCATCGACCAGCTGCGGCTCATAAAAAAATATACCAACCACCTCACCATCATTTACGATGGCGACGGCGCCGGCATCAAAGCCGCGCTGCGCGGTCTGGACATGGCGCTCGAGGAAAGCCTGGATGTAAAGCTTGTGCTCATCCCCGATAAGGAAGACCCCGACAGCTATGTCCGCAAAATAGGCGCAGCGGCTTTCCGCGAATTTGTCGCGTCAAACAAAAAAGACTTCGTCCTCTTTCAGCTGGAAGTCGCCCTGAAAGACGCAGCCGACGACACCAACAAAAAGGCGGCCGTCGTCAACCAGGTCGCCGAGACCATCTCGCGGATCAATAAGGCGGAAGACTTTACCCGCCAGCAGGACTATATCCGCCAGTCCGCCGAGATCCTCCGCATCGAAGAGATCGGCCTCCATACCCTCGTCAACAAATTTATCCGGGAACGCATCGACAAACAGGAAAGCAGGGCGGCAGCGGAAGCCCGGGCAAAAGCAGGTCAGGAAACCTCCCCGGAAGACACAACCCCTCCTTCGGAAAGCGGATTCCCCCAGGACGATGAATCCATCGGATTGCTGTTCAGGCATGAGCAGAACGAGCGCGGGATGATCCGGAGCCTGCTTGAATTTGGCCTGAAGTCCTGGGACGAATCTTCCCTCGTCGCAGACTATATCCTTACCGAAAGCACAGAACTCTACGACCTCATCGACAATAAACGCCTCCTGAAGATCCTCGACCTCTACAGGGACTGGTATCAGCAGGGACTCGAACCATCCACCAAGAGCTTTCTTTATCACGAGGACCAGGAGCTCAGCACCCTGGCTGTCTCTATCATGGACCTCCACCTCGAGATCAGCCCCAACTGGAAGGAGCACTACGACGGGCATATCGCAACGCCCGAAGAGCTCTACAAAGAGGACGTCCTGTCTACCATGCGCTACCTCAAGCTGAGAAAGATCAAACGCCTGATGGAAGAGAATCAGCAGGACCTGGGCAGGCCCCATACGGAGGAAGAGCTGCTCGTGCTGCTGCAGACCCACAAACACCTGAAAGAATTGGAACGCTCCCTGCTGCAGGACCTGGGGACGGTCATCATCAAATAGGACCGCCTTCCGCCGGGCGGCCGTCCGCTAGGTAACGGCGACCATTATTCGCTGCGCCTGCAGCAGGTGCCGCTCGCTGTGCGCTACCAGGATCCGCAGCGTATCCCCGAGCCGCAACCGGACGGGCCGGCTGAAATAGAACGGGACCCTGATCCGCTGCAGATTTTTGGTCGCAGCATGCCGCAGGATATCATCCAGCGCATCACATTTTCGCTGAAAGCTTTCCAGCACTTCGCGGGCATCCAGCGTCTCGCCGCTTGCATACCAGGATTTCAGCGTTTTCAGCTTGAAGATGGTGCCGTTGGCCCTGGGTTTGACCTTCTCATAGATCCACTCTCCCAGCCAGCCGCTTACGTATCGGTCGGAAGGATAGTCGGGCGCCAGAGTAATGCGGGGAAGGATCGTTCGGATGTACTGATCGTGGGAAAGATTTAAATGCCCGAATACCTCGGCAATGCTCCATTTCCCGGGGCCCGGCCGATGGTGCAGCTGATCGTCGGAAAGACGAAAGAACAGCTGACTGCAGGCTTTGACCAGCTCGGTCCTGTCCAATAGCTCGGTTATAAGACCTTGCCTGCTAGTGGATGCCATAGAAATTAGGTAGAAGCATATCGTTAATAAGCTTTAGGGGAAGTACCAAATATAGTACGAAAACCCTTGTTGGTGGCTTATCTCAAAGGAAAATACCCACAAACCCTTGTCTGCGGGATAGGCGCAGCGAATACTCCTGGCAGTTAGAGAAAGGAAAGCCCCGTCGTTGGATTGTCAGCGGGCGCGGAGACCAACAGAAAAGCAACAGAGAATCAACAGACTCGCAACGGAGTTGTGAGGATGATCAGGGATTGAAAGCGGCGGCGCGTCTGCGAACAGTCGCCCGGGTTGCGGTGGATACCGGGGCATCGACCTTCTTGCCGACAACAGGCTCGGTCCTTTTAAAACGGATCGCCGTCCAGACGTGGTCGAGAGCCGTCTGGCGCTCGGACTCATATCCGGCACAGGTGATACATCCCCAGCTGCACTCCCGGTTGAGGGTAGTGGCGATCTTGGAACCCAGCTTTGGATAGGCCACCCAAAACTTGGCGCCGGACTGCAGCGCGGGCATGACTTCCCTGACGATATTCCCTAATTGCTGCTCATTGATCGCAAAAATCAGCGCAAAATCGATCTTTTTACTCTTTAACAAGGGCGTAAGATTCTTGGCAAACGCCAGCTTGGTAAATTGCTTTTCGATGGAGGAAGGGAGACCCTGGATCAGCAGGTTCTTCTCGTCCTGTAACTGCAGTTTTTCCAGTAAAGTTTGGGACATTTCTGGATGTAATTTATCGAGTTAACAGTGCATCGGGATGGTTTATTCCCCCAAAGTACCCATCCCGATGCACCGGCTAATGATGGGCCTTTGGCCTGACCGAGCGGAGCGAAGATCACGAACGAGGGCCTCAACAGTGCTGAGGGCCGGTGTTCTACCCGTGGTCCGCTCTCAATTTCCTTAAGGGATATCCCTATTCCGTATGCATCGACGCTGCATTCGGGGATGTAAATTTACAACAATTATTCCTTTTCACTTGTAGAAAGGTGCCGGCGCTGACGTCTCCGGTCCCGATATTTCAGGATCGGCACTTTATTCTCATTGCCCTTCAGCAGCCGCGTAATGTTCTTTTGGTGGGTTAACATGACCATCAGGGCGACGGCAATGGCAAACCCGCGGTAAAGGGTTTCCTTGGCGTCAAAAATATAGAGGATGAAAACAGCGAATGCTACACTCGCCAATATCGAGCTGAGGGAGACAAACCGGGTCAGATAAAGCACCAGAAGAAAGACCCCGATACAGCAGACAGCCGCCAGGGGCTGGATGGCAATGATCATCCCGAAAAGCGTGGCTACACCCTTTCCGCCACGGAATTCCGCCCATATCGGGAAGATATGGCCGACAACCGCAGCCAGACCCAGACCAACCATAAAATTGGTCCTGTCCGTCTCGTCGTGCAGATAATAAGGCATGAGGATGTACAGGCTGGTGGCTACAATTCCCTTTATTACGTCGACACCCATTACAAAAGAGCCCCATTTCGAACCAAGGACCCTGAAGGTATTGGTGGCGCCCGCATTACCGCTGCCATATTCCCTGATGTCAATCCCAAAGAATGATTTACTGACCCAGACGGCAGTAGGAATAGAACCTATCAGGTAAGCTGATAGAATTAGCAAAACCTCCTTCATCGAACGGTTGAGTTGTACCGGGACTTGGTTTCTCCCTGAATGTACCCCATTCCCGGTAACTTTTAATGGGGCCTTAGACAGGCGGACTCACTTTGTTCGGCGGTCCACCAGGGTTGGATAACAAATATAACAAAAAATCGACTTCCTCCTCCTCACTTTCAGTCGGTTATTTGAGTCTTTTTTCAGTTCGCAGGCAGATCCAGCTGCCCTTTGTTATCCGTACGGATATGGAAATATTGTTTTTTACGGCCTCATTTTCAATGTCTTGGAAGTCACTGTCCAAAAGACCGCTCAAAAGTATAACGCCACCCGGGGTCAATTGTTGTTCCAGGGCGGCTAGTTGACCGATAATTACGTGTTTGTTTATATTGGCCAGAATGGCATCAAAAGGCCCTTCGGGCACCCTATCCATTTTGACCACCCGGATCGCGGTACACCCGTTGTTAGTCACATTTTCCCGCGCGTTCTCGATGCTCCAGTCGTCATTGTCGGTTGCCAGCACCGACGCGGCTCCGAGCCGCTCGGCGAGTATCGCAAGAACGCCCGTCCCGGTACCGAAATCAAAGACCCGCCGGCCTTTGAGGTCCAGCTGCTGCATGGCCTGTATCATCATGAACGTAGTGGCGTGATGCCCCGTCCCAAAGCTCATCTTGGGAGTGATCACCAGCTCGTGCTCCACACCGGCGATAGGAGCATGAAAATGCGCCCGTATCGCACAAAAACCGTCCACGACAACGGGCTGAAAGTTCTTCTCCCATTCCTCATTCCAGTTGGTCTCCTTTATCCGTTCGGTTTCGAACGTTGCACCCAGCGGCTCGAGCAGGGAAACGAGCATTCCTTTGTCAAACTGTTCTTCCGGGATGAATGCCCGCAGCATTTCTTCTTCCTGCTCAAACCCCTCATACCCCATAGCGGCCATCAGAGCAATGAACATCTCCTGCTCTTCCACGTCCCTTGCCGGTATCGTCACCTGTATATGATTCATGAACACAAAAATAAAAGGTCCGCGGCTTGCACCGCAGACCCATATGAGATTTTGAAAAAAATTACTGTTGCGGCTCCTGACCGGGTGCGCCAGCGGGGGATTTGGAACCCGCACCTTCCGGCTTTGGCATCAACACTTTCCGGCTCAGCTTGAACTTGCCTGTCTTCTGGTCCAGACCTATCAGCTTCACCTTGACCGTATCGCCTT
The DNA here is from genome assembly GCA_018267585.1 of Bacteroidota bacterium. Lineage (GTDB taxonomy): Bacteria > Bacteroidota > Bacteroidia > Chitinophagales > Chitinophagaceae > Puia. The sequence goes on from JAFDYE010000699.1 coordinate 5,714, forward strand.
CCTTCAGGACGCCATCCATTGTCTCCAGCCGCTTGTGAGAGATCTCACTGATGTGAAGCAGCCCCTGCTTACCAGGCAGGAACTCAACAAAGGCGCCATAGGGCATCACGGATTTGACCTTTGCCTCGTATACCGAGCCAACCTCCGGCTGGGCCACGATGCTCTTGATCCAGGTAACGGCCTTGTCCAGACCTTCCTTGGCGGGGCTGAAGATGCTGACCTCGCCAAAATTGCCGACCTCTTCCAGGTTGATGGTAGTGCCGGTCTCGCGCTGTATCTCCTGGATGATCTTACCCTGCGGTCCGATAACGGCGCCGATAAATTCCTTGTCGATAAAGATCTTCACCATGCGCGGTGCGTGCGGCTTAACGTCGGCATTTGCAGCCGGTATGCACGCATACATGGCATCGAGGATATGCAGCCTTCCTTTACGGGCCTGCTCCAGCGCTTCCCGCATGGTCGCCATGCTGAGGCCGTCCACCTTGATATCCATCTGTACGCCGCAAATACCTTCGCGGGTACCGGTAACTTTAAAGTCCATATCGCCGAGGTGATCCTCGTCACCCAGGATATCCGTCAGGATAGCGTACTTGCCGTCCGTCGGACGCGTAATAAGCCCCATGGCTACACCGCTGACGTGCTTGGGAATGGGAACA
>JAFDYE010000069.1 GCA_018267585.1 Bacteroidota bacterium
CCGGGTTCCTTCAATCGCGCCGCGGGTCCATTTCTTGCCGACGGCAACTACAACGCCAGCAATATCGTCAACAAGCCTTATAGCTCTTTCCTCCGGCGGTATCGGGTCAATTCGATCTATGGCAGCGCGGACCTTGGCTACAAGAACTGGCTTTTTCTCAACCTTACGGCCAGGGACGACTGGTTCTCCACGCTCAATATCAATACCGATCGATATCTCTATCCTTCGGTATCCGCCAGCTACATCTTGTCCGAGGCCTGGCGGTTTCCGTCCTGGGTCAGCCTCGCCAAACTGCGGGGATCCTATGCCGGCTCCTCCAATGGAACAGAACCTTATCAGAATGTGCTGAACTACGGGATCCGCAACTATTCGATCAACGGGCAGCCGCTGGGCTATATCGCCTCGGGCGACCTTCCGCTGATCCCCAATGCCAGCCTTCGTCCTATCAGCATCGCCGAAAAGGAGGTCGGCCTCGTCGGCCAGTTTCTGAAGGATCGTATAGGATTAGACATCACGTATTACAACAAAGAGACGACCAATGATATCGTCAAGGTCACGATCAGCCCCACCTCGGGCTACTACCAGTATATCGCCAATATCGGCAGGATACGCAACCGGGGGGTCGAGCTGCTCCTCACCGGCATCCCGGTAAAGACTGCGGCGTTCAACTGGAAGACCAGCTTTAACCTTGCAGTCAACGACAACAAGGTCCTCTCTATCGGCGGTCTGCCGAGCATTGCTATCGGCGGCGCCTATCCGCGTTGGGGCAGCGAGGTAAGCATCAGCAATGTGGTGGGTTTGCCGTATGGTCAGATCATGGGCTATGCCTACCGGCGGGACCCGAGGGGACGGATCATCTATAGCGACGGAGTGGCCAATCCAGCCCCGGCGGGAGAACCGGAGCCGGGCAATGGCGTAGCGCCGTTGGGGTCTACCGTCTACAAGCAGACCGGCGGGCTGACCAACGAGCTGCACTACCGGGACTGGACGTTCACCACGCTGATCGACTTCAAGTTCGGTGCGAAGATATACTCCGGCACCAACCTGCTGCTCTACTATTACGGACTTCATAGGAATACGCTCCAGGGCAGGGAAGGGGGATACGTCGGGAAAGGGGTGCTCGACAACGGACATGCCAATACGATCGCAGTCCCTGCACAGCAGTACTTCCAGGACATCTCGGCGGGGGGCAGCGATCATATCGCCGAGGAGTTCGTCTATGACGCCAGCTTTATCAAATGGCGGTCCGCGTCTCTGACCTATACTTTTCCTCCTGCTGTGCTGAAAAAGAAGTTCATCACCGGTCTCAGCCTGTCGTTCGTAGGCCGCAACCTGGCGACGCTGATGAAAAGGGTTCCCAATATAGACCCGGAGTCGAGCATCAACAATACCAACGGACAGGGACTGGAGCTGTCGGGATATCCCCTGGTCAGGAGCTGGGGGTTTAATGTCAACTTCAAATTCTAACGATCCACATGAGAGCAAGCCATATCCTTATATTGATCTTCATGCTGGCGGCGGCCGCCTGCCGGAAGGGATTTGTCGGGATCAATACCGATCCCAACCTGATCACCGGTTCTCAGATCAACTTCAACTATCTTTTTACCAATGCCGAGCTGATCACTTCGGGCAACTCGGAGGGCAACGGCTTTGAGGACTGGCGCAACAACCTTATCTATTCCGCCTGTATGATCCAGCATTTGTCATCGACCGTGTCCTACTGGGACGGGGACAAATATCTTTTTAACGGTACCTACAACTCCGCCTACTGGGACGAGAACTATCCCAACAGTGTTGCCTATATCACGGAGGTCATGCACCACGCACAGGGAGACAGCACGCTTTCCAATCTTTACCAGGAGTGCCGGATATTCAGGGCTTTTATGTTCCAGCGGATGACGGATATGTACGGCGACTGTCCCTATAGCCAGGCCGGGCAGGGATATATCTCCGGTATCACGGCGCCGCGCTATGACCGGCAGCAGGATATCTATATGGATATCCTGCACGAGCTGCAGGATGCGGCCAGGGCCCTGGACCCGTCCAAAGGCAATACCATCGGCGCCGCCGACCTGCTATATAATGGAACACCGGTGTCCTGGCGAAAATTTGCCTATTCCGAGATGCTGCGGGTCGCGATGAGGATGAGCAGGGTGGACCCCGCGACCGCGGCGCAGTGGGCGCAGACGGCAGTCAGCGGCGGTGTATTTCAGGACAATAGCGACAACGCGGTGCTGAGCCACCAGAATGTAGCGACTACTCCCGTGGTCAATGGCAACGGCCTCATCCTCCTCGGCAATGACCCCAACGGCTATCGGCTCAATATGACCTTCGTCAACTATCTGCGCAGGACAAAGGACCCGCGGCTGCCCTATCTGGCAACTGTATGCGCAAATCCCGCGCTTGCGGCGGACAAGGGTGATACGGCCGCGGCGCACCAGCTGGGGCAGCCTGGTGGCTATGATCCTCCCGACAACGGCGGGGCCTATGACCTTACATTTGCGCCCAACTGGCCCGGCGACCAGAACAGGTATTCCGTCGTCAACCGGTATACCTATGCCCGTCTGGACGCGCCTACTTTTTTCCTTACGGCGGGTGAGACCGGCCTTTTGCTTGCCGAGGCAGCTCAACGGGGGTGGATCAGCGGTGACCCGGCGGCGTACTACAGGACAGCGGTTCAGCAGGCGATGTCACAGCTGTCGCTGCAGAACAATGCAGGACCTGCGGGCGCAGTCATCGATGCCTGGCTTGCCGTGCATCCCTATGACCCGGCCAAAGGCCTGCAGCTGATCAACGAACAATACTGGATAGCCGGATTCATGGATGAACACGAATGCTTCGCCAACTGGAGGCGTAGCGGATACCCCTTATTGACGCCCGTCAACTATCCCGGCAATGTCACCGGGGGGACCATCCCCCGGCGATTCACCTATCCACAGAGCGAGGCATCTTCCAATCCCGCCAATTATAATGAAGCCGTCGGCCGTCTCCCCGGAGGAGATAAAATGACGTCGCGGGTCTGGTGGGACGCTCAATAATCCCGATCCGCATTTGTCGCTGCCGCTGCTGCTAAAAAAAATTTAACAAAAAGGCATTACACGGTAATTGTCCCCGGCACTTATACCCGGAGAGGTATCCCATATGTCAAAAAACTACGCAGGAGTAGAAGACCTTTTAACGGATCAAAGCTTTCTCGCCTGGTACTTCCGGACAGACACCCGGTGTATCCGGCAGTGGGAGGAATGGATAGCGGCAGACCCCGCTATGCGCGCCCGTGCGGGGCAGGCCGTAGATTTTTTGAGAACGCTGCGTGTTGACGAAGAAAAGATGAGCGAAGGACAGATCACGCTTGTGGAAAGCCGGCTCCTGCAAAAGATCCGCGAGGCGGAAAATAAAAGCCTCAGCAGGGTCGGCGGCTACCGATGGTGGATGGCCGCTGCGGCGGTGTTCGTGGTCGCCGTAGGGATATATCTTCTTCGGCCGCTGCTCATCCAACATCCTTCCGACGAATTGCATACCGCCTATGGCGAGGTAAGAGAAAGCCGTCTGCCCGATGGCTCCAGCGTCGTCGTCAATGCCGATAGCAGGCTGGTCTTTTCCCGGGGCTGGCAGGATGGGAAGGACCGGGAGGTCTGGCTAAAGGGCGAGGCATTCTTTCACGTCGCAAAGACCCCCTTGAAAAGCCGTTTTATCGTCCACGTCAATCATTTCGATATTATCGTCACCGGCACGCAGTTCAATGTCGTCAACAGACAGGACAAGGCCAATGTGATGCTGAAAGAGGGTAGCGTCACGCTCCACACGGAGGAGGGCAGAGAGCTGAAGATGGTGCCGGGTGACTTTGTGGAATACAGGAGCAGCCTGGAAAAGAAGGCCGTCCGCAATGACAGCGTCCTGGCGTGGAAGGAGCACAAGCTCATATTCGACGGCACTCCTCTGCGCGACCTTATCAGCATCATCCGGGAAAATTATGGAGTAGACATCTCCACATCCGGCGACGGACTGGAAGAGAAGAAGCTCTATGGAATCATGCCCAACGACAATTTGGACGTGCTGCTACTGGCTCTGCAAAGCACCGGCGATTTCGAGGTCATACACGAAGGAAATAAGATCCTGATTAAGGCACACCCATAAGAAATAGTTACGGTCGTCTACCAAAGGGCCCGGGATGGCCCCGTCCGAAGGACAAACATAACTTTCATTAAACAAACGCTGCAAAAAAATGAGAAATTTGAATTGCAATTGGCGTATGGTCAGCTGCGTGCTGGGCATACTTCTCCTCTGTTCTTTTGCCGGTCGTTCTCAAAGCACCTATGCTTATTCGGGTAAGGGTGTCAGAGGCGTACCGCAAACCACCGGAGATAACAAGACCGAAGAGAGCGCCCCGAAAGAAGCCCTCTTCAAAGTACTGAAAGAGCTCAACCGGACCAGAGGGGTCTACTTCCTTTTTTCCGAACAGTCACTGGGCGGCCGGCAGGTCAACACCCTCCCGAACGGCCAGGACAACATCGAAAAGATCCTCAGCGAGGTGCTCAGGAACACCGGGCTTAGATTTAAAAAGGTCAATGAGAAGACCTTTGTGATCCTTGTTGCCGGCAGCAGCGGTACTTCTGCGGAGATGCGGCCGGTAGATTTCACGCAGGTCTTTTCACTGGCGCCGATGACCGACAACGTCCTCGCGGTTTCGCCGCAGGAAGCCGTCACGGGTAAGGTAACCGCCGCAGACGGAGCGCCGATACCCGGCGTCAGCGTGACGGTAAAAGGTACAAAACGCGGAACTTCCACCAATGGCAGCGGCGAATTTACCATTGAAGCCAGGAGGGGCGACGTCCTGGTCGTTTCTTACATCGGCTATCAGACACGGGAAGTGTCGGTCAGCGGCGAAAGTCTCCAGATAACATTGCAGGCCGGCAATCAGCAGCTGAATGAGGTGGTCGTGACGGCCCTGGGTATCCAACGCAAAAGCAAGGACCTTACTTACTCTACGCAACGCCTGACCAACGCCGATCTGACGACCGTAAAGGACGCCAACTTCGTCAACAGCCTCACCGGTAAGGTTGCCGGTGTGACGATCACCCGCAGCGCCTCCGGCCTCGGCGGGTCTGCCCGTGTCATCCTTCGCGGTAACAAGTCTACACAGAACAACCAGCCGTTGTATGTCATTGACGGTATTCCCCTGGCCAACTATAGTCCGCAGCAGCCCGCAGACGTGTGGGGGCAGTCATCGGGCAGCGGTTCCACCGGCCGTGATGGCGGCGACGGTATCTCCAACCTCAATCCCGACGATATCGAAAGCATTACGGTGCTGAAGGGTGCTTCGGGCGCAGCGCTTTATGGCAGTGCGGCCGCCAATGGCGTCATTGTCATTACGACCAGGAGCGGTAAGGCCGGACGTGCGCGCATCAATGTCTCTTCGGACCTTACCGCCGAGTCTCCGCTCTACTACCCCGATCTCCAGTTCAAATACGGCCAGGGCATCAACGGCGCAGCGAGCACCGACCCCACCAACGAGAACAGCTGGGGCAATGTCGTCAGCGCTCCCGATCACGTAAAGCCCTTCTTCAAGACCGGAATTACGACCGTCAATACCGTGAGCCTCTCGGGTGGCACAGACAAGGCGCTGACCTATTTCTCCTACGGCAATACGCACAGCACCGGGATCCAGCCCACCTCTTCCTATAATAAACACAACCTGAGCTTTCGTGAGACGGCTAAATTCCTTAACGACCGGCTGACCATCGACGGGAATATCAACCTGCTCGACCAGAAAGCCAACAATCGCGCGGTAAGTGGCCTGTATGCCAACCCGCTGACGGGTCTCTATCTTTTCCCGCGCGGCCTCGACTTCAACAAATACAAGAACTATACGGTATACTCGCAACAGCGGAACCTCGACATCCAGAACTGGTTCGACATCAGCCCCGTCGACGGATCGGGAGGCCAGGACCACGAACAAAACCCCTACTGGCTGCTCTATCGCGGACCCCGCGTCGACAAAAGGGACCGCGCGATCATCAACCTGTCGCTGAAGTATAAGTTCAACGACTGGCTCAGCCTCCAGGCCCGTGGCAACGTGGACAAGTCCTGGGACACTTATGACTCCCGCCTCTATGCCGGTACCCAGGCTGTACAGGCCGCTCCGGACGGAAGGTATACCTACGTCAATAATGTCAACACCCAGCTATATGGAGACGTCCTGCTCATGCTGAACAAAAAGTTGGGCAACGACTTCAGCCTGGGTGCCAACCTGGGTACCAGCATCAACGATACCAAGCTCGATGACATCGACTTCGATACCAAGACCGGTGATCCTTCCGGGCTGTTCTATGCCAACAAATTCGGTGTGAATTTCATCACCCCGACGGCGCTGCTGTCCAATCAGTATTCCAAGCATACCCAGCTGCAGTCCGTCTTCGGAAGCGCACAGCTCGGATACAAAGGCTTCTTCTTCGTTGACCTCACCGGCAGGAATGACTGGTCGTCGACCTTCGCCTTCACACCGACGAAGGGATCGGGATATTTCTACTATTCGGCCGGCGCCAACCTCGTGCTGACAGACGCGCTGAATATCGGAGGTCCGGTAAGCTTTGGCAAGATCCGTGTTTCGTATGCGAAGGTGGGTAACTCTGTGAATATTTATAGTACAAACCCCGCTCAATATACGCAAAACAGCCAGCTGGGTGCACAAGTCAACGTCAAGGTGCCACTGCCGGGCACGTATCTGCGGCCGGAGGACAACCGCTCTTTCGAAGTCGGTACGGAATGGCGCTTCCTGAATGACCGGGTAGGCTTTGACGTTACCTACTACAAGAACAACAACTATCGTCAGTACGTCGAGATCCCGGCTCCCCTCGGATCGGGCTATAGCACCTATTACCTCAACCTGGGCAATATCCAGAATACGGGGGTAGAGGCTACCGCATTCGTGACACCGGTCAGCACCAGAACCTTCAAATGGACGACAACTTTCAACTTCGCCGCCAACAAGAACAGGGTGGTCGAACTGTCTGACGCCAAAGTTCCCGGCGCGGGGCCCGACAACATCTTTTACCTGACCGGCGGTCCCGGCAACGTGAACATGTATGAGTCGGTAATCCAGCAGGGTGGCTCCTGGGGTGATATCTATGGAAGCACCTTCCAGCGCAACTCCAAGGACGGCACGATCCTCGTCGACGGGGCAGGCAAGCCGCTGCAGGACAATACATTCAAGAAAGTCGGCAACTCCAACCCCGACTATACCCTGGGATGGAACAACAGCTTTGACATAGCCGGGTTTACGGTAAACTTCCTTATAGACGGCCGTTTTGGCGGAAAGGTTATGAGCGTTACCCAGGCCGTTCTCGACGAATACGGCGACAGCAAGGCGACGCAACAGGCGCGCGACGCCAACGGCGTGAACATCAAGGCGACGGTCTCCGATGCTACCAGCCCCAACGATGGCAAGGCATGGTCGGGGCTTCTCCCCGCACAGGCCTTTTATAAAGGCGTTGGTGACCGCAACGGCATCAGCGAATTTTATATGTATAGCGCTACTGCTGTTCGTCTTCGTGAGTTGGCGATCGGCTATAAGATACCTGCGCACGTCAGCTGGATCACGGACCTGCGCCTTTCCCTCATTGGCAGGAACTTATTCTTTATCTCCAAAAAAGCACCCTTCGACCCCGAGCTTTCGATGGCTACCAGCAACGCCCTGCAAGGCATAGAGACGTTTGCCCAGCCTTCCACGCGTAGTTTTGGCGCAAGCTTGAAGATCGGATTTTAATCAGTAAAAGTTAAAGACTATCTATATGAAATATAAAATATGGAAAGGTGCGGTCCGCAGATATGGTTGTTTCGCTATTGCGGGTACGCTGGTCCTCGGTAGCTGCACCAAGAAATTCGAACAGTACAATACCGACGCATCCGGTACCTCGAATCAAGAGCTGGGCGCCGACTACAAGCTCCTTGGCGTCCCGCTGCAGCAGGTGCAGCAGAGCATTTACCAGGTGATCAATCCTGCATGGGACATGCAGCTGCAGCAAAACCTCATCGGAGACGTCTATTCGGGATATATGGGCAGCCCGACCCCATTCCTGGGAAACCAGAACAACATGACCTACTCCCTGGTGGACAACTGGAACGGACAACCCTGGAGCGATGCCTACAACGGTGTTATGGCTCCCGTACAGCTGGTCATCAAGAACGCCGCCGGCCAGTATCCCGCGTTCGTCGCCTGGGCAAAGATCCTGCGCGTGGAAGGAATGCACCGGCTCAGCGATATCTTTGGTCCCATTATCTATACGCACTACGGCCAGGTCAACGAGGACGGCAGCGTCACCTATGACTCCCAGAAGGACGCCTACTATGCTTTCTTCAACGACCTCGACTCCGCCATCGCCGTTCTTACGCCGCTGGCCCAGGGTAATGCTACGAAGACCTTTACAAACTTCGACCAGGTGTATGGCGGCGACTATGGCGAATGGGTGAAATTCGCCAATACGCTCAAGCTGCGGCTGGCGCTGCGCATCGTCAATGTCGATCCCGCAAAGGCCCAGGCCGAAGGGGAGGCCGCACTGGCGCACCCCCTGGGGCTGCTCACGACCAATGCCGATGGTTTTACTATTGACATCGGCAGCGTTCAGCATCCGTTGAACGTGATCAACAATTCCTGGGGCGACATCCGTTTTGGCGCACCTCTGGGTTCATTGCTGGAAGGATACAACGATCCGCGCGAATCTAAATATGCGGTGGCCGCTACCGATCCCGCTGTCGCAGGCAAGATCATCGGCGTCCGCAACGGCATTGATATCGACGCCAAGGGTCGCTATGGCAACTATTCCGCACTTCCCAATTTCCCGAACTGTGCGGCAACTCCATGGGGCAGCGTCTTCAGCAAGGCCAACTATGTCCAACTGATGACGACGGCGGAAGCGTGGTTCCTCAAAGCCGAGGCCGGGATCCGTGGCTGGGCCAAGGCAGGGGACGCGGGTACGGCTTACAATTCAGGCGTCACGGCCTCCCTCGCACAGTATGGGGTTGACGCACAGGCGGCAGCTTACCTGGCCGATGCGACCAGCACGGCGGCGCAATATATCGATCCCAAGGCAACCGTCGCCGGCGCCAACGATATAAAAACCGGCAATCAGGATCTCAGCACCATTACGATCAAATGGGACAATAGCGCCACCTTCGCGCAGAAGCTGGAGCGTATTATCACCCAAAAATATATCGCTATGTATCCCGATGGCCAGGAGGCCTGGTCCGAATTCCGCCGGACGAGATATCCTAAGCTGTTCCGCAATAAGGTCAACTACAGCAACGGAGCCATCCCGACCGACAAGTTCGTTCGCCGCGTGAACTTCCCGCTGAGCGAGCGTAATACGAACGCCAACGGCGTCGCCGGAGGTGTCAAAGCTCTCGGAGGACCGGATACCGGCGGCACACCACTATGGTGGGACGTCAATTGATCCTATTCTCTTAGTTTTACAGAGAGGCCGTCGATCAGACGGCCTCTTGCCATTCATCATCCCTTTGCCATGCGTAATTTATCCCTTTGTCTCCTCGTCCTGCTCGCTGCCTGCGGTGAGGACAGGTCGCGGCTTTTCACAAGGCTGTCTGCATCCCGGACCGGCATCGACTTCCGAAACATGCTGAGGGAGACGGACCCGGGCTTCAACATCATGCGGTATCCTTATTTCTACAACGGGGGCGGCGTGGCGGTCGGGGATATCAATAACGACGGCCTGCCGGATATCTGTTTCACCGGCAATATGGTCAGGAACAGACTGTACCTTAACAAAGGTGATTTTCAATTTGAGGATATTACTGAAAAGACCGGTGTGGCATTGAAGCAGGGCTGGTGTACCGGAGTCACTATGGCCGACGTCAATGGCGACGGACTGCTGGATATTTATATCTGCCGGTCCGGGTTTCCTTCCGTCGACTACCGGCGAAACCTGCTATTCATCAACAAGGGTAACCTTAACTTCGCCGAGGAGGCCGCCGCCTATGGCCTCGATGACCCGGGCTATTCCACGCAGGCCTCCTTCTTCGACTATGATAAGGACGGTGACCTGGATCTTTTCCTGATCAACCAGTCCGAACCCAAATACTCCATGGGCTTGCAGGAACAGTCGCGTCTGCGGGGCCAGGCTGCCGACCCGATGTATGGCAACAAGCTCTACCGCAACGACGGAGGTCATTTTACCGACGTGACGTCTGCCGCGGGCATAACGTCAAATGTCCTCACCTACAGCCTGGGACTCAGCACGGCGGACATCGATATGGACGGCTGGCCCGATATCTATATCGCCAATGACTTCAACGAGCAGGACTATTGCTTTATCAACAACCGGGACGGAACATTCACCGAGCGGCTGCGGGAGAAATTCGACCACGTCTCCCAATACTCCATGGGCTGCGACGTGGCCGACTATAACAACGACGGCCAGCCCGACGTCTGTGTGCTGGATATGCTGCCGGAGAACAACCACGACCAGAAGATGCATATCGGTGCGGATAATTTTGACAAATATCAGTTGCTTTTCCAGCAGGGGCTCTATTACCAGTTCATGAAGAACAGCCTCCAGAAGAATAATGGCGACGGAACCTTCAGCGAGATCGGCCAGCTGGCGGGCGTAGCCGCAACAGACTGGAGCTGGTCGCCGCTGTTTGCCGATCTTGACAACGACGGGCGCCGCGACCTTTTCATCTCCAACGGCTACAAACGCGATAATACCAACCTGCAGTTCCTCAAATACTCGATGGACGAAGCGCGCAGGATGAGCCAGGGCGGGCCCCCTGTGACGGTCGAAGACTATGTCTCCCGTATGTCGGGGATTACGATCGCGCCATACTTGTACAGGAATATGGGGGACGACCGGTTCGAGAAGAAAAATTCCGAATGGGGGATCGACAAGCCCGGGTTTGCCAACGGGGCCGCCTATGCGGACCTGGATAACGACGGGGATCTGGATATCATTTTTAACTCGCTGGATGATGACGCGGGTGTCTATCGCAACAACGGCGAGACTTTACTGAAGAATCATTATTTGCGCGTGCGGCTGCTCGGCGGCGGGCTTAACCGTCTCGGCTATGGGGCCAAGGTTTTTGCCTATGGCGGCGGGCAGGTCTGGTATACGGAGCAGGACCCCGTGCGTGGATATCAGTCGAGCGTCGATCCTGTTCTGCATATTGGCCTGGGGGCGTTGACGATGATCGACTCGCTGCGAGTCGTCTGGCCGGATGACCGGATCCAGGTGCTTACGCGCGTAAGAGCCGATCAGACGATACAGCTGCGACAGGCTGCGGCCGCGTCTCTCTGCCCGGTGTCTGCGCCTGCACGGGCGCCGCTTTTATCGCCCGCTGCAGGTGTCCTTTCCTATACGCATCGGCAGGCGCCCGTCAACGACTTCAACCGTCAGCATATGCTATCCCATTTCTATTCGCATACGGGCCCGTGCCTGGCAAAGGGGGATGTCAACGGCGACGGGCGCGAGGACGTATTCGCCGGCGGAGCGCTTTTCTTACAATCTCCCGACCACCGCTGGGTCCGCACTGCGCTGGAGACAGATTCCATTAGCCAGGCCTCCGACGCCCTCTTTTTCGACGCTGACAAGGACGGCGACCTCGATCTCTATATTACCTATGGCAATTACACGGCGTCTGGAAGCCCGGACCGCCTGTACTTCAATGACGGTAGAGGACATTTCGCGCTGCAGCAGCACGCCCTGCCGGCCGGCGCGGGAGGAAGCAGCTGTGTCCGCGCTTTCGACATTGACGGAGACGGCGACCTCGATCTGTTCGTAGGAGGCCGCGAGATACCCGGGAAGTACCCGCTGTCCGGTCCGAGCCATATCTACATTAACGACGGTAGCGGCCGTTTTACCGATGCCCCCGGCTGGGCCCCGGAGCTTAGCCGCCTGGGAATCGTCAACGACGCCGCATGGGTGGACCTCAATGGCGACGGAGTGGGAGACCTCGTCGTAGCGGGGGAGTGGATGCCGGTAAAGGTCTTTCTCAACGACCGGCATCGGCTGACGGATGTCAGCTCGTCATGGGCGGGCTTTCCCTCTACGGGTTGGTGGAACAGGCTGCTGGTCTCCGACCTCAATGGCGACGGCCGCCCCGATATTGTTCTCGGCAACTATGGCTGGAACTCGCCGCTGAAGACCTCCGCCACCGAGCCGGTAAGACTATACGCCTCCGACTATGACGGCAACGGGATCATCGACCCTATCCTTACCTGTTATACTGATCACGTCGACTATCCTTTTATGCCGATGGATGATGTCCTCCGGCAGATACCGTCACTGAAGAAGAAGTTTTACGCGTATGAGACTTATGCTGCGGCGAAGGTTTCCGACGTTATTCCCCCCAACAAGACGATCCGACCGCTATCGGCCGCGACCTTTACTTCCTGCTGGCTGGAGAATACCGGCCGCGGTTTTGTCTACCACGAGCTGCCGGTGGAGGCACAGTACGCGCCGGTCTATGCGATCGCGGCCGCGGATATCAACGGGGACGGGCATACCGACCTGGTGTTGTGCGGGAACCAGGAGAACAATCTGATCCGTCTCGGCCGGGATGATGCCAATCACGGGGTGGTGTTGCTGGGGGATGGAAAAGGGGGATTCAACTATGCGCCGCCGGCGGTGACGGGGATGACGGTTCGGGGAGAGGTTAGGGGGCTGCTGATAGTGGATGGGTATTTGTTCATCGGGGTTAACGGTCAACAGCTATTGTCATACCGGATAAAGCTCGCAAAATAGAAGGGAAAGGGAATTGGATAACTCAAATAGGTCCTTATATTTGTCGGTAACCATTAACCTTTAATTCCTATTCAATGAGCAAGATCGGCATACTGGAATTTGGCCTTAGGGAACCTTCCGCGTCTCCTGCGCAAATACTGCAGGATGTAATGAATTATTGCATCAGCGCAGACCAACTTGGCTTCTCACGTTTTTGGTTGTCCGAGCATCATAATTTAAGTCCTGCCTGGAATAATCCCGAAATGCTTCTGCCTGTACTTGCGGGGCTGACCGAGAATATAAGAGTGGGTATAGGAGGCATCCTGCTATCGATGTATTCACCATATCGGGTGGCGTTGACGTACAAGTTATTGAATACGATGTATCCTGGCAGGATCGACCTGGGGCTCGCCAATGGCAGCGTCAGCTACCGCATTGCACAGCTATTATCCAACGACGTCAACATCAGGAAAGACTTCAGGAATGGGTTTGATGATAAGCTTATCGAGCTTGCCCGGTTTTTGCGAATTGAGGGCTTGTATTATGACGAAGGGGTGATGATAACACCGTATCCCGGGGATGCGCCGGAGATATGGAACCTCCGGTCTTCTCTCAACAGCCTGCCGATCGCGATGGACCTGCAGATCAATTTCTCGCTGTCCCTTACGCACGAAAAAGTTGACGTGCATCAATTCAGGGACGGCTTGCTCGCATATCGGGAAGAGTACTTTTCCCGACATAATAACTTTCCTAAGATCAACTTCCTGGTTTGCGGAATATGTCATAAGGACTCGCAAAAAGCCCGGAAAGAATATGTTGATATGGGTTTTGATGAATCCAAATACCCTTACAATTGCATCGTCGGAAGCCCGGCCCTTTTTCATGAAGAGCTTTCCAGGCTGGAGGAGCTTACACAAGTCGATGAATTTATTTTACACAATCTTTCCTATTCCAACGCCAATAAGATCGATAGCCTGGAGATGCTTAGCGACACGTTCGAGCTGACGGGTGAACTGGCCCGAGGAAGCTAGTTCTCATCTCTGACGATCAAAAGGAATTGTCCGCAGGCGGCATATTGATCTACGAATGGGTCTGCACTTTCTGTAAGGTCGAACAGCGTGAAGTGGGAGTCGCAATATTTTAGAAAGCGCTCTTTTATTCCTTCTCCCATTTTGCCAGTGAATTCCCAGTTGGAAACTTGCTTATTGAGAGAGTCGCACCGGTAACAATACACGTTGATCACAGCGACCTTTTGATAGAACGGGCTTTTCCTGTCAGTGTTCAGGCGCCAGGAAGCATTTCTGAGCCGGAAGTTGACGTGCGCTTCTCCCAGCTGGGCGTAATACAGGCTGTCTTTAAATATTGAATCGAATAGCTCTAGTCGACGCTTCATATTAGGGTTCCGGTTCCTGAGAACGTCTCTGCATGAGCCTGTGTTTGTTATGATATTATGGAATTCTTCAAATGACTGACCCAGATACGACCGGTAAGCCGATTCCTTTTTTCGAAGCGATTCTTTCAGGACCAGGTCGATCTCCGAGAAGTTTTGGCAGCTGAGGTTGTTGGGTGACGATTGGATGATACCTATTTCAGTCTGAAGTTCGGCCGGCGGTGGCGCCTGGGAGAGTAGGCTACGCAGGCCTTTGAAATAGAAAGAGGGCCCTTCAAAGTCAATGCCAACTGTTCGTATAGGGTTTGATGCGGCTTCCGAGCGATTGTACAATTGCAACGATTTCAGGAAATCCAGTGTATGCTTTTGCCGGAAGGAAGGCAGAAAAGAGGTATCGCCTGTCTGTAAGTATTTGTTATAAAGGGTTGCCAGCGAGCTCCCGTATTCCATCACGTACGTTCGGACTCCCATACTTCTGTTCAACAGCTGCAGGAAATAATATTTTAGGTCGCTATAAAATTCAAGTTCGTGAGATCCGCCTTCGCCGAGGAATACGATCTTGTATCCGGAAAGTTTTTTTCTGAACAGGTCATCCATCGATCCGCGATTAAAGTCGTGGATGTCCAATGGATATTTATGTGACTGCAGATATGTGTCAGTGGTATCCTGCGCAGCAGTGTTCGCCGGAAACAACATGGCGAGTGCAGCACTGCAGCATGATAGCAGCGAATAATAAAAACACCCAAATGCCCTGATTGCAGATTTCACTTAAAAGGATTATTGAAATAGTATTTGAAAAAATATTCTTAAAGATAGACGTTTTATTTAGGAAAATACGAGAGACGTATTTAAATTAGACCTAACCTTTACCATTAAATGTTGATCCATGAAAAAAGCAGAGCTTAAAACAAAAAAGCTGTCGCTTGGAAAGAAAATCGTTTCTAACCTCGACAACAACCAGGCGGCAAGCCTGACTGGTGGGGACGCGTTCACGTCTCTCATTAGTTGCCACACCAATCACTGGGGAAGCGCGTGCTCCGGGTGCTACACCTGCTGCCCTCCGCCTCCTCAACCGTGATTAAGTGAATTTCATTTGAACGGTAAGACAAGCTTTCGGGCTTGTCTTACTTTTTTCATTTTTCAATATGGCCTGGACCCCGCTCATTACTGACCGAAATGAAGCTGAAAGGATAGAAGTGATCATTTACAAGATCATGAATGGCATTGGACGAACGGAGAGGAACGGATTTAACAGGATAGCCGATGCTACTTTGATGTATGGAAAATTTGGCCTTTCGCTGTTGAATGCCTATGTATACCGGTATTCGAACGATCAAAAGTTTTTTTCCTCCTTTAACAGCATTATCGAGGATTCGCTGGATATGCTGAGTTTGCAGGAGTCCGATTTTAGTTTTGGCAAAGGATATGCGGGTTTCGCGTGGTGCCTTCAGCATCTAGTCACAGAACAATACCTGGATGCAGATATTGACGAGCTGCTATCGGATGTTTCGGATCTGCTGCTCTCGTTCGCCGATGAAAACCTGGAAAGCGGGGACTATGATTTTATGCTTGGCGGCCTGGGACCCGCGATCTATTTGCTTGAGCGGGCGAGAACGGGCTATGTAGACCCTTACCTGAGCCGGGTGGTAGCACATCTCCGGCGACTGGCTATATCTCCCGCACGTGGAGAATATTACTGGGAACAGATCATACACGACGGTCCCCGGCGGGTCAATCTCGGGATCGCTCACGGAATTCCTGGTCTTATGGTAATCATAAGCAAGTGCTACCGGCTCGGTATTCAACGCGAGATATGCAGGGATCTGGTGGGCGGAGCATGGACGTACTTGCAGAGGAATCAATTTGTCGACGGCAGATCCTGTTTTTCGTATTCTATATCGGAGGGACAGTTCCAGGGCGAAACGGCATTGAGATGGTGTTATGGAGACATAGGTATTTCTATTGCCCTTTTACTGGCAGGTCAAAATATGGGCTGGCAACAATTGAGCAGCGAGGGGATACGGATAGGCCTGCGTTGTGTCCAAAGACTCGACAACGAATTGTCTTTTGTAGAGGATGCGCACATTTGCCACGGGGTGGGAGGGATCGCGCATGTCCTCAACCGGATGTATCAGTACACGGGACTGGAACCATTCAGAAGCGGAGCACTATATTGTTTGCAGAATACGATCCGGAGGGTTATTAGCATAGAAGACTACATTACTTTTAAAGCTTATAAGGGCGATTTTGGAGAAGTGCCGATCGATGGCCTTATGGAGGGAAGTGCGGGTATTGCCCTTTGTCTCCTCGCCATGATAGACACCAATGAACCCAGGTGGGACAATTGCTTTTTATTATCATGAAATACCCGTCAAAATTAGAGGCCCGAAGCCCTGCATTGATCGTCGATGACTATTATGTATTGAGGACACCCCGTCTTTCAATAGATTTTTTTATGCAGGAGGCCCGCGGACTTACGCCTGATAATCTTTCGACCTTTGTAAGAACCGCTTGTTCTGAAGTTGATCTGGACGAAGCTGCTTATCTGGCGTCTCCCGAGCTCCATCAACAATACAAGAGGTGGGTGGAGGGAACGCTGGAAAAATCGCAAGTGGATAAATTGCTCATCACGCTATATAAATACCTGGTGCGGATGTCGAGCAGACCTACTCCGTTCGGTCTTTTTGCAGGGTGTGCGACAGGCAACTGGGACGTTTTTACACAGGTGATCGTCGATACCCGGAAGAACTGTCGCAGACACTCAAGGCTGGATATGAATTATGTTGCGGAACTCGCTGCGGGAATTGCAGCAATTCCAGTTATACGCGATCAGCTGAGGTTTTATCCAAACAATAGCCTGTACCAGGTATACGATCGATACCGGTATGTCGGGTATAAGCTCAGGAATAAAGCGCGCTCGTACAATGTTATTTCGGTGGACAATACGCCCTATTTATCGAGTATCCTGCAAAAAGCCAGCAAAGGGGCCCTGCTCAGCGAACTTGCCGCTGTGCTGAAAGACGGGCAGACAGACGAAAGTGAGGTGAACGAGTTCCTGACCGAGGTTGTTGCTTCTCAATTGCTCGTAAGCGAGCTCGAGCCTACAGTGACCGGGCAGGAATTCTTTTATAAGCTAAAACATATTGTAGCCGGGTTCAACCATACGGAGGCGCTGTCGCAGCAGATGGAGCGTATTGCCTTTCTTTTGGCTGAGGAAGAGCGATCTACGGATAGATTTGAGCAGATCTTTGAGATCATTAAAGCGCTTGGCATCGACACAACGAGCAAAGATCTGATCCAGACCGATCTGTTCTTTTGCCACCCCGTCAACCGATTGAGTCGATCGGTAGCCGACGAGATATCAAGGGATATCGAAGATCTGTATCGCATAACTCCATTTGTGCCCGTCCATGATCTGGAAGATTTCAAGGCTGAATTCTATGCCCGTTATGAAGAGCGAGAGGTGCCTTTATCTTTGGCGCTGGACGTGGAGATAGGGGTCGGCTATGGCAGATATAAGGGGAATGGAGAGGCGGACAATGTGCCGTTGATCGAAGGCGTCCGGTGGAAAGACAATAGCGGGGAGGCTTCTGTAAGCCTGAGTAAGCTGAGCATGTTGCGGGTGAAAAAGTATTGCGAAGCCCTGAAAGACGGCCTCTCGGAGATCGTCATTACAGAGGAGGATATTCAATACCTTGATTACAGCAACTACAGGGATTACCTGCCGGCCAGCCTGTTTGTGATTGGCGACCTTCTTGGTAGAAGCGCGGAAGGAGTAGATAATGGTGAGTTTGAATTTGTGCTGAAGGGCGTTTCGGGGCCCTCGTCGGGTAACCTGACGGCAAGGTTCTGTCATGGAGACGATGTGCTGAGGCAAAGGGTGCAGGCGAGTCTTGAAAAAGAAAAAGCTCACTATAAAGACCGAATCATAGCCGAGATCGTCCATCTTCCGAGTGCCCGCATGGGAAATATACTTATGCGGCCGATTTTTCGGGATTATGAGATCCCGTACCTGTGTGGATCTGCCCTGCCGGATGATTTTGTTCTGCCGCTGGAGGACCTGCTGGTTTCAGTAAAAAGTAACCGTGTAATCCTTCGTTCGAAAAGGCTGAAAAAAGAAATTCTTCCCCGTCTGACAACCGCCCATAGCTACTCCCATACCAATCTGATGGTGTATAAATTCCTTTGTGACCTGCAGTTCCAGGACAACGCCTATGCCGTTTTCTGGAGCTGGGGCTTTTTTGAAAGCCAGGCTTTCCTTCCAAGGGTCAAACTAGGCAAGACAATCATAAGCAAAGCCATCTGGAATTTGAATAGTGACGATCAAAAGGCTTTGGTTAAGGGCGGAACTGGCTATAAGGAGCTGGTGGCATTAATGCGGCTTCGGTTTAAATTGCCGGAATGTTTTATGCTTGTAGAAGGTGAAAATGAGTTCTTCATTGATACTACAAGTGAGGTCAGCGTTAGGGTTATGTTTGACGAATGGAGGAAAAAGGGCGTTATCCGATTGACCGAATTTATGGCGGCGCCGGAGAATTGCTTTATAAAGGACGACAGGCAATTGAGATATGTCAATGAGTTGGTGCTGCCTGTATCTTCTCTTCCCATTAACAGCGTGCCGCCTGCATCCGGCTACCATCAGAAGGGGCTTCGCCCGAGAACCTTTGCGCCAGGGAGCGACTGGCTTTACGTGAAGCTGTACTCGGGAACGAATACCTGCGACCGCATACTTACCGGACATCTCCTTCCTGTGATAAGCGACCTGCTTGCAGAAGGGGTTATAGAGAAATGGTTCTTCATTCGTTATGCGGACCCCAAACCGCATATTCGGGTTCGATTCTATAATTCTTCTTCCTCCGGTTTCTGGAAGATGGCCCTGGAGAGGCTGCATCAAGAGTTGGACGTCCTGGTTTCCCACCACGTGATCTCTGCCTTCCAGGTCGATACGTATCAGCGGGAGATTGAAAGGTACGGTGAAGATAACCTGGAGGATAGCGAAACATTCTTTTTTTATGACAGCATGGCGGTAGCAAATTGTCTCCAGTTGCTGGACGGTGAGGACAGCGAGCACTACCGATGGCAGATTGCCGCCAAAAGTGTTGACTGCCTGCTGATTGATTTTAAGTATGACCTACAGCAAAAGATGGATTTTGTCAAAGGAATGCGGGACCAGTTCTTTAACGAATTTAAGGGCGATGTGACTATGAACCAGGAGCTTAACGATAAATACCGTAGCTGCTCAAATGCCCTGAAAGAAATTCTGGAATCCACGCCCGCCCCGGAGGATGACCCGGGGTTTGCGCAGATCCGGTCTCTGTTTTCTGAACGATCGGCGGGCTGGGCTGACGTCATCGCGCAGATACGCGCAAAAGGAGAAAAGGTCACGAAAGCGCTTCTGCCCAGCTATGTTCATATGTCGTTGAACCGGATATTTATTTCGAACCATCGGAAGCATGAGTTGGTCATTTATCATTTTCTCCACAAGTTCTATAACTCTCAGATGGCAAGAATAAAATATAAAAGCGGCTACTAATCTTATATATTATGTCTTTTCCTTTTTATAAACAACTTGATCAAATGGACTGCGGGGCTACCTGTCTGAAGATGATAGCCCGCTATTACGGGAAAAGCTATTCAGTTGATTCACTGAGAAGATATAGTCACATAACCCGGGAGGGGGTTTCCTTGTTGGGAATCAGCGATGCCGCAGAAAGGATCGGGTTTAGAACGGTGATGGCAAAGATCACATTTGATCAGTTGAACGAAGATGCACAGCTACCGTGCGTGCTCCATTGGAATCAGCGGCATTTTGTCGTCCTTCCTCCGCAGAACTACGACCCCGCCAGGGAGAGGGACAAAATAGTGATAGCCGACCCCGCGCATGGGGTTGTCAAGCTCACCAGGGCCATGTTCCTGAAGAGCTGGGCGAGCGACCACGGAGAGGCCGGGGTCGTATTGTTGCTTGAGCCGACCCGGGAGTTCTACCAGGGTGAGGATGAGCGAAAAGATCAATCAGGCATCTGGTTCCTTTTCCAATACTTGAAGAAGTACAGAAAATTTATTATCCAGTTGTTTCTCAGCGTTCTGCTGGGGAGCATCCTATCGCTGATATTTCCTTTTTTGACTCAAAGTCTTGTAGATTATGGCGTGAATCACCTTGATGTTGGCTTTATCAGCCTGATGCTTATGGCACAGCTAATGCTGTTTGTGGGCAGCACCGCCAACGAAATGCTCAGGAGCTGGATAATGTTACATATGAACAGCCGGATAAACATTTCGATCCTATCCGACTTTCTGATCAAATTGATGAAGCTGCCGATACGTTTTTTTGATTCCAAGCTGACGGGGGATATCACCCAAAGGATCAGCGACCACGACAGGATCGAACGGTTTCTCACGAATAATACGCTGAATGCGTTATTCTCTTGTGTTACCCTTGTAGTTTTTTCTGTGATATTGGGAATTTACAGCGGCCCCATTTTACTTTTATTCCTTTGCGGAACCTGTCTTTCCATTCTCTGGATACAGTTCTTTATGCGCAGGCGAAAGCAGGTGGATTATGCCCGATTTCAGCAGATGAGTCTCAATCAGAGCAATATTTTCGAGCTGATCATGGGGATGCAGGAGATAAAACTAAACAACTGCGAGAATGAGAAGCGGTGGAAATGGGAACGGGTTCAGGCGAAACTGTTCGGACTGAATATTAAAAACCTGGGAATTGAGCAGTATCAACAAATGGGGAACGCTTTTTTCAATCAGCTGAAGAACATTCTTGTCACATATATCGCGGCCCGGGAAGTGGTGAACGGACAGATAACGCTTGGTATGATGCTTAGCATCAGCTATATCATAGGTCAGTTGACCGGTCCTATCGATCAGATATTGGGGTTTTTCCGATCGGCGCAGGATGCGAAAATCAGCATTGACAGATTGAGAGAAATACATAACCAGGAAAATGAAGAACCCTCCGATCTTGCAGGAGACCATAGCGCCGAGATACTGGATCACCTGGAAGGCTGGGACCTGATACTGGAAAAAGTCTCTTTTCAATATGCAGGACACCGCAGCCCAATGGTATTGAAGGATATTGATCTGGTGATCCCAAGAGGTAAAGTGACCGCAATTGTAGGGTCCAGCGGAAGCGGCAAAACCACACTCCTTAAATTATTGCTTGGCTTCTACAAGCCGGTCGGGGGTAGGATCAGGCTCGGACCGGTCGATATGGCAGAGGTATCGCCCAAAATGTGGAGGAGCAAGGTCGGCGCTGTCATGCAGGATGGTTTTATTTTTTCCGACACCATTGCCGGCAATATTGTTATTCATATGGAAGGAATCGACAAAAAAAGACTGTTGCACGCAATGGATGTGGCCAATATCGGGGACTTTATAAAGACCCTTCCGTTGGGTTTTAATACGAAGATCGGGGAGAACGGCAATGGGATCAGTGCGGGGCAAAAACAACGTATGCTCATTGCGAGAGCTGTATATAAGGACCCCATGTATCTTTTTTTTGATGAGGCAACCAGTGCGCTGGATGCGAATAACGAGCGCGTAATCATCGATAAGCTAAATACATATTTCAATGGCAAGACGGTAGTGGTCATAGCGCACCGGCTCAGTACGGTAAAACATGCGGATCAGATAGTTGTGCTCGAAAACGGCCGGATCACCGAAGTCGGCAATCATTCCGAGCTGACAAGAAAGCAGGGAAGATATTATGACCTGGTGCGAAATCAACTTGAACTTGGCCAATAATTATTTAGAATATGCCGATAGAGATAGAAAGCATTCATAGCGATGAGATAGCGGACATCATGAGCCAGATGCCTTCATGGCTTATCAGGAGGGGAGTGGCTATTCTTTTAGGGATCGTGTTGTTACTTTTGGCGGGTACCTGGTTTATTCACTACCCTGACATAGTGCAAACTCAGGTGTCCATCTATTCGGAAAGCATCCCTGTTACTTTTGTAGCAAAGTCCAGCGGGAAGATACTTCGCATCTTCAAGCGGAACGGAGATATCGTTCACAAGGGCGACGTGATCTGCCTGATCGAAAATCCGGCAGATTATGACGACGTACTTCACCTCGCGGCTGTACTGCAAAGTCTCGAAAAGTTCGTGGGTTCAGAGGAGCCCGTAAATGAGATCCCTGTTAATGGCCGCCTCCAATTGGGAGAAATGCAGCCTACTTACTCTGACTTGATGGAGGCTATAAATCAGTTCAATTTTTACAGAAAAAATCAGTTTGCCGCCCGAAAGATCGTCCAGCTGAGAAAGCAAATCAGGTACCAGGACGAGCTTAACACGGAATTGGGGCGTAAAGACAGCTTATTGAAGCTGCAGCTTGGTCTGGGCAGAGTCAAATTTAATGCGGATTCTTCCCTGGCCAGTGAAAAAGTGATCGCCCCGCTGGAGCTTGACAACAGCAAGAATGAGCTGATTGGCCGGCAGATGAGTGTGGATGCGATAAGGCCGACCATTATACAAAATAACCTTCAGCAAACAGAATATCTTAAGACGATAGCCGACCTCGAACAGCAGGAACTGCAGCAGGAGAGCGATTACAGGGAAAGGATCCGCCAGGATGTGAAAAAGTTACGGGGCGAATACGCGATCTGGGAACAGAACTATATCATGAAATCCCCGGTGGAAGGAAAGGTTACCTTCTTTAGGATATGGAAGGAAAATCAATACGTACATTCAGGAGAAGGAATATTGATGGTCGTCCCTCCTATTGAGAAGTATGTGGCGAGGGCAATGCTGCCTGTTCAGGGGGCAGGTAAAGTAAGATCAGGACAAATGGTTTCAATTAAGCTTGCTGCCTTTCCCTACCAGGAGTTTGGGATCATTAGGGGGCGGGTGTCGCAGATATCCTCGGTCGCGCTGGATTCTTCTTATGGAATGGAGATAGTACTGGAAAATGGACTGAGGACGAATATAAATAGGATTATTCCGCCGCAGTCTCAGATATCCGGGACTGCAGATGTGTTTACGAACAATAAAAGTATTTTCCAGCGAATATTTGAAAATGTCTGGATAGCCAATAAGAGGTAATAGGGCGACTCTACTAACCACTGATCTTAAACGCCACCGCGTGCTCCCCCACAACCTTCCCCTGCAACGCCTTCGGCACGATAATCGCCATTTTCTTCCCGTCCATCTTCCATTTAAATGTCCGGCCCGACCCCAGTAGCGTCACCTTACTCCCCGCAGGCGGCGTGTACCGGTCGATCGTGACCTCGGCAGGAAGCATCACTTCCCGGCCGGCCGGCAGGTAAAAGGCATACACAGCCGAACTATCCTTTGACTGCGTCAGGTAAACGTCCCCGCAAGAGTAGGGGCGTATGGGGTGGGTGCCGTAGATGCCTTCGCTGTTGGTCTTCATCCAGGCGCCGATCTCTTTCAGACGAAGATACGCCGTGTCGGCAAGGTCGCCCTCAGGGGAGGGCCCGATATTGAGCAGAAAGTTGCCGCCGCGGGAGACGATCCTGACGAGCAGCTGCACCAGCCGGGTCGTGGACTTGTAGTGGTCGTTCGGAACATAGGACCAGGAGTTGCCCATCGTCATACAGGTTTCCCAGGGATCGTCCATAGGATGCTCGGGGACCTGTTGCTCGGGAGTAGTATAATTCTCGTATTCTCCCGGTACGCTGCGGTCGACAACGATCAGGCCCGGCTGATGGCTGCGGGCCATGGCTGCGATCTTCGGCATGTCCACGTCCTGGTCATAGCGGATACCGCGCTGCCAGTCGACAGAAGGATCGACGGTGGACAGCGGCCGCACCCAGCCTCCGTCCAGCCATAGCACATCCATTCGTCCATAGCCGGTCATCAGCTCTTCGATCTGC
>JAFDYE010000006.1 GCA_018267585.1 Bacteroidota bacterium
GAAATGGTTCAGGGCATTGATCGAGAACAGTACGGATGGCATTACGGTGCTCGATGGTGACGGGGCCGTGATCGACATCACGCCGTCGGGTGAAAAAATACTGGGGTATAGCCGCGACGAACTGATCGGCAGGGTCAGGGCCGATCTCGTACACCCGGCCGATATAGGGGCGCTGCAGGAAGCGTTTAGGGCCATCAAGGCCAATCCGAACGACGTCAGGACGGTTGCGCATCGGCATCTCAGGCGTGATGGCAGCTACCGGTGGCTGGAGTGCAGCTATAAGAACCTGCTGAACGAGCCCTATCTTAATGCAATTGTCCTCAATTACAGGGATATAACGGAGAAGAAACAGGCCGACCTGCAGCTGCGACGAAGTGAAGAAAGGTATCGGAAGGCGCAAAGCATAGGGAGGATGGGGCATTGGGAGCTTGACATAGAAAATGATATCCTGACCTGGTCTGACGAGATCTACAGGATCTTCGATGTGGACAAGAGTGATTTCGGAAATTGTTACGAGGCCTTCAGGAAATGCGTGCATCCGGATGACGTGCAGCAGCTGGTGCAGTCCCGCGAGCATACCCTGAGAGGCCAGGGGAAATTTGATTTTGTCTACCGGATCGTCTGCCGTCATGGGAAGATAAAATACGTTCACGAACTGGCCGATACGGTATTCAACAAGGACGGAAAACCTAGATCGGTCACGGGTACGGTCCAGGATATAACGGAGCAGATCGTATCGAAGAATGAGATCATCAATGAGCGGAACCTTTCCGATTGTATTATCAACAGTCTCCCGGCTGTATTCTGTATGTTCACCCGGGAAGGTGAGATGATCCGTTGGAACGTAAACCTGGAGACGGTCACCTCGTATAGCAGGGAAGAGATCGGAAAGATGCGTCCCTATGATCTTTTTGATATGGAGGAAAGGGCTTTAGTTGCGGAAATGGCTGATGGCGTTTTTCGGAATGGCGAAAACCAGGTGCAGGCGAATCTTTTAACAAGGAATGGCGAAAAGATCCCCTATTTTCTGACCGGGCGTGCCATTCATTATGAAGGCAGGCATTGTTTGCTGGGGGTGGGCATAGATTTCTCCGACAGGATAAGGGCTCAGCGAAAGATAAAAGAAACGTCCCGTCAGCTCAGGCAGCTGGCGGCTCATTTGCAGCATATTCGGGAAGAAGAACGGACGGGTATTGCCCGGGATATCCACGACGACCTCGGCCAGCAGCTGACTGCGGTCCAAATAAGCCTTTATCGTGTTGCCAAGCGCGCGACCGGCAACGAGCCGCTGCAGAGGGATATTGAAATGGTCAATGCCATGACGAGCGGGGCGATCGAATCGATCAGGAAAATTGCGATGCAGCTGCGGCCGGGTATTTTGGAAGATATGGGGCTGCTCGAGGCGATGAAATGGCAGATCGAGGAATTCGAGAACAGGTTTTCAATACCTGTGGCCGCAGACTTTTCAGGGGTGCCGGACGGCGTGAGCCCAGAGGTTTCGATCAACCTTTTCCGTATTTTTCAGGAGACGCTGACCAATATCGCCCGCCATGCGTGTGCCGGGCGTGTCGAGGTTCTGTTCAGGGCAGAAGGGCGCCGGCTGCGTCTTATCGTCAGGGACGATGGCCGCGGGATCGATCCTGAAGAAATAAGGGCCAGGCGGACGTTGGGTCTGCTTGGAATGAAAGAGAGGGCCTATTCGATCGGTGGGCACCTTGAAGTAAGAAGTCAACCCGGACAGGGAACGACTATCAAGGTCGCGGTTGTCCTTAAAAAATAAGTATTCTATGCGCATTCTGATTGCCGATGATCATGCCATCGTGAGGAAAGGACTGGCGGGTGTCCTTCTCGAGGAGTTTCCGTCGGCGAAAATTGTGGAGGTCGGCGACGCTGAAACACTATTTAAATTGGTTCCGGGGGACGAATGGGATCTGATCATTAGCGATCTGTCGATGCCCGGCCGTGGAGGACTTGAGGTCCTGTATGAAATCAAGCGGAATTATCCTCATATCCCTGTTCTTATCCTGAGTATACATCCCGAAGGAATTTATGGGCCGAGGGTGCTTAGAGCCGGCGCGTCTGGTTTCCTGAACAAGGACGCTCCGCCGATCGAGCTGGTAAAAGCCATTCGATGGATACTGCAAGGCAGAAAATACATCACGCCGGCGATAGCTGAAAAACTCGCAGACCGCGTCTCTTTTATCAAAGAGAGTCTTCCCCATGAACTACTATCGGACAGAGAATTCGACGTTATGAAACTTCTTGCGTCGGGGGAATCGCTGGTTAGAATAGGGGAACTCCTTTCTATCAGTCCCAGCACGGTCAGTAGTTTCAGGAACAGGATCCTGAAAAAGATGGGCATGCGTTCCAATACGGATCTTGCCAGATACTGCATGGAAAACAACTTCATATGAGGGGGCAATGTAATTCTGCCAAACAGTAAAAATTTCCGTTTCAGATGGTGAAACATATCCTTATAGCTGACGATCATAGTATGATGAGACAGGCGATCCTGGGGATCGTCAAAGATGACTGGCCGGATGCCATATGCCATGAGGTCGGCGATGGCGTTCGGCTTCTCGAGCGTGTTACGCAGGAGAAATGGGACCTGGTACTTTCAGATATCAGCATGCCCGGTATGAATGGCATCGAAGCGTTGTCGGCGATCAGGAAATTCGATCCTCTTCTTCCCGTCCTTATCATCAGCATCCATATGGAGAACCGGTATGTCGTAAGAGTGCTTCGATCCGGCCCATCGGGTTTTGTAATAAAATCCAGGGTGCAGGATGAACTGGCTACTGCGATCCGCATGGTGATGGAGGGCAAGAGCTATTTAAGCCCTGAAATGGCTATCCGGATGGGCAACTCCCATTGATCTCCTCTACAAAAAAACCGGACACTGGGTCCGGTTGTCTAATAGGAAGGGCCTAATGATTATGGCCTCGATCAGCGCAACCCCTTACGAGCGGGATGTCAAATTCGGGTGATCAAAGATACGAAATATTGCTAAATATTTTGGCAATACCGGTTGTTTTTTATTTTGTCTTTTTATTGGACATATTTCCCCGATATTTACCTGCATAATTTTTATAATAAGGAACCTTTGAATATGGCAAACAAGGAATTGAAAAGTGATATCGGTCGGATAGTTCAGCAGACCATGCCGGATATTGTGGAATCGAGGCTCAGGGAATACCTTAAGGAAAAATCTTTCAGGCCGGGGGACCCGCTTCCCAAAGAGGTCGACCTGGCCGAATCGCTGGGCGTGAGCAGGAACGTGGTGCGGGAAGCCCTTAGCCGGCTGAGGATGCTGGGAATGGTGGAAACGAAGAAGAAGAGGGGGATGGTGCTGGCGAGTCCGGATATTCTCAGCTCGTTCGAGCGGGTGCTGGATCCCTCGATCATCGGCGAGAACACCTTAAAAGATATTTTCGAGCTGCGGCTGGTGCTGGAGATGGGGCTGGCGGAGCTTATTTATGCCCGCAAGACGGCCGCGGATGTGGCCGAACTGAAGGAGATCGCATTGCGGCAGATGGATGGAAAAAAGGACAATTTCAGGATCAAGAACGAGATCGAATTTCACGGAAAGCTTTATGAGATGAGCGGTAACGACACGCTCAAGCGGTTCCAGAACATGCTTCTGCCTATATTTGACTACGTGGTCAAGACCGAGCCACGGTTCATCTCGGGCAAGATATCCCACCTGGACCTCGCCAATATCCTGGAGAGGGGAAGCAAAGAGGAGTTCAGGGAAGGGATGTACGAGCACCTCAAGCCTCATTTTGACAGACTAAAGCGGTTGGGTTAATGCCCCCCTGCGGGAGCGGCGATATTGCCCGTCCGGACCTCGGGCGGGCTTTTTTTTGGGAATTAATTTTGGCGGGAGGGATTTTTCCCTACATTTGTTATGTAGTACATAAGTACTATTGAACGTAATACTTGCCAATATGAGATATCTTTTCAACCAAAACGGCTTCGCCGCCTATGCTGCCGGAGCCAGCTGCATTCTGGCAATAACCTTATCCATGGTCGCCTGTCAGAAGAAAAGCGCTGCCGCCGCTGCTGCGGACAGCCTTACTAACAAATCGCCGGCGACCGTGTCCCCGGCATTGTCGGCGCCTGTTCACAACAGCCTGGTCCTTTTCAACGGCGGCGACGAGGGCGCGGGTGGGGTAGCCACTTATCATTCCTTCCGCATCCCGTCCATTGTCCGGACGGGCAACGGGACGCTGGTTGCCTTTGCGGAGGGAAGGAGATGGAGTCCCAGCGACTATGGAGACATCAACCTTGTCTGCAAGCGATCGACCGACAACGGCAATACCTGGTCAACGTTGCGGGAGGTATCTGCTGCGGGGGCGGGGACCTGGGGCAATCCAACCGCGGTATACGACAAGGACAGCGGGCGGATCTGGCTTTTTATGAGCTGGAACGACGAGTACAAGACACAGCTGTCGGATTTTACCCAGTGGGGTGACCGGCGGGTGTTTACCACCTATAGCGACGACGATGGGCAGACCTGGTCGGCACCGGTAGACAGGACCAGCACCCTGACGCCATCTAATTATATCTGGGATGCCATGGGGCCAGGCATCGGGATACAGACGGCGATGAGCCATCCCGGGAGGCTGATCATCCCGGCCTATGGCCGCAATATATACAGCGATGATCATGGCAAGACCTGGTCCTATCAGTTGATCGCCGGCGGCAAGCACGAGAGCACGGTCGTGGAGCTGATGAACGGGAACCTTTTGAGGAATGACAGGCCGAGCGACAGCGAATGGTCTACCGCGAACTATCGCAGGAAGGCGGTGGGAACGATCGATGCCGGTTTTGGCGCCTTTGTCTCTGATAACGGTCTGCCGGACCCGAAATGCGAAGGGTCGATACTCCGCTATAATACCGACAATCCGCAAAGGATCATATTCCTGAATCCGAACAGCACCAGCAAGCGCTGTAATATGACGGCCCGGATCAGCTATGACGATGGGGCTACCTGGCCGATCAGCAGGGCTATCTACGACTGGAACACCTGCGACTATACGGCCATCGAGGCGGGGAACAATATCGCGAAAGGCGGTTATTCCAGCATGATCAAGACCTCGGACTATGCGGTCGGCGCGCTGATCGAGATCAACGAAGGCCTTAGTAACAACAGCACCAGCCATAAATCCATCGAATTCCACAAGTTCAACCTGGGGTGGATCGTCAACGGCGCCACCGAACCTTAGTCCACATTAGCGTAAACCTTGATCCATTTATGGGGCCGGGGCCCCGGGTAATCTATTTTTTAATGACTCCAAAAACGATGAAACTGCGTATGAAACCGGGAAGTTTTTTTCTCTCATTACGATTGCTTGTGCTGACGGCGGTGTGTTTTTTTACACTTGCCGTCTCCTATGGTCAGACCCCATCTTCCGTCACGGGAAAAGTGACGGACAGCGCGGGGAAGGGGATCGAGAATGTGACCGTTAAGATAAAAGGAAGCAGGGGCGCGACGGTAACGAATGCCGAGGGCGTCTTTCTTATCTCTGTCCCCAGAGCGGGCGCTACACTGGTCTTCTCAGCTGTAGGCTTTGCCCCGAAAGAGGTGCGTGCCTCTTCGGGTACCGTCAACGTCGGTCTCGAGCGTGTTGCCGAGAACATGCAGGACGTGATCATCGTCGGGTATACGCAGCAGAGCAGGGCCAAGACGACGGCGGCGGTAAGCAAACTGGGACCCGATGAGCTGAAGGACGTGACGGGCGCCAACCCGGTACTGGCCCTCGAGGGCAAGATGGCCGGTGTGAACGTCCCCGTTAGTTCGGGGCAGCCCGGCGCCTCTCCGGCCAACATCATCATCCGCGGCGGCACGAAGCTGAATCCTTATGGTACTGCTATCGGCAATAGCGGTGGCAACGCGATCGGCAGCTCGGACGCTACGAGCCCGCTCGTGATCATTGACGGGATCTACCGGCCGATGGCTGACGTCAATCCCGAAAATATCGAGTCAATCCAGGTGATGAAGGACGCGGCGGCGACGGCGGCCTATGGTTTCCGTGGCGCTAACGGGGTGGTCGTGGTGAAAACGAAGACCGGCAGGTTCAGTACCAAACCGCGCCTTAGCCTGAATCACCGGACTACCTGGGAGACGGCATCGCGGTCGTTGGACTATATGAATGCGACTCAGTACCTTAAGCTGGCGCGTACGACGGTGTTCAATACACACGACGCACTGGATAAGAACAGCCTGCTGAACAACGGTGGATTCTCCGCCGGTACGAGGGTATATACCGCTCCGGGGCAATACGGCAACAACATCAACCTGACGGCGCTATACGACAATATCGTGGCGGTGGAAGGTCAGGCCTATGTGGACAACCTGATAAGGAACAAAGGGTTTATGACGATGGACGACCCCATCAATCCCGGCACCAAACTGCTGTATGCGGACAATCACTACCAGGACATGCTCTGGGTCACCGGTTTGACCAATAACGACAACCTCTCCATTGACGGAGGCAGCGACAAGGCCAACTATTTTGTGTCGGCGGGATATACGGATCAGGCGGGAACGTTTGTCGGCACCAATTACAAACGCTATGACGCCCTTGGCAATTTTGGTTTCAAGCCCGTCGATAATTTCAAGATCGATCTGATGGTCAACTATCAGAACATCGAGCCCAACTATGTGGCTGGTTTTGTGAACGAGCTGGCGAGAGGAACGCGTATCACGCCGCTGATCCGCATCTTTAAGGACAACGGGGATCCTACGCCCGGGGAGCTGTATACGGTTCCCAACCGTTTTCACACGCTGAAATATGATGAGACGCGGGTGTCCACGGAGCAATTCATCAACCGGCTGGCCGGTGACTGGACCATTACCCGGGGGCTGCATTTCAAGCCGTCCGTCTCCTATTTTGCGAAGGACTACCGATATATGTATATGCGCAAGGGGACTCCGGCCAATGAGATACAGCCGTCGACCCAGCGGCAGAAGAACGAGTCGACGACCAGTACCCGTCAGCTCATGATCGACCAGATCCTGCAGTACGATTTCAACATAAAGGACGATAATCATTTTACCGTACTCGGTGGTTTTGAATACACCCGGAATACCGGCAATACGATCAATATCGGGTCGCAGCGCGCGACCAACGATTATATATTTACGATCAGCGAACCGCCTAACAGCACCATCAACGGCGTTACGACGACCAATGTCACGGATTTTTCGACCTCGCTGTCGGAGACCCGCAGCGCCAGCTTTTTCGGGCAGCTGAACTATGATTTTGACGGTAAATACCTGATGAGCGGTGCGCTTCGGTACGACGGCTATTCCAATTTCGCCCCGCAAAACAAATATGCATTCTTTCCTTCGGTGTCGGCCGGGTGGAATATTGCCCGGGAAAAGTTTTGGCATATCGATCCTGTCAGCACGTTCAAGCTACGGGCCAGCTGGGGTCAGGCGGGGAATAACGACCTGAGCATTACCGATACCTATGGCAACTATACGTCGACCACCTATGCGCAGTCATCGGGTGTTGTCAGGGGGAATCTCTCCAATCCCAATCTCAAATGGGAGGCCACGACGACGACGGATCTTGCCGCGGAGTTCGGTCTGTTCAGGGACAGGCTGAGTCTCGTGGTGGACTATTATAACAAGGTCACCAGCGACCGTCTGGCGTCCAAGCCGCTGCCTTCCGAAGCGCCGTTCGCCTCGATCCCCTATAACAACGGGAGTCTGAGGAACAGGGGTTTGGAAGTCGAGCTGGGCTATACCCTCAAGTCGCATGCGATCAGCTGGACCTCTAATTTCTCTTTTGCTATCAACAAGACTGTCGTCACCAAGCTGCCGGCAAACGGCCGTGCGAAGAATCGCCAGGGCGGTGACCTTATCTGGGACGCCAATTCCAAACAGCTGGTCGAGGCCGGCGGCTATGCAGAAGGCGAGCGTGTTGGCGGTCTCTGGGGCTACAAGACATTGGGAGTCTTCTCTACCGAAGCCGAGGCTGCGGCCTGGAGCGCCAGCCACAAGGACAATCTATCCAGTCCGTCGGGTATCAAGGTCGGCAAGCATGCCGGCGACTTTATCTGGCAGGACACCAATGGGGACGGCATCATCGACGCAAAGGACCAGGTCTTCATGGGATGGAGGACGCCGGCGATCATGGGCGGTATGCAGAATACGGTTTCGTATAAAGGCTTCTCGCTGCGGGTAGCCGTCGACTTTGCGATGGGGCATATCATCAGCAATGGCGCGCTGGCCCGTTCGCTGGGGCAGGGCAGGGCCTACAACGAGGGCGCGCCCAAGGCTGCACTGGGGTCGGAGATCTGGCAGAAAGAAGGGGACGTGGGTAAGAAGTATGCCCGGTTCTCTTTTGCCGACTATGATTTCGGCCAGCGTAACTATCTGAGGAACGCGACCCTGGGTACCAATTACACGTATTCTTCCGATGCGTCGCCGATGCTCGAGAAGGGCGATTTCCTGGCCATCCGTGAGATCAGGCTTTCCTATAACCTCGCACCTTCTATCGCCAGGAAGATGCGTGCGTCGGGTGTGAATGTCTATGCAAGCGTCAACAATGTGGGATATATAACGAAGTATACGGGCTTTAATCCGGAGACCTATACGGGTGTGGACGGCGGCGGCTATCCGCGTCCGAGGCAATATTCACTGGGAGCAACTTTGAAGTTCTAAAACGAATCAATTATGCAAAAGATATTCAATATACTGATAGCGCCGGCCTGCCTGCTTACCTTGTTGACGGGCTGCAAGAAAATGATCGAGGTGACGCCTCAGTCGAGCATTACGGAACAGACCTATTTCAAGAGCGAGGGCGATTTCGAGCCCTATCTGACGGGGATATATCCGTCGATGCGGTCATTTGCCAACAACGTCACCTACGGTACCGAACGCAGCGAAGAGTTGGTGCCGGCGTTGAACTCCCGGTTCTCCACTGCCTGGTCGCAGATACTTTCACCTTCTACCGGGGCGCTGAACTACAACGACTGGTATAAGGCGATCGGGAACTGCAATCTGCTGTTCGACAAGATCAAGGGCTTCTCGTTTTCCACGGCCCCCGATACCAGGGCGAGGATACTGGCGGAGACCTATGCGTTGCGCGGCTATTTTTATTTTCATCTGACGAGGATCATCGGGGATGCACCGATCATGCTGCAGGCGGTGGTCGACGAGAACGTGCCGTTGCTTGCGCGTTCACCTGCAAAGGACGTCATGAAGCAGGTGTTCAGCGACCTGGACTCGGCTATCTACTATTTCAA
>JAFDYE010000700.1 GCA_018267585.1 Bacteroidota bacterium
CTTCCAGAAGGAACTTTGCTTTCTCCAGGCAGAGATGGAGCCTATATTGGTAGGGGCTAGTTTGAAAAAGTTCCCGGAACCCTAACTTGAGCTTGAATTCGTTTATGCCTGCCTTGTCGGCCAGGGCAGAGATGTGGAGATGCTTTATGGGGTCCTTTTCAATGATGGACTTCGCCAGTTCGAGGGCGGGAATGTCGTAAAGTTTGGTACGTTCAATAGGGGCCTGGTAGCCCACGACGAGTTTTTTGCGCGGCATAGTGATAAGGTTTTGATGCCACCAATCTTGGGACTTAACCGGTACGATTTTCTAACAGGACTACCAAATTACGAAGATGGTGGGCCAAAAGGCAAAAGTTATTTGGGTACAAAAGGCAGGAAATGGTTTACTGAAAGACGAAAGCGCAGGGGACCTGCGCTCTGTTAAAGTTGATGAAAAGAATGGATGGTTAATTGCGGTTTTCTTCGTTCGCTTTATTGGTTTGGGAGAGGTTCGTCACTGAAGTCTGCGTTCGGGGAAGAAGAATTGTTGATTTGGTAATTCAGGCTGTTTAGTACGATCTGGGCTACTTCTGACTTGACAGCATTGAACTGTTGTTGTATTATCTCCTTGTTAACTTCCCGGATGATTGGTGTTTTCGCGTATGAGGTTTTGGTGTTCGGACGGAGAAGTTTGGCGTGAAAGGTTTTGAACTCCTGTTCGGCGCGGGGCTCGTCGGCGGTTATTCCGATGAACTCGCCGGATGATAGCGCAGATATTGTAGATGTAGAGATCGTCTGTTCCCATTGCTGGGTCGTGCTAACGGACGTGTCGACGCTGTTGACTGAGACTGATGCCCGTTCTTGCAGAATCTTAGGGAAGTGGTCGCTTGCCCAGCGTGCTGTTTCGCCGCCGACCTGGCCGCAGAGCAGATTGCCGCAAATGTTGAGGATCGTGTTTGCCTCTTCGTGAGAATATCGCGTTCGCAGCTGTGAAGCATCCTGGATAGCAAGGATGGGAATTATATTGTTGGACCGACCCGTGGCAATCGTATTGGCCATGTTGTAGGCCCGGACAGTTGCGAACTCGTCGCAGACGAGCGCACATGGATACTGACCGGGACGATTGCATATCCTCGTAAGACGATCAATGTATAGCGACAACACCGGCGCCAGGGCGTCTACCCGGGCGGGGTCGCCACCCAGACAGAATATTTTCGGTGCCGAGGGATTGTTGATGTCGAGGGTAAAATCGTTGCCGGTCAGTACATAATAGAGCTCGGGGGATGACAGACGGCCGAGGGGAATCTTGGCGCCGGCGACCTGGCCGTCGAGCATTTCCATCGTCTTGTTGTTGTATGCCTCGATAAACGGATTGACCAGCGTATCGATATCGGGATCGGCCTGTAAAAGGGGGAATAGCCGATCATAGGAGACTTTGGAGAGTTCGACGACGTGGGGCAGGGTGCAGTAGATGCCGTCCCGGTATTTTCGCAGGAACCAGATGAGAGCCGCGACGAAGTTGATCGGGGACTCGACGAAGAAGTCGCCCTGGCGGTTGGCCCAGGTCTTGTTGATGCTGAGGAGAATCGTACGACTGGCGTCCAGCGCATCGGACAGATAGGTCAGCGTGGAAGGATCCAGGATATTACACCGGTGGCTCCGGGAAAGGTCGGTGAAATTGATGGAATAGAAGGGCGTGTTCACGGGATATTTGTCGCGGTTCGCCTGGAAATGCGCCCAGGCGACCTTCGTCAAAGCGTCGTGCTTGAAGTCGTAAATGAACATCGCAACGCCCTTTTCGATCAGCTGCCGGATGAAGGGTTCGATGATAAACCAGGACTTGCCGGAGCCCGGGGAGCCGATGATCAGGACGCCACGAGGGGGGTTGACGAGATTTA
>JAFDYE010000701.1 GCA_018267585.1 Bacteroidota bacterium
ATAAAGAACACCCCGCCCACCGGCGTCATGATCCCCGCCAGCGTCCTGTGCGCACTCTCCGCGATCGCCAGCGCCGTCAGCGCATACAGCGAACCACAAAATAGCACGATCCCCATGATAAAACAGTTGCCCGACCAGATCATCCATTTATTATGGATCCTATCCGACAAAAAAGCCACAAAAAGCAACGCAAAAACATGATAGAACTGATACCTCACCCCCGTCTCAAAGATCGACACCGTCTCCGGGCTCGTGATCTGCCGCAACTTGTGCGCAGCAAAAGCCCCCAGCGCCACCGACAGCGCTCCCAGTATCGCCGCTACCGAAAGAAAATTCCTTTTCATAAGTTGGTTCTCTTTATCTGTCTTTCTTTAAAGTTCTTCCTTCATCCTGTCCGACTCCTGGTCATTCAGCAACAACTGGATCAGCTCCTCTAAATTCGTATGCTCCTCCGTCACCGTCACGTCCGCCTGCTGATAGTACATCCTTCTCTCGCTCAGCTTCTTTACGATATACCTCCTGAGCTCCTCGTCATTCACCTCGCTGATCAGCGGTCGCGTCTGCCTCTCCTTTAACAAACGCTGCTTCAACATATCGACCGACGTATTCAGCCAGATCACCTTCCCGTTCTTCTTCATGAACTCGATATTGTTGAAGAAACAAGGCGTCCCCCCGCCACAGGACAGGACAAAGCTCTCCATCTCCGCCACTATCGTCTCCAGCATCTCCTTCTCCTGGTAACGAAAATACTCCTCCCCGCTTTCTTCAAAAATATCCGCCACCGTCCGGTGCTCCTTCTCCACAATCACACTGTCCAGATCGTAAAAAGGCAACCCCAGCTTAGCCGAAAGCTGTTTGCCCCAGTGCGTCTTCCCGGACCCCATAAAACCGATCAGAAAAATCTTCATTTAAATGCATTTAAGCCCGTTATATCCATACCCGTGATCAGCAAATGTACATCATGCGTCCCTTCATACGTAATAACACTCTCGATATTCATCATATGCCGCATGATCGGATATTCCCCCGTGATCCCCATACCCCCCAGCACCTGCCGGGCATCACGCGCTATCTGCGCCGCTATCTCACACCCGTTCCGCTTCGCCATCGACACCTGCGCCGGCGTAGCCTTCCCCTCATTCATCAGCGCCCCCAGCCTCCAGTTCAACAGCTGCGCCTTCGTGATCTCCGTGATCATCTCCGCCAGCTTCTTCTGCTGCAGCTGAAAACCCCCGATAGGCCTGTCAAACTGTACCCGCTCTTTACTATATCGCAACGCCGTATCATAACAATCCATCGCCGCCCCGACTACCCCCCACGCGATCCCATACCTCGCCTTCGTCAGGCAGCTCAGCGGCCCCTTCAATCCCTTAACCCCAGGCAATAAATTGGCCTTCGGCACCTTTACATGATCAAAGACCAGCTCTCCCGTAGCCGACGCCCGCAAACTCCACTTCCCATGCGTGGTTGGCGTGGAAAAACCCTCCATCCCCCGCTCCACGATCAGCCCCCTGACCTCGCCGGACTCATCCTTGGCCCAAACCACCGCCACCTGGGAATAAGGCGCATTGCTGATCCACATCTTGCTGCCATTGA
Organism: Bacteroidota bacterium; assembly: GCA_018267585.1. Taxonomy (GTDB): domain Bacteria; phylum Bacteroidota; class Bacteroidia; order Chitinophagales; family Chitinophagaceae; genus Puia. The sequence continues at coordinate 1,597 of JAFDYE010000701.1, forward strand.
GGACCACATGATCGCCCGCATCGGTAAAATTGCTCAACATCCCACCCGGATCGCTGCCATGGTCGGGCTCCGTCAGCCCAAAACACCCCAGCCACTCGCCACTCGCCAGCTTGGGCAGGAACTTCCGCCGCTGCTCCTCACTGCCATACTGATAGATCGGGAACATCACCAGCGAACCCTGAACACTCGCCGTACTCCTTACCCCGCTGTCCCCCCGCTCCAGCTCCTGCATCATCAACCCATAGCTGATATAGTCCAGCCCCCCACCCCCATACTCGGCAGGAATAGTGGGCCCAAAACAACCCAGATCTCCTAACTGCTTGACTATCTGCTGCGGAAACTCCGCCCGCTGGGCATATTCCTCGATGATCGGCGAAATGTCCTTCTTCACATAACTCCGCACCGAATCCCGGACAAGCTTGTGCTCATCTGTCAGTAAATCATCCACTTGGAAATAATCCGGGCTCTGGAAAATATCTACCTTTAGATTCGGATTGGGTGTCGCAGCCATGGCAAGGACATTTATTTACCGCAAAATAAGAAAAAGGGCGGGAAGGGATGCAACATCGGGAAAACACGGGTGTATTTAACTCAGAGACAGGCGCCAAGCACTGCCTCTCTACACAATGAATGTTAAACTGGCCGAATTGGAGATAACTGAACCAATACTACACGACGAATTGGTGGAACGCTGCAAAAAAGGGGATTCCCGGGCCTTTGCAGCGCTGTACCAAAAATACGCCCGGGCGATGTATAACACCAGCCTGCGCATCGTCAACCATACCGGCGACGCAGAGGACGTCACACAGGAAGCCTTCACCGACGCATTCCGCTCCCTGGAAGACTTCCACTACAGATCCACCTTCGGAGCCTGGCTCAAAAGGATCGTGATCAACAAATCGATCAACCAGCTGCGCCGCCGGAAAATGGACCTTATCGACATCGACAAGACCAATATCGGCCACCTGCCCGAAGAAGACACCATCGACGAACAGGAAATAAGCCTGAAGGTCGAAGAGATAAAAAGAGCAGTAGCCCTGCTACCCAACGGATACCGCACCGTCCTGACCCTATACCTCTTCGAAGGATACGACCAGGAAGAGATAGCAGACATCCTCCAGGTATCGCATGCCACCGTGAGAACACAGTACATGCGCGCAAAACAAAAATTGTTACAATTTATAAAACAAGGATTATCATGAGCGACAGGTTAGAAGATAAGTTAAAACAATTCGTCCTTGACCACCGGGAAGAGTTCGATACCGAAGAACCCGACCTCGCCATCTGGGATAAGATCAGGGATGATATCGACCCCGGCAAAAAAAAACCGGCCCCCGTAGTCCGGATGCAGAGCCGTTGGATGAAGTATAGCGTAGCCGCAGCCGTTATCATTCTTCTCGGCGGAGCCCTGTGGTACCTCAAATCCAACAGAAGCAATACATCCGGTGAGGTCGCTGACAACAACCAACAGACCGCCACGACCCCAACCACGACAGACAAACAGCCCGCAGACACCAACACCCAAAAAGACAACCTGGCAAAAACACCAGCCCCCGCCACTGCCGGCCACAACCAGGACTCCGCAGCCCTGGCAGCCATCCGCCCAAAGAATAACGACAGCAAAGAGCTCGAATCCTCGATGGACGAAGAAATGTATCACTACGCCCGTCTGGTCGAACTAAAACACAAAGAACTAAAGACCATAGAGAAAGACGAACCCCTGCTCTACAAGCAGTTCTCCTCGGACGTCTACAAATTGGACAGCGTCTACAATGACCTCCGGGAACAACTGCCCAACAACCCCAACCGGGAGCAACTATTGACAGCGATGCTTCAGAACCTCCAGCTGCAGATGGAGCTGCTGAATCACCAGCTCGAGATCGTAAGACAAATAAATCATACTAAAAAAACAGAATATGAAAAAGCATATAAAACTATCTAGTTTTATTGCCCTTCTCGCCCTCGCAGCCACCCTCCCCGCCCACGCACAGCAGGTGAGGAAACAAAGGCTGAT
>JAFDYE010000702.1 GCA_018267585.1 Bacteroidota bacterium
AGAGGGAAGGGGAAGAATGGGGGTACAAAGGTTGGGAGAGGGATACTGGTGGGAGGGGGGCGCCGATGGGAAACAGGTCGCGGATGGGTGGGAGAACGTTGATGGGAGGGAGAGTGTCGATGGGAGAGGGGTCGCCGATGGGAGAAATAAGTCGACTTAGGGGGATGGGCTGGTTTTTGGAAGGGGAAGGGCAACGGTCGGGGGATCCGCGGGGGAGGTCCGCGGGAAACGGGGCCGGCCGGAAGGTGACCCGCCGGGGAGGGCAAACCGCCGCTGGACGGCATTTAACGAAAAATTTATCGAAAAGTCTACAACTCTGATAGGGAAGTAATATCTTCGCTGTCCGCGAAGGCGGAGTTTGCTTAACTTACAAAAAAAATACGTTATGAGTTTACGTCTCGGGGACAAAGCCCCCAATTTCCAAGCCAAGACATCGATTGGTGATATCGACTTCTACGAATACCTGGGCAATTCCTGGGGTATCCTGTTCTCCCACCCCGCTGACTATACGCCTGTGTGTACGACCGAATTGGGAAGGACTGCGGCGCTGAAGGACGAGTTCGCCAAGAGAGGAACCAAGGTCCTGGCTCTGAGCGTGGACCCCGTCGACAAACATATAGGATGGATCAAGGACATCAACGAAACGCAGAAGGTAGACGTTCAGTTCCCTATCATCGCCGATGAGGACCGCAAGGTGAGCACTCTTTATGAATTTATCCATCCCAACGCCTCGGCTACCGCCACGGTAAGATCGCTGGTGATCATCGGGCCGGACAAGCTCGTCAAGCTGATCATCACCTATCCTGCCAGCACCGGCCGTAACTTCCTCGAAGTGCTGCGCGTGCTGGATTCTCTGCAGCTGACTGCCAACCACAGCGTGGCTACGCCCGCCGACTGGAAGGAAGGGGAAGACGTTATCGTCGTTCCGTCCATCACTACGGAAGACGCGAAGAAGAAGTTCCCGAAGGGGGTCAGGGAGATCAAGCCCTACCTGCGCTATACGCCGCAGCCGAACAAGTGAGGCGAACAGCGGCGTATGTCCGAAGGACAATCAATAAGAGATTTGCCGGAGGCGGGATATTTTTATCAAACCCGACGACGGCAATGACCGCCGCAGCCGAATAAGTAGTCAATACCAATAAGTTGTGTTATAGAGCCCTCCGGTGCGACCGGGGGGCTTTTTTTATGCGCCAGGCCGGTCCTGTGGGGGCCTATGTCTAATAGATCCATATGGGCTTCGCTGACGGGACGCAGCAGGTGATGAGGGGAACGGTGGTGCTGGTCAGATAATTTTATTAGTTTTACGGCAACCACTACCCCTGACTGAAAATGAGAAAATCTTTCCTTTTCCTGCCTTGCCTGCTGTTATTATCCTTTATAGCACGGTGTCAGACTCCCTATGTGGAGTGGCAAAAATGTCTGGGAAGTACCTGGGGCGATGAGGGTCTTCATGTCCAGAATACCTCCGACGGAG
>JAFDYE010000703.1 GCA_018267585.1 Bacteroidota bacterium
ACTCTACCGGCGACCGGTGGATGAGCTATGACAAGACCAACGCCATCCAGCACTATCCGCTGACGGGCTTTACCCCGGGCGGCAGGCCCATCTATGGACCCGTCGTTGCCACACCGACGCCGGCGTCTATCGTTCCCCTCAACCGCCTCGGCTATATCCCGTCCAGCGACAAGATGGTGCTCGCCGGCGGCAGCACCGACTGGACCCTCATCGGCAATCGCATCGAGGTCTACAACGGCTGGCTTGCCGGCAACAGGACGCCGAATACCGTGATCACCCTGTCGCGGGCGCAGGGCAAATCCATGGCGGTCGCCGGTGACTATGTCTTTATCGGATACTATGCGATCCCCAATATCGACGTATTCAGCCTGACGACGGGCAGCCTCGTACTCACGCTGACCCCTACGGGTGGCGTATATGCCGGCAATGACACCGACTCGGAATACGGCGTTCAGGCCTATCATAAGTCGACGGGAGAATATCTCATTACGAAGGACGACTACAACGGCAGCAAGGTCGTTGTTTATCGCTGGAACCCTGCCGATACCGCGACTTCACTGGCGCCGGTGTCCAAGACGACGACTTCAATAGCCCTGGTCTATCCTAATCCTGTTGAAAAGTCCCTGATAGTAAATTTGAACAGATCCGTGGCCAATGACCTGGGGATCCGCATCGTCGATCTCTCGGGAAGGGTCCTGCGCGCTTCGAGGATCAAGGGCAGCGGACTTTTTTCGATCGGCATCGCCGACCTGCAGCGCGGAATATATATCCTTACGATCGCTGACGCGGCCAGCGGTAAAAAAATAGCCGAAAGTAAATTTATAAAGAAGTGATGGCAAATCGTATCCTGGTCCTTTGTCTCCTGATAGCAGCAAGCAGCCGCGCCCAGATGGTCCCACCGCAGAACTGGGTCGACTATGAAAAGGTCCTCGGCGTGACCAATGATCTCCACCATTATGACTACGACGTCTATCCGGTCAGTTCTGCCGTCGCGACCGGCGTATGGTGGCCGGAAGACAAGCCGGCCTATACCATTGCCGTCGTCAACAACGGCGACCAGCCCATACAGACAAAGGGCAGGATCGATATCATCCGCTATGGCACCAGGGGAAGGCCCAACGACGTCTGGCTGCCGGAAATGGTAAAGCTGGCAGACCTCGGCTCCCTGCCGGTGGATATCGATATCCCCGCGCGCGGCAGGAAGGAATTGGAGATCAGACCGGCCATCCCTTCTGCGTTCGGCGGCTATGCGCTTGTGATGGACCTGGGAAAATACGGCCGCAGGCTCGTCACCAGCCTCGTACGCACCTATGCCGCCAGTCCGCGACGGCTGCAGTATCCGCGGCAGGCGCTGGACGATATGGGCGCCGATTTCCTGCACCGGGTTGGCGTCCAGGCCATCCGCATGAGCGTAGACTATACTCCTACGACGGCCCCGGACTTCGCGGCGAAGATGGAGACGCTGGACAGGAAACTGAAAGAGTACAAGGAAAAGAATATAACGGTGCTGCTCATGTTTGGCGCGGGTACCGCCCCGATGCCGTTGGGTATGCCCCGCGCCCACCTCGACAGCACGAATACGATGCGCAAGACCAAGCAGGACTTTGCCTGGCTGCCTTCCGCCGACGCGGATTTCACGCAGTTCGTCCGGCGGCTTTGCGTCAAATACGGATGGCCCGCGGGACCCGTCACCGCCGTCTCACTCTGGAACGAGCCCTGGGAAGGAATGTCGATCTCGGGCTGGCAGGCCGATATACCCCGCTACAGGGAGATCTATACCGCCATGGCCGACGCGGTGCTGGCGGCCCGGAAAGAGGGCGCGGAAGTCCTGGTCGGCGGAGGCGACTCGAACTCCAATGCCTGGGACAAGCTATTCGCCGACGGCCGGATGAGCTTCCTGCCGGTCTTCGACTTTTGCAGCATTCACTACCAGGGTATCGAGTCGCCGGTGCTCTACCCCGAATGGGTCAACCGCAAGTCGCCAAACGGCCGGGTACGCATATGGGACACCGAAAGCTGGGTCGGCAATACGGACGACCGCATCGGCCTCGTGGTGGCGACGGGCCGCAGCGCGGGCTATGACCGGACGATGGGCATCTTCGCCGGCTATATGTACACTGTCAGTCCCGCGGGAGGCCATCCCATCGACAATATCGGCAGGATGAAAGGGCTGCCCGATGCCTGGTCGCCGGCGGCGGCAGTAGGCGCCGTCCAGCACCTGGTCGGCGAACGGGAGTTCGACCGGCTTTTATTCAAAGGGAGTCCCTGGGTG
>JAFDYE010000704.1 GCA_018267585.1 Bacteroidota bacterium
CGCCTGATGCTGTATATCGGCGACGACGATGGGGAAACGCTCTCCGAAGTGGTCGCAACGACCTACAATCTGGAGAACGGACATATCACCGAGACCCACCTGGACAAGCAGGATATCTATTCGACAAAGATCGATAAGAACCATACGGAGATGAAATTTACGCTGCCGGCCGTAAAGGAAGGTTCCATTATCGAATTTACATACACCGAGACTTCGCCATACGCCTATAACCTGCCTTCCTGGTCATTCCAGTCCGATAAGTATCCCAGTCTCTGGAGCGAATACCAGGTGAGCATTCCCCAGGCCCTTTTTTACGTAGTCGTCCGGAATGGCATCCACGGCTATGTTATCGACAAGGGCAGCGAAGGCAATGAATCCTACCGGGTAACGGAGAAGGCGGACCGGTTTGCTCTGGGCACTCAGGATCAAGACCTGTATGTGCATGCCCGTACGACCAAACACCAGTGGGCAATGAAGGATATCCCCGCGCTGCGAGCCGAACGCTATTTGTACACGCCGGTCAATTACCTCGACCGCCTCGAATTTCAGCTCTCCAAGACCTATAATGGAAGCGAATACAGGGATTGGACCAACAACTGGGCGAAGGCTACGGATGAGCTGCTGGAAAGAGAGGACTTCGGGCTTCCTATCGCAGAAGACAACGACTGGCTGGATGACCTTGTGGACAAGGCCGCAGGCAGCGGGACAGCGGCACAGGAACAGGCAAGGTCCATCTATTACTTTGTCAGCAGTCATTTTACCTGCACGGATCACGACGATAAATATATAACGACCACGTTGCGGGACGTCGTAAAGAAGAACAGCGGCACGGTCGGAGATATCAACCTGTTGCTGATCGCCATGCTGCGCCGGAGGGGCTGGCAGGCAGACCCCGTTGTGCTCAGCACGAGGGACTATGGGTATAATCTTTCTTCCTATCCGGTCCTGAACAAGCTGAACTATGTCGTCGCCCGGCTGAAGTTGGGCGACGAGGCCTGGTACCTGGACGCGTCCCATCCCGATCTCGGCTTCGGCCGTCTCCCCGGCGACTGCTACAACGGACATGCGCGTATCATCAGCAGGAAAGATTCCGCCTCCGTCTATTTCGAGGCAGATTCGCTGAAGGAAAGACGCGTGACAATGGTCCTTCTCGCCAACGCGGAAAAAGGAATGGAAGGCGGCTATCAGACTACCCTGGGCGACCAGGAATCCTATAATCTCCGTCAGCTGATGATAAAAAAAGGCGAAAGAGAATATTTCAAGGATGTACAGACAGCCTTTGGCGACGACCTTACCATAAAGAACGGCGGCATCGACAGCCTGAACCACCCCGAATTGCCGGCGAAAGTGCATTATGATTTCGTATTCAACAATCCACCGGGCAGCGATGTCGTGTATATCAATCCGATGCTGTGGAACGATCTGCGCACCAACCCCTTCACCGCCGCCGAACGTAAATACCCGGTCGAAATGCCCTATGCCACCGACGACAACTATATTTTTACGATGGAGATACCCCAGGGCTATGTCGTCGACGAACTGCCCAAATCGACAAAGGTC
>JAFDYE010000705.1 GCA_018267585.1 Bacteroidota bacterium
ATGCTGTTGATCACCCGCTCCATGGGTATCTCTTCGGTGGCATAGTCATCGAGCGCGATCTGCGGCGAAGTGACGAGCAGCTCCTTGTCGGGCCACTGCTTCTTGAAGGTCGCATAACTGCGCCTTTCCATATAGGGCTTCTGCACCAGCAGAAAACTGTGCGGATGCAGTCCTTTCTCTTCCAGCAGCTGACGGGAGAACCGGATATTCTCCCCGGTATTCGTAGACCTGCTCTCGATAAAGATCGCTTCCGACGGCACACCCCTGTCCAGCGCAATACGGGCAAACTGGTCTGCCTCCGGCTCCGTCCAAAGACCCTTGGTAAGATAGCCGAGTCCCCCGGAGAACAACAGGATTGGCGCCAGCCCCTGCAGGTATAATTCTGCTCCCCGGTCGGCAACGCGGAGGTCATGGCTCCCGAGCACCAGTATGCAATCGGACGGGGCCGGTACGTGGTACAGATGGTGATAGTCCCACAGTTTTCTTGCTTCGGCGAGTACTTCCTTAGTGATCATAGCGGGGGTAAAAATAAAAAAAAGGCCGGTCATTCGACCAGCCTTCCAATAAGATAGCGCGGAATATTTTACATCACTTCGTGCTCTTCCAGCCCTTTGGGAGTGGCAACCAGCAGGGTACCCTGGGTATACTTCTCGTCGTGCTGGCTGGCCTCGAGGCCTTCCTCTTCCTCCTCTTCGCTCACCCGCAGTGGCACGATGAAATTCACAAACTTGAAGATCGCGTAAGAGACCACAAAGCTATAGGTAACGGCGATCAGCATGGCCTTCAGCTGAGTGAAGAAGAAGCCCGCATTGCCGTACGCCAGACCATTCGCCCCGGCCTTGTTGACGGTCACTGTCGCAAACACACCGGTCAGCAGCATCCCAACAATGCCTCCAAGACCGTGACAGGGGAACACGTCCAGCGTATCGTCGAGGACCGTTTTGGTCGCCTTGAAATGCACGGCCATATTCGAAATGATAGCGGCCAGCACACCGATAAAGATGCTCTGGGGTATGGCTACATAGCCCGCAGCAGGGGTGATAGCCACCAGGCCGACCACCGCACCGACGCAGAAACCAACCACCGAAGGCTTTTTGCCCCTCAGCACGTCGAAGAACATCCAGGAAAGACCCGCTGCAGCAGCAGCGGTATTGGTCGTGGAGAAAGCGCTGACAGCCAGCGAATTGGCGCCAAGTGCAGAACCGGCGTTGAAACCGAACCACCCGAACCACAGGAGCCCCGTACCGATCAGCACGTAAGGAATATTGGCAGGGTGCGTCTCCACGCGCTCGATATGCACCTTTCTCCGTTTGAGCACCAGCGCACCAGCCAGGGCCGCGCAGCCCGCTGAGATATGCACCACCGTGCCGCCGGCGAAGTCAAGAGCGCCCATCTTGGCCAGAAAGCCATCCGGGTGCCAGCTCCAGTGCGCCAGGGGAGCGTAAACCAGCAGACTGAACAACACTGTGAACAGCACATAGGCCGAAAAACGCATCCGCTCGGCGATCGCCCCTACTACCAGGCCCGGCGTAATGATCGCGAACATCAGCTGGAACATGGAGAACAATGCCTTGGGAATGGTCGGCGCCGGACCCCATGCCGGACCGGATACCACGCCCTTATAAAAAAGATGCGTCAAAGGATTGCCGATGATCCCGCCGATCGAATCACCAAAACAAAGGCTGTAGCCAACCACGATCCACAACCCCCCGACCACCCCGGCAGCTACCACGCTCTTCATCATCGTGGAAAGGACGTTCTTGCGATTGACCATCCCTCCATAAAAAAAGGCCAGGGCAGGCGTCATCAGGAATACAAGGGCCGTAGCTACCAGTATCCAGGTAATATCCGCCGGGCTATACTTACTTTCATCAACGCTGGTGGGCAAACTGGGAATAAAAACAGCCGCAACGGCTACCACCACCAGCAAGAAGAAGGGTAAGAATCTTTTAAGAGTGATTTTGCTCATAATTTGCAGGATTTCATATTAACAAAAAACTAATACATTTAATTCCTGGATAAAGATAGGCAAAAAATGAAATAAGCCACTAATTGATCGAATATTAAATAAATGCAATATTTATGACTTCCTTTGTTAATTAATTATTAAACAGTGCCTTATGAAAAAGGCGTTAACAACCTGTTCACAATTTTTTATGATTTTATCAAAAACTTGGCGCTCAATTGAATATTCTCCATCTACCCCGTCATATAAATCAGCCATTTTTGAAAAAAAACAGCCCCCGGATATGACCTCCGGGGGCTAAAAAATCACTATTTTTTTTGGCATGCGGGCCAATACGCCCAAAAATGGTCAGCGGGAATTGTGATTCTCCGAACCGGCCTGCGGCACAAATCCTTTTCGGATATCCGGCATCGCATCCGGCATCCTCACCTTATACCGGACCATCCCATTAAAATGATCCTCTTCCTTCAGGAACTCGTGCCCCTTCTTGCTGATCCAATAGGTCTCGGTATAGTCCCCACCCTTCATAGTCCCCTCCGTCCGCAAAACCCAGCAGTCCGTCTCCTGCCCGTCGAGCAGCCGGATCCGCTCGCTGCCGCTGACCGTATATCGCACATACTTCGGCGTCTCATGCCCCGCATCATAGAAATTGATCAGGAAGGCCTTGCCCTCCGCCAGCGGCAACAGCTCGAACGTCTCGATATCCAGGTTCCAGTTGTAGTTCGGCTGGTCAAAAGCCAGGCGGAAGCCCCTACGCACGTTGCCCTCCACGCTATCAGCCCCGACAATACCGTCTCCCTTCCAGTCATAGGCATTCTGCTTCCCCTTTACCAGCTCGCGATGATACAGCGGCGCAAAATCCCCGGCGTCATTAATGGAGTAGACCCGCCGGTAGCTGCCGCTATCGCTGCCATACCAGTGCTGGGTGATCACATAAACTTCCCTTTCACCCTGTTTTTGCACCACGATATCCCGCACCCAGTACCAGAAGGTCAGCTTCCTGTCATTCTTCGGGTCCTGATAGCACAATAGGTATTGCCTCAAACCCGGCTTCAGGGAATGGGCAGGCAGCGCACCCTTGCCCGGACGAACGGTATCGGCTTTCCCACCCGCGGAGGCGCCTCCGTCCTGCGCGATCGCCCTGCCCGCAAGCAGCAATAATAACCATAGCATGACCAGATAAAATAGACGCATAAAAAAGGATTTATCCGGCAAATCTCTCCCCCTCCCTCAACCCGCCAAAATCGATTCAACCACCCCGCCCCGTTTTTTAATAAACCCGGGGATATCCAACCATTGAAGCAACGCGCCGGATCGCTGAAAAGATACCCCGTCCGGAAAAAATTGGCCTAACTTTACGCAATGCGCATGTCTTTTCGCAATGCCACCCCGGTGCAGCTGCAGCTGCTCGTCTGGGGTACCCTGTTCCTGCTGAACTTCCTCTCCTACCTGCCCATGGACGGAGTCGTTCAGGCGCTCACCTACAGCGCCATGAACAGCTTCTTCTACGCCATCATCATCTATGGCAACATCAGCCTGCTGTTCCCTAAGCTCTACGAGAAAGGCCGGATCATGGCCTATACCGCCGGCGCCGTACTCATGCTGGCCGCAGTGAGTACAGGCCGCGCCATCCTTTCCATCTGGCTGTACAATCACTACTTCCTGAAAGGCAAGCCCGAGTCGCTGACCGCCGAGACCCTGGTCTATTTTTTCGCCACCGGCCTGGTCATCTACCTCCTCAGTTTTGTATTCCGCATCGCCATCGCCTACTTCCGTCTCAAACGCCAGGCCCAGCAAATGCTCGAACAAAAAAGCCAGGCCGAGCTGAACCTCCTCAAATCACAGGTACAGCCCCACTTCCTGTTCAACACGCTCAATAATATCTACTACGAAGCCTACCGGGAAGCGCCCCGTACAGCCCTGCTGATCGGCCGGCTCTCCGACATCATGCGCTATTTCGTAGACGAAAGCCCGAAAGAAATGGTCGCCCTGTCGACAGAGATCAAGTTCCTCGAGAACTATATCGCGCTCGAAGAAATTCGCATACGCCACGGCGTAAGAGTGGAATTTGAAAAGGACTGCGAAGGCGATCCGCTCCTCCCTCCCATGCTGCTGATGACCTTTGTCGAAAATATCTTCAAGCACGGCATCGACCGGAGCGCTACCGGCAACCACGTCCGGCTTTCCCTCCAGACCTCCGATGGCAACCTGCTTTTTCTGACCGAGAACGCCCTGCCCAAAGACCCTCCCCATTTTCGTAAAGAAGGTTCAGGACTCGAAAACCTGCAAAGACGCCTAAATTTACTCTACGGACGCCTTTTTGAACTCAACGTCACCCGTACCGAGACCTGTTTTAAAGCCTACCTAAAAATCCCGTTGCCATGAGCACTGATCTGAGCTGTATCATCGTCGACGACGAACCCAACGCAGTGAGCCTGCTGGAAATGTTCATCCGGCAGAACACCGGCTGGGACCTGCGCGCCAAATGCTACGACGCGCGGGAAGCCCTCGCCTTCCTCAAAAACGACCACGTAGACCTCATCTTTCTGGATATCAATATGCCCCAGCTGACCGGCATGGAAATGGCAGCCCTGCTGCCGCCTTCGACCCATATCGTCTTCACCACCGCCTATTCGGAATATGCCGCCGAAAGCTATTCCTTCCCTACCATCGACTACCTCCTCAAACCGATAACGCTCAAGCGCTTTTATGCGGCAATGCAGAAGATAGACTCCTTCTTCGCCAGAACCGGCACACCCTCCCGCGATGCCGTTCCCCCATCTGCCGAAGCCGCCCCGGCGCTGATCAGAGAGGACGAATATTTTTTCATCAAATCCGGCCGGACGCTCCAAAAGGTATTGTTAAAAGATATCCTCTATATCGAGGGCGAAAAAGAATATGCCCGCATCGTCACCCCCGAACAGCGCCTCCTCGTCTACCGGCGCCTGAAAGACATCGAAGACCAACTGTCCCCATCCTTTGCACGCATCCATAACTCGTATATTGTCAATTTATCCAGGCTGGATGCGATAAAAGACAACCACGTCTTCATCGGGACCATACAAATACCCATCAGCGAAAAATTCCGCGAGGCCTTCATGAACCGGATAAAACAACGGGTTTTTTGAACCGGCCGATGACCCGATTTTTAACCGGCCATTTGCACAATTTTTTAGGGTAATTACCGATATTACATTATGCGCAAAGTCATCCGTATTTTCTGGGCTCTCTTCTTTATCGGCCTGGTAGGCTTTATCGCCCTTATTACCTGCATCGTAACAGGCGTATTCGGCAAGCTGCCTTCCCTCCATGAGCTCGAAAATCCATCCCTCACGCTCGCATCTGAGGTCTATGCCGCCGACGGCAGCTCGATGGGAAAATACTATACCTCAAGGGGCAACCGCGTCCACGTCGACTACAAAGATATTTCTCCCAATGTCATCCACGCCCTCGTCTCCACCGAAGACGAACGTTTCTATGAACACTCGGGCATCGACGGCAAGGCCGTCCTTCGCGCAGTGCTCAAATTAGGCAGGGATGGCGGCGGCAGCACCATTACCCAGCAGCTGGCCCTGAACATGTTCAACGGCGAACGCTCCCACAACAAGATCGGCCGCGTCATCCAGAAACTCAAGGAATGGATAATCGCCATCCAGCTGGAACGCAACTTCACCAAAGAAGAGATCCTGACGCTGTATCTGAACGACGTCTCCTTCAGCGACAACGTATACGGCATCCGGGGCGCCGCCCGCACTTTCTTCCAGAAAGAGCCCGCCGACCTCAGCCCCGACGAAGCGGCCGTCCTGGTTGGCATGGTCAATAACCCGAGCCTCTTCAACCCCCGCACCAATCCAAGGGCAGCCACCGAAAGACGCAACGTCGTCCTGAACCGCCTGGCCTCACATAACTATCTCAGCGAAGCGGAAGCCACAGCCCTCAAGGCAAAGCCCATCGACATCAGCCACTACCGCAAGTTGGACGAGAACAACGGAATCGCCCCCTATCTCCGCGACATCCTGCGCGGCGACCTGAAAAAATGGTGCAGGGAACACACCAATCCGGCTACCGGACAGCCCTATAACCTGTACCAGGACGGGCTCAAGATATATACGACGGTCGACCCGCGGATGCAACAATATGCCGACGAAGCCGTAGCCCGCCAGATGCCCGTCCTCCAACGCCAGCTCGACTCGCGCACCGCCATCAAGAAAGGCGAAGTATGGCAGGACCACGCCAACGTGCTCGAGGCGGCCATGCACAGCAGCGAACGCTGGCGCAGCGGAGCAGAAGCAGGCATGTCGGAAGCCGAGCTGAAAGCCAGCTTCAACACACCCGTCAGGATGAGGGTATTCGCCTGGACGCCGACCCGCGAGAAAGATACCGTGATGACCCCGCTGGACTCCATCAAATATCACCGCCAAATGCTCCAGACCGGTTTTATGGTCATGGACCCTTTCACCGGCGAAATAAAAGCCTGGGTAGGCGGCATCGACTTCAAGACCTTTAAGTTCGACCACGTCAACCTCTCGACCAAACGGCAGGTGGGCAGCTCCATCAAACCATTCCTGTACAGCCTCGCTATCGAAGACTTCAACTTCACACCCGAGACCGAGTGCGAAGCCGTCCAGCAATATTTCCCCGAATACAACGCCTACGTACCGGCAAAGGCAAGACCCAATGTCAGCGGCACCCGGACCATGGCCACGGGTCTCACCTGGTCGATCAACGAAGTAGCGGCCTATATCATGAAATCATTCGGCCCCAAAGGCCCCGATCGCTTCGCCGAATTCCTCAAGCAGATCAATATCCCCACCGCCGTCCAACCCTACCCCTCGCTGGCTCTCGGCGCCTGCGAGCTCTCGCTTTACGAGATGATGAGCGGCTATACCATGTTCCCTACCGGCGGCCTCAACGTCGAACCCTACTATATCGCCCGCATAGAAGACAAGCACGGCAACCTCCTGGCCGACTTCACCTCCAAACAGAAAGAGGTGCTCAACCAGGTGACCGCATATACCATGGCCCGGATGATGCAGGGACCCGTGGACTTTGGTACGGCGAAGGGCCTGCGCGAACGCCTCGGCCTCGCGGAAATGGGCGGCAAGACGGGGACCACCAACGACAACTCCGACGCCTGGTTCATCGGATATACCCCACAACTGCTGGCAGGTGTCTGGGTGGGCTGCGACGACCGATTCATCCATATGGGCGCCGGCGTAGGCGACGGCGGACAGGCCGCCCGCCCCATCGTGGAATACTTCCTTCAGAAAGCCCTTGCCGACAAATCACTGGGCCTCAACCGCAACGCCCGCTTCGCCAAACCCGACAGCATCCCACCCTCCAGCCTCTACGCCGGCGGTGACGGGATCATCGAGAAAACGCCTCCCCCCGGAGCCGAGGGCGTTGACCAGGGCAATGGCAACGCCAGCCAGTATATCATCGATACAACCTCCAAAACACGGTCCGGCCAGTACTGACCGGGACATACATCCATTTTAGGGATTTCCTTCCCACACAGGGAACGACTCTCCGTTTAAAAACGACGCAACAGCCTACAAACCAATCATTTACAGTTTGGCACCCTCCTGGCAATACGTAGGACTGCCTATTAAACTGTAATAAATGAGCCCTATCTACGTATCCTTTGCAAAAAGATCTCTCGTATTCCTTCTTCTGGCCCTCTCCACCTACCGGACATTGGCCCAGGCCTGCAGCACCTCTCAGGGAGACCAGAGCACCTACGGAACAAATAATGTATGGATCGGCTACGCCTACAAAGGCACCGCATTCAACTACTACCAGGGATATGTCACCGAAGGCGCCTCATCCAGTCCGAATTTCGACGAAAGCTTCGGCGGCGACCAGGTCAATTACACGACCAACGGTTGCAGCGTCTATACCGAACAGTTCAGCATGCGCTATAAGCTAAAACAGTCCCTCATCGGCAGCTATACCATCACCGTCGGCGGCGACGACGGCTATCGCCTCAGCATCGACGGCGGAACGACATGGGCTATCAACAACTGGAACGACCACGGCTATACCACCAGCAGCATCACCGTCTCGCTCACCGGCACGACAAATCTTGTCCTGGAATACTATGAGAACGGCGGCGGCAACCGCGTCTCCTTCAACCTGGTATACAACTGCACAGGCAGCGGAAGCCCCACGGCCTATGGCGCCAACAACGTCTGGCAGGGACATATCTACCAGGGCATGAACTTCGACACCTACAAAGGCGACGTTACCGAAGGCGCGGCCAACAACCCTACCTTCGACGAGAGTTTTGGCACCAGCAACGGCAACTACTATACGAATAGCTGTTATGTGGTGACCGAACAGTTCAGCGCCCGCTATCAGTTGCAGCAGAACCTGCCCTATGGCAACTATATCATCACCGTCGGCGGCGACGACGGCTACCGGTTCAGCCTCGACGGCGGCTCCACCTGGGCGATCAATAACTGGAGCG
>JAFDYE010000706.1 GCA_018267585.1 Bacteroidota bacterium
GATGAAAAATATTTGTAGATCTGTCAGTTCGCTGCTCTCCTTCGCCCTCGTCGGAAGCGTTCTGCTCCAGTCCTGCAGCTCCGAGGCTAACAAGCCGGTTGCAGAAAAAGAAAAATTCGCTATCCCCGACACCGTCATGAAGACCCTGCGGATTGATACGGTGAAGACCTCGCAGCTGATCAACGCCATTACGCTGACCGGTAAGGTCGGTTCGGACGAAGACCACGTCGTCCCTGTCAACGCGCTGGTCACGGGGAATGTCCAGGACGTCAAGGTCGCCCTGGGCGACTACGTCAAGGCCGGGCAGGTGCTGGCGGTCATCCGCAGCGCCGAGATGGCCGGATACGGCAACGACCTTATCAACGCCCAGTCCAACCTGCGCGTGGCAGAGACCAATCTGCAAAAGACCAAGGACCTCTACAAGAGCGGACTCGCCTCCATGACCGACTCGCTGAATGCGGAAGTGACGCTGCAGCAGGCAAAGTCCGAGCTCAACCGCGTTCAGCAGGTCCTGAAGATCAACGGCGGCAGCACCCAGGGCGAATTCGTTGTCAAGGCTCCCATCAGCGGCTTTATAGTTCAGAAATCGGCCATCAACAACATGGCTATCCGCAGTGACAACAGCACGTCGCTGTTCACTATCTCCGACCTCAAAGATGTCTGGATCCAGGCCAACGTCTACGAATCGAATATTTCTTTGATCAAGCAGGGCGAGAATGTCGACGTTACTACCCTCGCCTATCCTGGCAAAGTGTTCAAAGGCAAGATCGACAAGGTGATGAACGTCCTCGACCCTTCCAGCAAGGTCATGAAGGTCCGGGTAGTGCTGCCCAACCCTGACTACCTGCTGAAACCCGAGATGTACGCCAGCATTACCGTCTCCGACAAAGAGAACAAACAGTGCCTGAGCATCCCTTCCCAGGCCCTGATCTTCGACCATAGCCAGTACTACGTACTCGTGTACAACAGCAAAACGGATGTAAAGATCACGCCTGTTCAGGTGATCAATACCGTTGGTGAAAGAACCTATCTGGCCTCGGGAGTGAACGACGGCGACAAGGTAATTACTACCCAGGCGATCCTTATTTATAACGCACTAAACAGCTAGTACTCTCCTCATATATCTGACTGACCTAAGAAGCCTGCTGATCTAACGAAACCCCATCTCTCCGGACGGGGTGGCTGCATCTTTTTATTAAAAACCTTTCAACTTTAAGGAAGATGAATAAGCTTCTTAGGGCTATTATTGGGTTCTCTTTAAAGAACCGCTACTTCATATTCTTCTGTACGCTGCTGTTGCTGGTATCCGGCATACTCACTTTCAGGAGCATGCCGATCGAGGCTTTTCCCGACGTCACCAATACAGAAATAAGCATCATCACCCAGTGGCCGGGCCGGAGCGCGGAAGAGATCGAGAAATTCATCACCATCCCTATCGAGATCGCGATGAACCCTGTGCAGCAGAAGATATCCCTTCGCTCGACCAGCATCTTCGGGCTTTCCTACGTAAAGCTGATCTTCGAGGACGGGGTCGTAGACAAGGACGCACGTCTCCAGGTCAATTCCCTGCTGGCGAATGTCACACTCCCGGATGGTATCCAGCCGCAGGTACAGCCTCCGACGGGGCCTACCGGGGAGATATTCCGCTATACGCTGAAGAGCGGCATCCGTGACGAACGCGAGCTCAAGACCATGCAGGACTGGGTGATCGACCGCCAGCTGCGGGCCGTCCCGGGCGTCGCCGATATCGTCAGCTTTGGCGGCCGCGTCAAGACCTATGAGATAAAGGTGGACCCGGGCAAGCTCTCTAACTTAGGCATCACGCCGCTGGACGTATTCTCCGCCGTTCAGAAAAGCAATATCAATATCGGCGGCGACTTTATCGTTCGGAACAACCAGGCCTATGTGGTGCGGGGCATCGGCCTGCTGAACGATATACACGAGATCCGAAATATCATCGTCACCAATATCAACGAAGTTCCGGTCCTGGTCAAGGACGTCGCCGAAGTCGAGATATCCAACCTCCCAAGGCTGGGCCACGTGGGGCGGGCGGATCACGTGGAGGACCATACCAATAGTGGTACTCCCTCATCCAATAAGGCTAATGGCGGCCCTTCGGGCGGGTCTCCTCCGTCGACCCGGGCAGGCCACGCCGCAGTCGAAGACCAGGACGACGTCGTCGAAGCCATCATCATCATGCGAAAGGGTATGAACCCGACCGAAGTGGTGCAGGCTGTCAAGAAAAAGATCGACAAATTGAACGACCTGGTCCTCCCGAAGGACACGAAAATCATTCCCTACTACGACCGGGAGAACCTCATTCACTACGCGACCCACACTGTATTGCACAACCTGGTAGAAGGCATCCTGCTGGTAACCCTGCTGGTCTCGATATTCATGTTCAACTGGCGGACCACGCTGATCGTATCTATCATCATCCCGCTGGCACTACTGTTCGCCTTTATCTGTCTGCACCTGATGGGCATGTCGGCTAACCTTCTGTCGCTGGGCGCCGTGGACTTCGGCATTATCATCGACGGCGCCGTGGTCATGGTCGAAGGGCTGTTCGTGATCCTCGACCACCAGGCGCGCGAAGTGGGTATGGAGCGGTTCAATAAAATGGCGAAAATGGGGCTGATCCGCAGGCAGGGGACCCAGCTGGGCAAGGCCATCTTCTTCGCGAAGCTGATCATCATCACGGGTCTGCTGCCGATCTTTGCCTTCCAGAAGGTGGAAGGAAAGCTTTTCTCTCCCCTCGCCTATACCCTTGGATTCGCGCTGCTGGGGGCGCTGATCACGACGCTCACGCTGGTGCCGGTGCTCATCAACGTCCTCCTTCGCAAGAACGTCCACGAGAAGCACAATCCCTTCGCCCATTTCCTGACCGCGATGATGGTGAAAGGCTTTATGTTCCACTGGAAGCACAAGAGGACGACCATTGCCGTCAGCTTTCTCATCATCATCGGCGGCTTCTATGCCTTTACCCTTCTCGGGTCGGAATTCCTGCCCGAGCTGGACGAGGGCGCCATCTGGTTGAGAGCACAGCTGCCGTATAGCGCCTCGCTGGACGAGAGCGTACAGACGGCCAGACAGGTGCGGAGCATCCTCATGGGCTTCCCGCAGGTAAAGACCGTCGCATCCCAGACAGGACGCCCCGACGACGGGACGGATGTGACCGGCTTTTACAACAACGAATTCGACATCATCCTGTATCCGGAAGACGAATGGAACCCGCATATCACAAAGGACGAGCTCGTCGACCAGATGCACGAAAAGCTGTCCGGCCTTCCCGGCGTGGACCTCAACTTCTCCCAGCCGATCAGCGACAATATCGAAGAGGCCGTCTCCGGCGTAAAAGGCTCCATCTGCGTCAAGGTCTTCGGCGACAGCCTCGACTATATGGAAGGGAAAGTGACCGAAATAAGCGAGATCCTGAAACACGTGCGCGGCATCGATGATCTGGGGGTCATCAAGAACATCGGGCAGCCCGAACTGGATATCGACCTCGACCAGCAGCGGATGGCGCTATACGGCGTCGCCACGGCCGATGCCAACGCCGTCATCCAGATGGCCATCGGCGGGAAAGCAGCCTCTTCGTTGTACGAAGGGATCAAACAGTTCGACATCCGGGTTCGCTATCCGGAAGCCTATCGCGCTACCGTAGACGATATCGGCAACCTGCTCGTACCGAGCCCGAACGGGTCGAAGGTGCCCGTACGGGAGATCGCCACCATCCTGCAAAAGACCGGGCCCTGCCTGATCTTCAGGGATGACAACGAAAGGTATGCAGCCCTCAAGTTCTCCGTACGCGGCCGGGATATGGGCAGCACCATTGCAGAAGCGCAGGAGAAAGTGAACAAGGCGGTGTCCCTCAAGAAAGGCTATACCATGGTCTGGCAGGGCGACTTCGAGAACCAGCAGCGCGCCACGCTGCGGCTCGAGCAGGTGGTGCCCATCAGCCTCCTGCTGATCTTTATCCTGCTGTTCGTCATGTTCGGCAACCTGAAGGACGCAGGGCTGGTGTTCCTGAACGTTCCGTTCGCGATCGTTGGGGGCGTGATCGCCCTCCACCTGACGGGGACGAACTTCAGCATCTCGGCGGGCATCGGCTTTATCGCCCTGTTCGGTATCTGTATACAGGACGGAGTACTGCTGATCACCGTTTTCAAGCACAACCTGGAACACCTGCGCAATGAGAGCAATACGCTGTACACGGCCATTAGATTGGGCGTCAACTCGAGGATAAGACCGGTGATGATGACGGCGCTGATGGCGGCCATCGGTCTGCTGCCGGCGGCCATCTCCCATGGCATCGGCTCGGAAAGCAGCCGCCCGCTGGCGCGTGTGGTCATCGGGGGAATACTGTGCGCGATGTTCTTCTCGCTGCTGGTATTTCCGCTGATCTTTGCATGGGCCTACCGCAACGTGGACAGGAAGCACCAGGCTGCCGTCGAATAGATATTTTACCTATCTTTCGGCATGCAATTGAAAAAATATTGCCTTTCGTTCGCCCTGTCCCTCCTGTGCTTTTCCCTTTCGGCGCAGAACTTCTTTAAACCGTCACCTACTTATAACCCCGGCCGTGTCAATGGTACGATCATCGTTGAATCCGCCATCGGCACGGCCATTACCATCGGCCTCAACTATCTCTGGTATAAAAAATTCGCCCATAGCAAATTCCACTACTTCAACGACAACAACGAATGGCTCAACGTAGACAAGGTTGGACACGCGACTACGGCCTACAATATCGCGGCCATCCAGAGCGACGTCCTGCACTGGGGCGGGGTCAGGCCCGGGACGGCGGCGCTGATCGGTACGGGGACGGCCCTCGCATTTATGTCCATGATCGAGATACTGGACGGGCATTCCGAAAAATGGGGATTCTCCAAGGGAGACATGCTGGCGAACCTGGCCGGATGCCTTTTATACGAGGGGCAGTATCTCCTATGGGGACAGCAGCGGATCAGCCTCAAATATTCCTATCACGGGACGATCTTCCCGTCCTACCATCCCACAGAGCTGGGCAGCAATTTGCCCCAGCGCATGCTCAAGGACTACAATGGTCAGAGCTACTGGCTGTCCTTCAATATCGCCTCGTTCTTACCCGCCTCCAGTGGATTTCCGCAGTGGCTGAACGTCTCCGCGGGGTATGGAGCGGAAGGAATGATCGGCGCCGAGCGGAATCCGACCGAGATAAATGGAAGGACGATTCCCGGCTACCGGCGCTACCGCCAATTTTATCTATCCTTTGACACTGACCTTTACCGGGTCGACGGGCTCTCCCCCCTTTCTACTACTCTGTTGAAAATCAACCGCACATTTAAAATGCCGGCGCCCGCGCTGGAATGGAATGAAGTCGATAAGCTTAAATTCCATTTTTTTTACTATTAATTTGTTAATCAGGGCAATGGGTTAACTTCCGCTTAACTTTTCATTAACTTGCCGACCATAATTTTATCGGATGAACAAAGTGCTCAAAGGTATCCTGGCCTTCTCTCTTAAGAACAAATATTTCATCTTCTTTGCGACGGCGCTGCTGGTAGTTTATGGGATCATCACCTTCAAGAACATGCCGATCGAGGCGTTTCCTGACGTAACCAATACCGAGATCACGATCATTACGCAATGGCCCGGCCGCAGCGCAGAGGAGGTCGAAAAGTTTGTTACTATACCGGTCGAGCTGGCGATGAACCCGGTGCAAAAGAAGACCAGTCTTCGAAGCACCACCATCTTCGGCCTCTCGGTGGTCAAGCTGATCTTTGAGGACGGGGTACAGGACACCTATGCCCGTCAGCAGGTCAACAACCTGCTGCACAACGCCGACCTGCCCGACAACGTGGACCCCGACGTCCAGCCACCCACCGGCCCTACGGGTGAAGTATTCCGGTATACATTGGAGAGCAGCTTCCGTGAAACCCGCGAACTCAAAACCCTCCAGGACTGGGTCGTCGACCGTCAGCTGCGCAGCGTTCCCGGCGTGGCCGACATCGTCAGTTTTGGCGGCGAGGTCAAGACCTATGAGATACAGGTCAATCCCCAGGTGCTCAATAACCTCGGCATTACTCCCCTCGACGTCTACAATGCCGTGGGGAAGAGCAACATCAATATCGGCGGTGACGTCATCAAAAAAAACTCACAGGCCTATGTCGTAAGGGGCATCGGGCTGTTGAACGATATCAACGAGATCAGGAACATCATCGTAGAGGACAACAACGGCATTCCCGTATTGGTCAAGGATGTCGCCGAGGTCAGGATCTCCAACCTGCCCCGTCTCGGAGAAGTAGGCCGTACCGACGCGATCGATTCGACCGGCAAGGCCCGCGAGTACAAGAATAACCCCGACGCGGTCGAAGGGCTCGTACTGATGCGAAAAGGCGAAAACCCGGACCATGTGATCAAGGGTCTAAAAGCGGCAGTGGCCAACCTGAATGACCGTATCCTTCCGGCGGATACCAAGATCGTGCCTTTCTACAACCGCGAAGATCTCATAAAATATGCAACGCACACGGTATTGCACAACCTGGTAGAGGGCATCCTGCTGGTGACGCTGATCGTCTCGCTGTTCATGTTCAACTGGCGCACCACCCTGATCGTATCCATCATCATCCCGCTGTCGCTGCTGTTCGCCTTTATCTGTCTCGACTTTATGGGCATGTCGGCGAATCTCCTGTCACTGGGCGCTATTGACTTCGGGATCATCATCGACGGAGCCGTGGTCATGGTCGAAGGGTTGTTCGTATTGCTGGACAAGAAAGCCCGCGAGCTCGGGATGGAGCGCTTCAACCGTCTTTCCAAGCTGGGCCTGATCCGCAAAAGAGGCGCCGAGCTGGGGAAGGCTATCTTCTTCACCAAGCTGATCATCATCACCGCACTGCTGCCCATCTTCTCGTTCCAGAAGGTCGAGGGCAAGCTCTTCTCGCCACTGGCATATACGCTGGGCTTTGCCTTATTGGGCGCCCTTATCTTTACGCTGACCCTGGTACCCGTAATGGTGAACGCGCTGCTTCGCAAGAACGTCAGGGAAAAGCACAATCCGGTAGTGCATTTTATCACGCGCGGCGTCATGGGCGCTTTCCGGTTTACTTTCAAGCACCGGAAAATGGCGCTGATCGTCAGCACCATCGCCATCGCGGCCGGCTTCTACTGTTTCAAATTCCTTGGCTCGGAGTTCCTTCCCGAACTGAACGAAGGCTCTATCTGGGTGCGCGCCACCCTGCCCTACTCCATTTCGCTGGACACTTCGGTATCAAAAGCCGAACAGATGCGGGCGATCATGATCAAATTCCCGCAGGTGCGCCGGGTGATGTCGCAGACAGGACGTCCCGATGATGGCACCGACGTGGCCGGTTTCTACAACAACGAATTTGGCGTTCAGCTATACCCCCAGGAAGAGTGGAACCCGAAGATCACGAAAGAAGAGCTCATCGATACTATGACCAGGGCGCTTTCGGTGATACCCGGCGCCGACCTCAACTTCTCCCAGCCGATCACGGACAATGTAGAGGAAGCAGTATCCGGCGTAAAGGGATCTATCTGTGTAAAAATATACGGGGATTCGCTGGACTATATGGAAGAGCAGGCCGACAAGGTCGACCAGATACTAAAAAAGGTGCAGGGCATCGAGGATCTGGGGGTCATCCGCAACATCGGGCAGCCCGAGCTGGACATCGACCTCAACCAGCAAAAAATGGCCCTCTATGGCGTACAGACGGCGGACGCCAACGCCGTCATCGAGATGGCCATCGGCGGCAAGGCGGTGACGCAGCTGTATGAAGGCATACGGAAATTCGATATCCGTATCCGGTTCCCCGAACAATACCGCGCGACACAGGACGATATCGGCAACCTGCTGGTGCCGACGCAGACCGGATCCAAGGTGCCCATCCGCGAGATCGCCTCGATCACGCAGAAGACGGGCCCCTGTCTGATCTTCCACGACGATAACCGGCGCTACTCCGCCGTCAAGTTCTCGGTACGCGGCCGCGACATGGGCAGCACTATCGCCGAGGCGCAGCAGAACGTCGACCAGGTGGTCCATCTGAAAAAAGGCTATAGCATGGTC
The DNA here is from genome assembly GCA_018267585.1 of Bacteroidota bacterium. GTDB lineage: Bacteria > Bacteroidota > Bacteroidia > Chitinophagales > Chitinophagaceae > Puia. The sequence continues at coordinate 8,066 of JAFDYE010000706.1, forward strand.
TGGCAAGGCGACTTCGAGAATCAGCAGCGCGCTTCAAAAAGGCTGTCGCAGGTCGTGCCCATCAGCCTGCTGCTGATATTCCTGCTGTTATTCGTGATGTTCGGGAACCTGAAGGACGCCGGCCTGGTGTTCCTGAACGTGCCGACGGCCGTCGTGGGAGGTATTCTCGCCCTGCTGATCACAGGGACCAACTTCAGCATCTCGGCGGGCATCGGCTTTATCGCGCTGTTTGGTATCTGTATCCTGGAAGGGGTGCTGCTCATCACGGCTTTCAAGCACAACCTGGAAAATATCAGGCATAGTGAAAGTCCGCTGTACACGTCGATCCGGCTGGGGGTGAACGAGCTGATCAGGCCCGTTATGATGACGGCCCTGATGGCGACCATCGGCCTGCTGCCCGCGGCGATCTCCACCGGCATCGGTTCGGAGAGCTCCAGACCGCTGGCGCGGGTAGTCATTGGCGGGTTGATCTGCGCAACGATCTTCTCGTTGCTGATCTTCCCGGTGATCTTCTTCCTTGCCTACCGAAAGGTAGATACGCTACACCAGCGAACAGATGATCGACCCTAAATAAAATAAACGCGGCTCAGGCCGCGTTTGTATTTTGTTTACTTTTACCTATGGACTCGAATCTGCTTTTTATCGCGATCATCTTCGCCCTGCTCGTGGCGGGCACGCTCGTATTTCTGTTCTTAAAACAGCGTAAAGAACTGAAGCTTGCGCAGCAGAACCCACCCTCGGACGGCGGCGCCGCCTCCCGGCAGCTACAGCTGCAAGCCTACGAACGGCTGCTGCTGCTGACCGACCGCATCGCGCTGCCCAATCTTATCCAGCGGGTCAATACGCCGGGACTCAGCGCCCGCGACATGCAGCTGCTGCTGGTGCAGAGCATCCGCCAGGAGTTCGAGCACAACGTCACGCAGCAGATGTACGTTTCCCCTGAGGCCTGGGACGCAGTCCGGAATTTCAAGGACCAAAATATGCTGATCGTTAACCAGATAGGTTCTTTCCTGTCTCCCGATGCCTCCGGGGCCGATCTCAACAAGCATATCCTCGACCTGCTGGTGGAAAATCCGAAGGCTTCCCTGCAGAACGTCGTTTCCGAAGCGCTCAGCTTCGAAGCAAAGAAATTGATGTAGCTTCGCGCTTGCTATGCCAGAAAAAAAAATAATTACCGACAGCGGTATTGAAGTACAGGAAGTCTATACCTCGGCCGACCTGCCTCCCGCCGGTACACCCGAAGAGCTGCCCGGTGAATTTCCCTATACCCGGGGCGTCCAGCGCGACATGTATCGCGGAAAGCTGTGGACCATGCGGCAGTATGCGGGTTTCAGCACAGCAGAAGAAAGCAACGCCCGCTATCATTACCTGCTGAAGCAGGGTGTCATGGGCCTCAGCGTTGCCTTTGACCTTCCCACCCAGATCGGCTATGACAGCGACCATCCCCTCGCCGAAGGAGAGGTCGGCAAGACGGGCGTGGCCATCGATTCCATCGAAGATATGCAGACGCTGTTCAAGGGGATCCGGCTGGAAGACGTCTCCACTTCCATGACCATCAACGCCACGGGCTATATCCTCCTCGCCTTTTATACCGCCCTGGCGAAATCACAGGGCGCCGACCTGAAGAAGATCAGCGGTACCATCCAGAACGACATCCTGAAGGAATATGCGGCGCGCGGGACCTATATCTATCCACCCAAGCCATCTATGCGCATCATCACGGATATCTTCGAATGGTGCAGCCATGAACTGCCCAAATGGAACACCATCTCCATTTCGGGCTATCATATCCGCGAGGCAGGAAGCACGGCCGTTCAGGAAATAGCCTTCACCCTCAGTAACGGCAAGGCCTATGTGAAAGCCGCCATGGAAAAAGGGCTCGACATCAACGTATTCGGCAAGCGGCTATCCTTCTTCTTCAATGCCCACAACAACCTTTTCGAAGAGGTCGCCAAATTCAGGGCCGCCCGTCGGATGTGGGCCAGAATGATGAAAGAGCTCGGCGCTACCGATCCCAAAGCCATGATGCTGCGCTTTCATACGCAGACAGGTGGCAGCACGCTCACGGCGCAGCAGCCGCACAACAATATCGCCAGGGTGACAATACAGACCCTCGCCGCGGTGCTCGGGGGAACCCAGTCCCTGCACACCAACGGCTTTGACGAGGCCCTCAGCCTGCCGACAGAAGAAGCCGCGCGTATCGCGCTGCGCACACAGCAGATCGTCGCCTTCGAAAGCGGCGCCGCGGATACCGCCGACCCCCTGGCCGGTAGCTACTTCATAGAATCGCTGACCAGCCAGGTTGAAGAGGCCGCCTGGCAATTGATCAGCCATATCGACGAAATGGGCGGCAGCGTCAGCGCAATCGAGCGGGGTTTCATCCAGGAAGAGATCGCCCGCAGCGCCTACCAGTACCAGCAACGGGTCGAAACAAAAGAGCAGATCATCGTCGGCGTCAATAGTTTCCAGACCGCCGGGACCGGCTCGATCCCTGTCTTCCGCATCGACGACAGCATCCGCCAGGTGCAGATAGAAAAGCTCAATTCGCTAAAGAAAAGAAGGGACCCCGCAAAAGTCGACAGGATCCTGCAGGACCTCAACGACAAGGCTTCGTCCGGCGAGAATATCATGCCCGTAGTTGTCGAGGCCGTGGAGCATCTTTGTACGTTGGGCGAGATCGCCGATACGCTACGCGAGGTGTTTGGAGAGTATAAATAAACCCGGCAACCGGTCAGATCATACCTTCACACTCCGCGCCACCGAAATATAACCGCTGAATAAAAGTCGCTCCGGACTCTCGCCCCTATACACCGAGAACCTTCTTTCCCGATGGGGAGACCTGAACCTGAAAATGAAGAATTTCGCCACTGGATGTATTTAGAAGATGAACTGTCTGCTGCTGGTCATGCCCTCTTTCGCCACCGTTACCACATAGACGCCATGCGGGCACCCGCCGGCAGCGATATCCGCGATCTGGTCTCCCGCCTGCGCATCGAGGACCCGATGATAGAGGGCCCTGCCGTCCCGCGACCAAATGCTCAGCTGGTATACCCCGCCGGAAGTCAGGTGCAAGAATGTTCTCACTATCCCGCCCGAGGCCGCCACGCCGCGGATGCCCGTGCCCGTGACAGACACGCCGGGCGTCACGACCGATGTTGGCGAAAGGACGCTGCTCCCGCCTGACTGCTCAGCCAATACCCGGTAAAATACCCTGTCCGTCACCGGGACTGCAATATCATTATACTGATAGGAGATCGCGTCGGTCGCATTTACGCGATCGATCGCCTCGAAATTCACACCATCCACGGAGCGCTCGACTGCAAAGGACGTGCCCGGGGCAATACCGAATGTCTGCCACCGGAGGCTAACGGCGCCCGTCGTCGGCCTGGCGCTCAGGACTATCGATTGCTCAGCCAGAAGACCGGAAATAGCCTGTCCGGCGATGCTGATATTGTCGTAGACAAAACGGCTGGTGCCACCTGAATTGATCGTCGTGTTGTATCCATACAGCCGGAAACTAACAGCCCCTGTCAGGTTCTGAAACACCGCCGGCAGCGTCACCGTATACGTAGCATAGTTATAGGTCATACTGTTTGTCGCGAGGTCGGTAGTATACCCGTCGAGGCTCGAACGCAGCGCCCAGCTGGTCGGACCGGCTCCCGATGGAGAACCCGTATTGCTGCGGCGGACCGTCATCGCCACGCTGTTGAGGACGAGCGTATATCCAGTCGAAGGGCTGACGGTGAACTGCAGATAGGCGTTGGCATCGATCGCCCCTGCCGGCCAGCCATCCTGACCATAGAACTCCGTAGAGCCATTAAAAGAATTGCTGACGATCGATGACCCGAGGGAAACGGCCGAAGCCGAAATATGGGAGGCGGGAGAGCCGGCCAGCGTTGAATTAAACCCCCAGGAAACAGCCGTCTGGGCGCTAGCTCCAAAGGCGATGGAGAATACTGCAAGGGTCAGGATAGTTTTCATGCATACAGGTTGTGCCGTTTGGATCGCAATTGGCCTGCCGTTTCGTAGTTAAATGATAATCAGCCGGTTAATATCATACAAACCATCACTATCTTTCCCATTACCGGAATAGATTCCAATTCAGGAAATATGGAAACCTTCGGCAATCGCGGCCTGGCGGACTGTAAGGACCTAACAAAACGCAACCTGTCGTGTTTAAGCTGAAAGAGGATTAAAAACGGGCCTGTCTCTTCGATTTTCGCGGCTATGAAGGCTGGGCTTCGGCCTGGGCTTGTGGATCGTGCAAGAACTCGTCCCGAAGCTGCGACCGGTCTGCCGGCGGCACCGAGCCGTCCAGCTCCCGGGATATTTTGAGCAGCAGCTGACTGCTGTTATGTAATTTGGAAACGAGCTCTTCGGTCTGCCGCCATTGCTTCTGCAGCTGGCCCTGGAGCTCTTCGATCTGGCGGTCCCTGCTCTCGAGCTGACGATCTTTTTCCTCCAGCAGTCGACCTCTTTCTTCCAAAAGGCTTTCCCGGCCATTGATCACTTCCGGGGAATCCTGCTCCGGGGCCGCAGGCAGAGAATCCCCGACCTTCGCAGCCGTTGAATACGCGACCTCGTCAACCGGGGGGCGCTCAGCCCCATCAACCGGGAGCCGCTCAACCCCATCAACCGGGGGCCGCTCAACCCCATCAACCGGGGGGCGCTCAACCTCGTCCGGTAAGCCCCCCTTCGTCCGCTGGTCCAGCAGATCCCGGTATCGTTGCTCCGACCTGACCAGCTCGTTCTTTAGCTGTTCGATGCGCTGATCGGCAAGGTCGCGGTATTGCTCGTATTTTTCTTTCATCCACAGGATACCCTTGTACATTCTGTTCCGCTCGCGCTCGCTAAGGTCCTCCGCCTTCTCGTTCGTGCCTTTATAACCGTCCGCGCCTCCCAAACCCTCCGCCTCCTCCGCGCCGACCGACAGGCTCCTTCCCTGGATTGCGGCAAGCAGGTCCGCGGGGTCGGCGGTGATATCCATTCCCTCCATAGAAAGCGTCAACTCTTCGCCCGCCCGGTGGCGACTGCGATAGTGTAGCCAGGTCGTGACCAGCAGGGTCACAACGATCAACGGTACGGATATCCATAAAAGGATTCGTAAGAACAGCCCGAACTCATATAGGTTAACCAGGAGCAGATGCATGATGAGAGTTTTAGGTAGAATTGCTCTCAATAGTTGAAAGACAGATAATTGTGTGAACAATCGTGTTTCGGACTCGTCCCCGTTGGGACCTCAAAATGTTACGGGCTGGTTCTGCGTCAGGGTGAAAGCGGTTGAAGAAATACAATATTCACGCCAAAAAAGCAAGGATTGACCGACGCCGGAAAGGGCCGCTTGCCGCCTACGTAAATCCCGGACCTGGCACGGGATTTTAGCACAAATTTGGTGAACATCTTCTTTAAACTTTTTAACCATGAATGCCAGTAAAAACTTGATCGCTTGCGCCGCTCTATTGATCGCGCTCTTTTCTGCCACATCTACTTACGCCCAGGGTGGTCGTATGATGGATACAGCTGCCATGCGCCAGCGCATGGAGGCCCGGCTTCAAAAAATGAAAGACGACCTGAAGCTCACGCCCGTACAGGTGGATTCCATGAGGGCTATCCAGTCGGACATGCAGGGTAAGATGCGGGATATCTTCATGGATCAGTCCATGAGCCGCGAAGACAAGATGGCCAAGATCCAGCCAATGCGCGAAGCCGCCGACAAAAGGGTCGAGGCTGTTCTCGGTCCCGACCTCTTCAAGAAATACCAGGATTGGCAAGCAGCAAACCGGCCGCAGCGCGGCGGGGGCAACCGATAAGATCTCATTAAAAAAGGAGGCTTTCGGCCTCCTTTTTCTTTATCATGATTTCTTCTGCTCTTTTGCCCAGTTATCCCTCAGCGTCGTCGTCCGGTTGAAGACCAGCTTCTCTTCCGAACTATCCTTGTCCAGGTAGAAATATCCTTTTCGCAGGAATTGATAGTGGTCGCTGAATTTCGCTTCTTTCAATGCCGGCTCGGCATAGGCTGCCGGCAGCACCTGCAGGGAATCGGGGTTGATATATTCCTTGAAATCGCCTTCTTCATTGGCGGGGTCTTCGACCCGAAAGAGCCGGTCATAGAGCCGCACTTCCGCCGTGATGGCGTGCCTGACGCTGACCCAGTGGATCGTGGCCTGCACCTTCATGTTGGCCTGGGACCCGCCGCTCTTGCTCTCGGGTATATATGAACAGCGCAGCTCGATGATCTTTCCCGACGCATCCTTGACGACCTCGTCGCACTGGATGATATAAGCGCTCTTCAGCCTTACTTTCTGGCCGGGGGACAATCGGAAGAATTTCTTGGGAGGATTCTCCATAAAGTCCTCATTCTCGATATACAGCTCACGGCTGAAAGGCAGCTGGCGGTGCGTCGTCTCCGGATCCTCCGGGTTGTCTTCACTGCTCAGGTATTCTTCTTCCTGTTCATAGTTGGTGATCACTACCTTCAAAGGATCAAATACCACCATCCGCCGGTGGGCGATCTTATTGAGATGGTCACGGACACAGAACTCCAGCAGGGAGACGTCGATGAGGTTATCCCGTTTGGCCACGCCGATCCGCTCCGCAAAATGGCGGATGCTCTCGGGCGTATAGCCGCGGCGGCGAAGACCCGAGATGGTCGGCATACGAGGGTCGTCCCATCCGGTGACATAGCGCTCATTGACCAGCTGCAGCAGCTTGCGCTTGCTCATTACCGTATAGGTCATATTCAAACGCGCGAACTCGTATTGGTGCGAAGGGAATATCTCTAATTTATCGATAAACCACTCGTATAGGGGACGATGCGGCACGAACTCCAGAGTACACACCGAATGCGTGATCTTCTCGATGGAATCGCTTTGTCCGTGGGCGAAATCATACAGCGGATAGATACACCACTTATCGCCGGTGCGGTGGTGGTGTGCGTGTTTGATCCGGTACATGATGGGATCACGGAGCAGCATGTTTGGCGAGCTCATGTCGACCTTCGCCCGCAGCACCTTCTCTCCGTCCTTGTACTTTCCCGCGCGCATATCCCTGAACAGCCGGAGGTTCTCCTCCACACTGCGGTCGCGATAAGGGCTATTCTGACCGACAGTCGTCGGCGTACCTTTCAGCCGGGCGATCTCTTCCGAGCTGCTGTCATCCACATAGGCAAGGCCCTTGCCGATAAGGTCTTCGGCGAACTGGTATAGCTGTTCGAAATAGTCGGAAGCATAGAGCTCATTCGCCCACTCAAAACCGAGCCATCGGATATCCTCCTTGATGCTGTCCACGTATTCGGTATCTTCCGTTACGGGATTGGTGTCGTCAAACCGGAGGTTGGTCTTGCCGCCATATTTCTGCGCCAGGCCGAAATTGAGGACGATAGACTTGGAATGACCGATATGGAGATATCCATTCGGCTCCGGAGGAAAACGGGTCAGGATCGACTTGTACCTGCCCGCAGACAGGTCCTCCTCCACGATCTCTTCCAGGAAGTTCAGGGACTTTTCTTCTTCTTTTTTTATCTCCGTCATAGTTGATTCTTGAAACCTGTAAAAATACGGAATCCCCGGCAGCCGGCCAAAGCCATCAGCCTCTTTTCCCGAACAGCAGGCTGCCGATACGTACCATCGTACTCCCCTCTGCCACAGCAAGTTGATAGTCCCCGCTCATACCCATGGAGAGAATGTTGGAAGCCGGGCCGGTCAGGGCCGTAAAATGTGCGTCAAACAGCTGTTTCAGCGTGTGGAACTCCGCCCGGACTGCGCCCCTGTCTTCCGAAAAAGACGCCATGCCCATCAGCCCCCTGATGCGGACATTGGCCCATGCGGCAGGATCGGACCGCACCGCCGTCAGCACCTCGTCCAGCTCTGCCGCGTCAAGGCCGAACTTTGTCTCTTCTTCGGCTATATGCACCTGTAAAAGGACATCGGCGATCCGGCCTGCTTTCGCAGCCTGTTTGTTGATCTCCTTCAGCAGCCGGAGACTGTCAACACCGTGGATCAAATAAACAAAAGGAATAATGTTCTTAACCTTGTTGGATTGGAGATGGCCGATAAAATGCCAGCGGATATCCGAAGGCAGCTGCGCGTGCTTTTCGAGCAGCTCCTGTACATAGTTCTCGCCAAAGTCGCGCTGCCCTTCGTCATAGAGCGCTAAAATATCTTCAGCGGGCTTGGTTTTCGAGACGGCCACCAGCACCGTTGCTTCACCGATCACCCGCTTTACACCGAGATAAGCCTCCTTGTTTATCGGCATGTTAAAATGGTTTAACGCGAAGATACCTACACCAGCGGTATTGTTGAGCAGGTTTAGCAGGGCAGATTGAACTAATTTTGTGGACTTTTCAACCGCGGATCTTGTAACACATGAAGAAAATCAAACTCATTCTCTATCTTTTCCTGCCTTTGTTCGGTCTCGCACAGAACAAGGTCGGACTCACCGGAAAAATAGTCGACGGACAGACCAGGCAACCCATTCATGCGGCTACGATCACGCTGCTGCATAAGGATTCTTCGAGCGCCGAACAGGTGATCAGCCGTCCCGACGGAACATTCATCGTGGCCGGCATTCCGTCATCGGCGGTGTCGATAAGGGTAAGCGTGGTCGGATATCAGCCCTTCGTCCAGGCTATTCCTGCCGGACAACGCGCGGCGGGCGCCACGGTCAATATGGGTACGATACGGCTGAAGATCGCGTCGGCGCAGATGCAGACCGTCACGGTAGTCGCTACAAGGAATCCGCTCCGCACCGAGATCGACCGGCGGGTTTTCAATGTAACGGGCAGCCTTGCCAGCAAAGGGGGGACCGCCCAGGATGCCCTGCGCCAGGTGCCCACGCTAAGCGTCGACGCTTCCGGGAATGTCAGTCTTCGCAACGGCTCGCCGACCATCCTGCTGGACGGCAAGCGCACGCAGCTGACCCTGGACCAGATACCATCGGATCAGATCCAAAGCATCGAGGTCATGCCCAATCCCTCGGCAAAGTTCGACGCCCAGGGGAATCACGGAATTGTCAATATCGTCCTGAAAAAAAATCGGCGGCCGGGGTTCAACGGTTCCGCCACGGGCGTGTGGAGTACGCTGCACGAGACCTATGAATTCCTCAACCTCAACGCGTATAAGAAGAAGTGGAACCTGACCTTCAACTTTATGGGGCACGGTCACCGCAACGTCTCCAATACAACCACCTCCCTCAGCGATATCGCCAGCCGGACGACGACCGTCCAGCGTGGTTATTCCGAGAGGACGGGACCATTCCATATGTTCAAGGCCGGGGCGGACTATTTTATGGACGCGCATAACAGCCTCAGCATTTCAGGAAATGTCGGTTTTGGCAGTCATCCGAGCACCGGCACGCAGACTACCGACTATCGCAATGCGTCGGACGGGACAGACTCTACCGGATTGCGGACCTCCTACAACAGCGACAGATTCGTCTTCACCCATTCCAATTTCGACTATTCCCATTCTTTTGACAAGTCGGGAGAGAAGTTGACGGCAAGCGCCGCCCTCGAAACGTATCACGGGACGGACGGCGGCCGTTACGACATGAGCTACTTCGACAAAGGCGGTACGGTCACCGGTGCGCCTCGCCAGCAGCTGTTCGACGGCCTGGGAGACGCGCATAACCTGACACTTCAGACCGACTATACCGATCCGTTAAAAGACGACAGGGCGCGGTTCGAGACCGGACTCAAGGCGACCCTGCACGGCAACCACAGCTACAACGATTTCCAGAATGCCGTCGGGCAGAGCTGGATAAAGGATGCGGCTGCCAGCTATAACTACAGGTATGACGACAACACCTACGCTGCTTATGCGAGCTACAGCGACCAGGTCGGCAAGAAGTTCAGCTATATGGCGGGACTGCGGCTGGAGAGATACGACTACACGGGTACGCTGCTGGACGCCAACAGCGGCTTTGGCTTCCACCAGACCGGCCTCTATCCCAGCCTTTATCTGACCGAGAAGGTCGGCGAGGACGGGGACGTACATCTCAATTATTCGCGGCGCGTCAACCGTCCCCAGTGGTGGCAGATCACCCCGCAGACCAACTATTCGAACCCGCAAAATCCCCAGTCCGGCAACCCTGATATCCGGCCGGAGAATACCAACCTGTTCGAGCTGGCGTACAACGACAAATTTGGCATTCTGACGATGAACAGCACCGTCTACGTGAAAAATACGCTGGACCCCATCATGTCCTATAACAAACCTCTTTCAAGGGATACCCTCCTCAGCACCTTCGAGAACGGCAACAGCATCAACACGTACGGTGCCGAGCTGATCTTCCGGCTGCCCGTCACAAAATGGTGGAATGCAACGACCAATCTCAATCTGTTCGGGACCGATATCAATGCCGATAACCTCTCGCAGGGACTGTCCAATTCCGGGGTCAGCTGGTTTGCCAAGCTCAATTCGGACATGCGGCTGCTGAAGCTTTATACATTCCAGGTGACCGGCAACTATAATGCAGCCAATGTAGTGGCGCAGGGCAAGGTCCTGGCTTCCGGAGGCCTCGATATTGCTATCAGGCGGGACCTGCTGAAGAACAATGCGGCGACGCTGGTTCTGAGCCTTTCCGACGTCTTCAATACGCAGCAGACCCGGGTCGATACCTATTCGCAGGGGTTATTCTTCCAGGAGTCCATCACAAAACCGGAGACCCGGGTGTTCAAGATCAACTTCACGTATAGCTTTGGAAAAGAGCTCGACGGCCAGCGGCACAAAGCGAATGCCGAGTCCAACGGATAGGCCGAAGGATGAGGATGGCCCTACCCTTTCAGGATCGACCGGCTGATCACGATGCGCTGCACCTCACTGGTGCCTTCGTAGATCTGGGTGATCTTGGCGTCCCGCATCAGCCGCTCCACATGGTATTCCTTTACATAGCCATACCCTCCGTGTATCTGCACGGCCTCGGTGGCGGTCCACATCGCAGTTTCAGAAGAGAAGACCTTGGCCATCGAAGAGCTGAGCGCATAGTCGAGGTGCTGATCCTTTTCCCAGGCGGCGCGAAAACAGAGCAGGCGGGCCGCCTCGATCCGCGTAGCCATATCCGCTAATTTGAACTGGATAGCCTGGTGATTCATGATCTCCTTTCCGAATGCCTTGCGCTCTTTGGAGTAATTGAGCGCCAGCTCATAAGCGCCGCTGGCGATGCCCAGCGCCTGGGAAGCGATGCCGATACGACCGCCGGCAAGCACCTTCATGGCGAATTTGAAGCCAAAACCGTCTTCGCCGATGCGATTCTCCTTCGGGACCTTCACGTCATTGAACAGGATGCTATGGGTGTCGCTGCCGCGAATGCCTAATTTATTCTCCTTGGCTCCCACGACCACCCCCGGAGAGTCCTTTTCGACGATCAGCACATTGATGCCGTGGTGGCCTTTGGCCGGGTCCGTCTGGGCGATGACCAGGTAGACCGACGCAGAGTTGCCGTTGGTGATCCAGTTCTTGGTACCATTGAGGATATAGTGATCTCCTTTGTCTTCGGCTGTGGTTCGTTGTGAGGTGGCGTCGCTCCCCGCTTCCGGCTCGCTGAGGAGGAAAGCGCCGATATAAAGTTCGCCCTCCTTCCTTCCCTGGGCCAGGGGGGTCAGGTATTTCTGTTTTTGCGCTTCGTTGCCGTAGGCCTCCAGCCCCCAGCATACGAGGCTGTTGTTGACGCTCATGCAAACGCTGACGCTGGCGTCGATCTTGCTGATCTCTTCCATGGCCAGGACATAGCTGATGGTATCCATCCCCGAGCCGCCATAGGCCGGGTCGACCATCATGCCCAAAAAGCCCAACTCGGCCAATTTGAGTACTTGTTCTTTTGGAAATTTCTGGTGCTCATCCCTTTCTATGACTCCCGGCAAACATTCAGTGCGGGCAAAGTCCCGGGCAGCCTTTTGGATCATCAGGTGTTCTTCGGACAACTCGAATTGCATATGGACAAACTATTTTAGTGGTACCGGGGCTCTATACCCCGATCGGGGCGTAAAATTAATAGAAAGTCACCTTACAAACTAACATTTGTTAGTATTTTTGTGCAAGCGGAGAAAGGGAAGTCTTTTTGTGGAGGCCGGCAGAGGATAGCGGTGTATCGGGAGAGCCCCGGCTTATATTGGAAGGGCGCTGGCTTTATGGTGCAGGAGTCCGATCACCGTCTTGAATATAACGATGAAAAGCCCGGCTTCCTCTTCCGTGAAATTGCTGCCTTCGCCGTCGTCGCCGCCTTCGCTGTAGATAGTGGCGGCAGCAAACTGAAGGAGGTCAGGCTGACAGAAAGCATCCATGATGGCCATGGCGTCAGTTTCGTCGAAGCCGTCGTTGAAGACTTCTTCCATTTCGTCGAATTCTTCGTTGAACGCCTTTTCGAATTCTGGCTCAGTGATGGCTGGGATGCCGGGGCTGAGCTCCCGGAAGCTCAGCAGGATAATGGTCAGGACATAGGCCACGTCCTCCCTTGCGTCGGGTTCCTGTAGTTCGCGGCTTTCACCCAGGACATACCCGACCACGGCCGGCTGGTCTTTGGCGAAGGCATCCCAGACTTTGCTGATCTGTCCTTCGTCCATTCGCTGGATCCGGTCGTTTATGAGGTCGATCACCTGATCGGTAATTTGTATCATCCGCAATTTTCTTTCAAACCTACATTAAAATGTGCATGTGGGCAAAACAACATAACTTGCAATTATATGTCAAGAACTTACTCGCTCAAGACAAAGAATCCCATTTCCGTATCCTCTGAGGTTGGCCGTCTCCGGCGCGTTCTGGTACATAGTCCCGACAGCGGACTGGGCAAGGTGGTTCCGTCGAAAGCGCAGGACTGGCTCTTCGAAGATATTGTTCACCTGGACACTATCCGGAGGAAGGAATATGATTTCTATACAAAGATACTCCTGTACTTTCTTGACCCGGAGATCATCAAAGGCCGTCTCGCAGAGATCGACGACGAAAAGAACAAAAGGGCCTTTTACAAGCCGGGAGACGACCAATTCTTCCGCTCGGAAAAGGTCGTCGAGCTGCAGTGGCTGCTCAGTGAGATCCTCACCGACGAGTCCATCAAGATGAAGCTGGTGGCGTCCGTCTGCGCTATCGAGGCCTGCTCATACGAGACCCAGCAGCAGCTGCAGCAGCTGGACGCCGTACAGCTCGCCAAGACCTTTATCAGCGGCTCCCTGACAGAAGACCAAATGCTTTTTGCCCCCATTCCGAACTTCATCTTCACGCGGGACATCGGCATCGTCATCAACAGCCATGTCCTGCTGAACAAGCCGGCCAAAAAAGCCCGCACGAGGGAGGCCCTGCTTGCCAAATACATCTTTTTCAATCACCCGCTGTTCTCCGACTACCAGGACAGGATCATCGAGCTCGCCGATACCCATCACCATTTCCTGTTGCCGAGAGAAGGCGACGACCGCAAAGTGACGCTGGAAGGCGGGGACGTCATGGTCGTCTGTAAAGATCACCTGCTCATCGGCGTCAGCGAAAGGACGTCTACCGAAGCGGCCTACCAGGCTATCAAGGTCCTTTTCGACAAGAACGTGGTGAAGAAGATCACCATTATCCGCATTCCGAAGAAGCGGGACTATATGCACATCGACACCATCTTCACGCAAATACGCCGCAACGTCTGGATACTGCTGGGCACTTTCTCCAGGAAGGCCATGAAGCACGAGGACGACGACGAGGTGCAGCGGATTCTCGAGAACAGCAAAAAGGAGGACAAGCTCAAGATCATCCAGTTCAGGAAAAAAGATCCCGGCAACCCGGAGTATTTCGACAACCTGGAAGATCTGCTAACCGACATCTCCAGGAACGACCTCGATTGCACCGAGAAAATAAAATTCATTTATTCCGGCAACAACGAATTCCCTTTTGACGCCAGAGAGCAGTGGACGGATTCCTGCAACCTGCTGGCGCTAAAGGAAGGCGTCGTTCTTAGCTACGATCGCAACGACAAGACGGTTGAAGCTTTCAAAGAGCATGGTTTCACCGCGGTGCACGCCGAAGACCTTATCCGCGAAATGGAAGAGGGTCGTGTCGATCCTCTCGCCCTCGAAAATACACTTATCCTGATGCCATCCGCAGAGCTGTCCCGCGCACGCGGCGGTTTCCATTGCATGAGCATGCCGCTGCACAGGGACGAGCTATAAACCGATGAATCTATGCAAACGACCTCCCACCTCCTGATGATCAGGCCGGTCAACTTCGGATTTAATACCGAGACGGCCGGCAACAACGCCTTTCAGGCAGCCGCAACCAGCAATGCTCAGCAGGAGGCGCTGCGGGAATTTGAAGGATTCGTAGCCCTCCTGAGAGAAAACGGCGTGGACGTCACCGTTATCAACGACTCGCCTGAGCCCTATACGCCTGATTCCATTTTTCCCAATAACTGGGTCTCTTTTCATGAAGAAGGGACGGTATGTCTCTATCCCATGTACGCGCCCAACCGCCGGCTCGAACGAAAACCGGCCGTGCTGGAACAACTGTCCCGGGAATTCGATATCCGCGAGACCCTCGACTTCAGCGGTTACGAACAGCAGGGCCTGTACCTCGAAGGCACCGGCAGCATGGTGCTGGACCGGGACGAAAAGATCGCCTATGCCTGTCTCTCCCCCAGGACCGACAGGGCCGTGCTGATAGACTTCTGCGAAAAGATGGACTACACGCCGGAGGTATTTACGGCGGTGGACGGCAAAGGCCAGGCGATCTATCATACCAACGTCATGATGTGCGTGGCCGACCGTTACGTCGTGGCCTGCGTGGACGCCATTCCTGATCCTTCCGAGCAGCGCTGCTTTGTCGCCACCATCAGCCACAGCAGGAAAGAGCTGATCAGGATCAGCCTCGATCAGATGAACCAGTTCGCCGGCAATATGCTCCAGGTCCACAATGACAAGGGAGAAAAGCTGCTGGTCATGTCGTCACAGGCCTACGCCTCGCTGGACCCCGCACAGATCAGCCGGCTCACGGCCTTCAATCGCATTCTCCATGCACCCCTGACGATCATCGAGACCAACGGGGGCGGCAGCGCCAGGTGCATGATGGCGGAGGTACATTTGGCAAAGCGCTGACCATCGCGCTTGACTTTTATGACTAAAACAATAAGCTTGTTCAATTTGCGTATAGTTTACACGCAAATTCCTTACTTTTGGGACTTCGATTGGATAAACTTAGATAATTTCCAAAGAAACTTGCTAAAAGTTAAAGCTTTTTAAACTTCAAAATCTTAAGAACAGAACCCCAGATGGAAAATAAAGTCACTAAAATTGGCGTACTCACTTCCGGCGGCGATGCTCCGGGAATGAATGCCGCCATACGTGCAGTGGTCCGTACCGGTATTTATAATGGAATGGAGGTGTTCGGCATCATGCGCGGCTATAGTGGAATGATCGAGAACGATATTGTCCCGATGCACTCACGGAGCGTTGCGAACATTATTCAACGCGGCGGAACGATCCTCAAGACCGCCCGCTGCAAAGAATTCTTTGAGCACGAGGGGCGCAAAAAAGCATACAACAATCTGAAAAAACTGGGTATCAACGGGCTGGTGATCATCGGGGGCGACGGCAGCTTCCGCGGCGCGCACAAGCTCAGCGAAGAATTCGATATCCCCTGTATCGGTCTTCCGGGCACGATCGACAAGGACATCGCCGGGACAGACTTCACCATCGGCTTTGACACCGCCGTCAATACGGCGGTCGAAGCCATCGACAAGATCAGGGATACCGCGGACGCCCACGACCGCCTGTTCATCATAGAGGTAATGGGGCGGGACGCCGGCTATATCGCCCTGCACAGCGGCATCGCCACCGGCGCGGAGAATATCCTCATTCCCGAGCGTAGGACGGATATAGAAGAGCTGGTCAACGGTCTCCTGGAAAAAGAAAGACGGAAAAAGCTGGTCAATATCATCGTCGTAGCCGAAGGCGACAGAGGCGCCGAAGACGTGGCGAAGGTCATCAAGGAACGCGTTCCAACCGCCGACACGAGGGTCTGCGTGCTGGGTCATATCCAGCGCGGAGGCGCGCCTACCTGTATGGACAGGCTTATCGCGAGCCGGATGGGCTATTCTGCCGTAGAGAGCCTCATCGAAGGGCGCCACAACGTTATGATCGGCATCGTCAATAACAAAATGCACTATACTCCGCTGGAAAAAGCCGTAAAGGCCAAACAACGGATCAGCGAAGACTGGCTGAAGATCGTAAAGATACTGGCATCGTAAATACCGGCCTCCAGGACAGTCGACCGTCAAAACATAACATCCTAAAAAATCCACCGACAAATGTCAAAGAATTTATCGAAATACCTGTACCAGGATATGGACAAGGAAGCAGGTATCCAGCACACGTTTCACAAGACCAAGATCGTCGCTACTGTAGGACCCGCCTGCGATACCTACGATAAATTACTCGAGCTGGTAAAAGCCGGCGTCAACGTCTTCCGGCTGAACTTCTCACACGGAGACCATGAAGGAAAAGCAAAGATCATCGAGCATATCCGGAACATCAATCTGACCGAACCCTATAACATCTCCATTCTCGCCGACCTCCAGGGCCCCAAGCTCCGCGTCGGAGACATCAAGGACGGCGGCCTCCCGATCGCGCCCGGCGATATCCTGACCTTCACTTCAAAAGAAAAAGTGGTCGGCACAAAGGAAAAGATATATGTCTCCTACCCCAACCTGCACCACGACGTGGTAGTGGGTAATAAAATACTGATCGACGACGGCAAACTGGAAGTGGTCGTCGTCAACGTTTCGCCGGACGGCGACGTAAAGGTTGCGGTCACCTATGGCGGCGTGCTGCTGCCTAAAAAAGGCGTAAACCTCCCCGACACCAAGATATCCCTTCCCGCGCTCACGGAAAAAGACCTGGTAGACCTCGAGTTCATCATCGAACAGCAGTGCGACTGGGTAGCCCTTTCCTTTGTCCGTAAAGTGGAAGACATCATCGACCTCAAACGCCGGCTGGCCGAAAAGAATAGCCAGACCAAGGTCATCGCCAAGATCGAGATGCCGTCCGCACTGGACGACCTGCGCAATATCGTTCTGGAATCCGACGGGGTAATGGTTGCCCGTGGTGACCTCGGCGTAGAGCTTCCCGTGGAGAAAGTCCCCATGGCGCAGCGCGATATCATCCGCAAATGTATACACCGCGCCAAGCCCGTCATCGTCGCCACACAGATGATGGAAAGCATGATCGACCGGGTAAAGCCTAACCGCAGCGAGATCACCGACGTTGCCAATGCCGTGCTGGAAGGCACCGATGCCGTGATGCTCAGCGCCGAGACCGCTACCGGTCAGCATCCCGCGCTCGTCGTCGAGACCATGCGCAAGATCATCCTGGAAGTAGAACGCACAGAATACCGCTATAACAGGGAAGAAGACCTGGTACCCCAGCCGCACTCTCCCTCCTACCTCAGCGACGCCATCTGCTACAACGCGTGTAAACTGGCCAGGGACGCCAACGCGGATGCCCTCGTCGGCATGACGCAGAGCGGCTACACCGCCTTCATCCTCTCGAGCTATCGCCCCAAGTCTCCCCTGTATATCTTCTCCAAGGAGAAAAGCCTGATCAACCAGCTGAGCCTTAGCTGGGGAGTCCGTGCCTTTTATTACGCGGAGGAAGAAGGTGTGGACAATATCATCCACGACCAGCACGCCATCTTAAAGGAAAGAGGTTTTGTAAAGACAGGGGACGTTGTGGTGAATACAGGCAGTCTGCCCATCGAGGAGCACCTGCCCACAAATATGCTGAAGATCACCAAGCTTCAATAGACTGTCTCTGCCGGCTCAGCACCGGCCGGTAGTCATACGGAGGGGCGCTAACCGGATAACCCGGCCAGCGCCTCTTTTATTTTTTTGATCTCTTCTTCACTGGCTTCCGTAAAGGACTGTTCTTCCTTCATCCCGGCATTGACATAGTCCATGGCGCTGGCCTGTTTGAGGCGGGCCGATGTGTGGAACTCTGAGGCGCCGGTTGCCTCCGCCAGCGCCACGATATTGGAGGCTCTGACGCCTGCGCCGGGCATGATGACGATACGCTCGTCGGCGGCCCTGACCAGCTGGTCGATCAGGTCGGTTCCTTCCATGGCGGTCGGCCGTTGTCCGGAACTGAGGATCCGCTCGCAACCGATGCTGATGATATCTTCCAGCGCCTCGTAAGGATTGATGGCCCAATCAAAGGCGCGATGAAACGTAACGCCCATCGGATAGGCCGCCTCTACCAGCCGCGCACAGCGCTCTTTGTCGATGCTTCCATCCTTTTTCAACAGTCCTATGACGACACCATTGCAGCCTGTCTGTTTGCAATAGTCGACGTCGCGCAGCATCGTCAGGTACTCGCCGTCCGAATACAGGAAGTCTCCCCCCCTTGGCCGGATGATGGGATACAGCTGGATGCGCAACAGTTCGCGGGCCGTCCGGATCAGTCCCGGAGATGGGGTCGTACCGCCTTCTTCCGGACTTGCGCAGAGCTCGATACGATCGGCGCCGGACTGCTGAGCGATCAGGGCCGAGCTCAGATTAAAAGCACATATTTCGAGCGTATAGTCTGTCATGGGAGGAAGCTTTTTACTTCAACCATTTTCTCTTCGGAATTGTTCTTGATAGCGTAACTAAATCCTTTTTGAAGGGCATAGGCTCCCACCTCTCCTTTTTTGTTGATAGCGATAAACGCCACCTGTATCTCCTTTGCTTTTTCTTTTTTGATGCGGGCGATCTTCTCGACGGCTGCCTTGCACGCATTTTCCGGAGAAAGTCCCTGCCGCATGTACTCCACTACGCTGTGTGAGCCGCAGATACGAATAACGTCCTCGCCTTGCCCCGTGGCCGTGACCGCGCCGACCTCATTGTCGACGAAGAGCCCGGCCCCGATGATGGGAGAGTCGCCCAGCCGGCCGCGCATCTTGAAACCCATGCCGCTCGTCGTACAGCTGCCGCTCAGATTGCCGGCCGCGTCCATCGCCACCATGCCGATGGTATCGTGGTTCCAGTCGCCATTGGGGAGTCTCTGCGGAGCCCAGGGGCCGGAGGCCCCCAAATCATTATGAGGCCCGTGGCCCTCCTTGCCGCTCTTCGTATTCTCTATATTAATGACGGGTTTATACTCCGACTTTTTCAGCCACTCCTTGTACGCTTTCTTTGCGTCCTCAGACAGCCCCGCCGGCTCCAGCGGGAATCCTTCGGCTATAGCGAATTGTTGCGCCCCCTCTCCTACCAGCATCACGTGCGGCGTCTTCTCCATCACCCGGCGGGCGACAGATATCGGGTGCTTGATCCGCTCGAGAAAGGCGACACTGCCGCAATTCCACTGATGGTCCATGATGCTGGCATCCAGGGTTACATGCCCGTCCCTGTCCGGATTGGCGCCCAGGCCTACGCAGCAGTTGATCTCTGACTCGGTAATGCGTACCCCGGCCTCTACCGCGTCGAGCGCGGTGCCATTGCGGCTAAGCACTTCCCAGGCTCCCTTGTTGGCGGCCAGCCCGGTGTCCCAGGTGGAAATGACGACGGGACGACCGGTAACGGCTACCTGTGGGGTCGCCGCCGCTAATCTTTTAGTGAGTAACGTGCCAAAGGAGCCGAGAGCAGCGGAATGCAGGAATTTTCTACGAGTGGACATTTCGAATACAAGTTTTGGTTTAAATTGGACGACCGGAGCGCATCATCTGCAAATTAAAATTAACGGATAATATGAGAAAACTTCTTTTTTCACTGCTTTTTTCGGCTGGAAGCCTGGCCGGCTTTAGCCAGGGTACCAGCCAGGACAGCGCCTGGATCAGAGAAAACTATTACAAGATCGAACAGTACATTCCCATGCGGGACGGCGTCCGCCTCTTCACCTCCATCTACATCCCCAGGGATACGACGGAACAGCATCCCATCCTGATGACACGTACGCCGTATTCCTGCGCGCCCTACGGCACGGAGAAATGGAGAAATTTTACGGCTGGGTATCTCCGTTATTACATGCGGGAAGGATATATCCTGGTCACCCAGGACGTCCGCGGCCGCTGGATGAGCGAGGGACAGTTCGTCGACGTCCGTCCCTTCATAAAGGACAAGAGATCCCCGTCCGACGTCGACGAAGCCAGCGACACCTACGACGCCATCGACTGGATGGTGAAGCATCTTCCCCACAACAACGGTAAAGTAGGCGTATTCGGCATCTCCTACCCCGGCTTCTATTCCACCATGGCGGCGGCCAGCGCCCACCCGGCCCTCAAAGCCGTCAGTCCCCAGGCGCCTGTGACGGACTGGTTCATGGGCGACGACTTCCACCACAACGGAGCCTTTTTCCAGATGGACGGCTGGGCCTTCTATTCTTCTTTCGGAAAGCCCCGTCCCAAACCAACTACCATCGGCCCCTCCGGTTTTGACTACTATACAAAGGACAACTACAAATGGTACCTCGAGACCGGGGCGCTGAAAAACATTCTCAAGCTCACCGGCGACTCCATCGCCTTCTGGAAAGAGCTGTACCAACATCCCAACCTGGACGCCTGGTGGAAGGCCCGTAACGCCCGCGTCGCCATGTATGACATCAAGCCGGCCATTCTCGTAGTGGGCGGCAACTTTGACGCCGAAGACAACTACGGCGCGTGGAACCTGTTCAAGGCCATCCGGACGCAGAGCCCATCGACCAACAGCCACCTGGTAATGGGACCCTGGTACCATGGCCAGTGGGCTTCCAACGACGGCACCCACCTCGGCAACGTCCAGTTCGGCTCCAACACCTCCTTCTGGTATCAAAACAATATCGAGCTCCCCTTCTTCAACTACTACCTGAAAGGCAAAGGCGCGGAGCCCGGGCTACCCACGGCCACGGTCTTCTTCAGCGGAGCCAACGAATGGCGGCAATTCCAGCAATGGCCGCCGCAGGACGAGCAGGACCAGCCTCTCTACCTTCAGCAGGGCGGTGGTCTTTCCTGGACAGCGCCGGTAAGAAAGGGAGACTACACCGAATATATCAGCGATCCCGCACATCCTGTTCCATACACGGAGGACGTTCATTTTTACCGCACGCGGGAATACATGACCGACGACCAGCGCTTTGCCTCGCGGAGACCCGACGTACTAAGCTTCCGGACGCCCGAGCTGACCGAAGATCTCACGCTCGCGGGTGTAGTCACGGCCGACCTGCAGGTAAGCCTCAGCAGCACCGACGCGGATTTTGTGGTCAAGATCATCGACGAATTCCCCGACAACTTCAGCTACGAGCCGGAAACGCCCGGTCCCGTACGGGGTCACGATCTTCCCAAATCTTATCCCATGGGCGGCTACCAGATGCTCGTTCATGGTGAGATCATGCGCGGCCGTTTCAGGGAGAGCTTTGAAAAACCGACACCCTTCAAACCCGGAAAGGTCGAAACCGTGAGCTTCAGGGTGGCGGATGTGGCGCATACGTTTAAGAAGGGCCACCGGCTGATGATCCAGATCCAGAGCTCCTGGTTCCCGCTGGTCGATCGCAATCCCCAGAAATTCGTGGATATCTATACGGCGAATGACGACGATTTCCAGAAGGAGACGATCCGCGTCTATCACGACAGCGAGCACCCTTCGAAGATCGTCCTGCCGGTGTTAAAATAAACCGATGACGATGAAACTCCTGCTATTCTTCGCAGCTCTGAGTCCCCTGTGGTGCTGCTGTCAGACCCGCAACTATGTCAGGGACAACTATGACAAGCGGGAAGCGTATATCCCGATGCGGGACGGGAAGCGCCTCTATACCGCCATCTATATTCCGAAGGACCACAGCCAGGCCTGGCCCTTCCTGATGGAGAGGACGCCATATTCTGCGGGGCCCTATGGTGACACGGTCTATAAGGGAGGCCTCGGCCCGAGCCCGGGGCTGATGCAGGGGAAGTTCATCTTCGTCTACCAGGACGTACGCGGCCGGTTCATGAGTGAAGGTAGCTTCCGGGAGATGACGCCGGCGATCGATAAGAAGACCGGCGCACAGACCGACGAAAGCTCGGATACCTGGGACACCATCGACTGGCTGTTGAAGAATATACAAGGCAACAACGGACGGGTGGGCATCTGGGGAATATCCTATCCCGGTTTTTATGCTTCGGCGTCCCTTCCGGGTGCCCATCCTGCTCTGAAGGCCGTCTCGCCGCAGGCCCCCGTGACGGACGAGTTCATCGGCGATGACGCGAATCACAACGGGGCCTTCTTCCTGCTCGACAATTTCGATTTCGACAATTTCTTCGATGTCCCCCGGCCAACGCCGGTGCAGCGCTATGACAAAACCCTCTTCAGGGCAGACATATCGGACGCCTATCAATTCTTTCTGGACCTGGGCCCGCTAAAGAACACCAATAACACCGAATACTTCAACCACCGGGGCAAAATATGGGACGAGTACCTAGGACACTCGACTTATGACAGCTACTGGCAGGCGCGGAATATCCGGACCCACCTGAAGAACATCAAGCCGGCGGTGCTGGTCGTAGGCGGCTGGTTCGACGCAGAAGATATGTTCGGAGCCCTTCACACCTACGAGGCCATCGAAAAGCAGACGCCCCGCAACGACAACCACCTGATCATGGGACCATGGACCCACGGCGCCTGGGCGGGAAGAACCTGGAACAAATTCGGCCCCCTGGACTTCGGTATCAACGTCAACGAACGCTACCACGAAATAGAGACCGCCTTCTTCAATCATTATCTAAAGGGCTCTGCCGCTGCACCGCTGGCGGAAGCCACGGTATTCGAGACGGGCTCTAACCAGTGGAAGGAATATATGAGCTGGCCACCCGCGCAGGCAAAGCCTGTGAAATACCTGCTGCAGCCTAAAGGCTTGCTCACGGCTGACGGCAAGGGCGGCACCGGCTACGACGAGTACGTGAGCGACCCGGCGGATCCGGTTCCCTATATCGACGGCGTTCACGGCGGACGCGACAACCAGTATATCATCACCGACCAGCGTTTTGCTTCAAAGCGGCCCGACGTGCTGAGCTTTCAAACCGGCCCGCTGGACCAGCCGCTCACCGTCACCGGCCGGCTAAAAGCCGATATCTTTTTAGCATCCACCGGCAGCGACGCCGACCTCATTGTCAAGCTGATCGACGTGCTCCCTGAACCCGACGGCTACCAACAGCTGGTTCGGGCAGAGGTATTCCGGTGCAAGTTCAGGAACAGCTACGAAAAGCCGGAGCCGCTGGTCCCGGGTAAAGTGGCGGAGATCGTTTTTGACCTCAACGAGATCGCCCACACTTTCAAGAAAGGGCACCAGGTCATGGTCCAGATACAAAGCAGCTGGTTCCCGCTGGTCGACCTGAATCCGCAGACCTTTGTAAATATTCCAACCTGCGATACCTCGGACTTTAAGAAGGCGACGATCCGCATCTATCACGACGCGGCGCATCCTTCCGGGATCGTGCTGCCGGTGCTACAATAGTCGTATATTCGGGGCATGAGCAAGCACCTACGTCTTTTCGCCCTGCTGGTCTTCATTGCAGCGGGCGTCTTTGCACAGGAACACCCCGCCATTATTCCGCAACCCGTAAACACCAATTGGGGCAGCGGCAGTTTCTCCATCCACGCGGGCATGGTCATTGTTGCTGATCCATCCGACAGATCGACGGTTGACTTTTTTAACTCCTATCTTCAGCGCATCTACGGCCTCAAGCTGCAGGTACAGACTGGGCCCATGTCCGGCGCTATCCGGCTGGAGACGCATGCCGCCGCTGCGCCGAAGGATGGGCACTACACACTGAAAGTTGCCGGCGACGGCATCACGATCACCGGCGATACGCACGAAGGCTGCTTCTATGGTATGCAGACCCTGATACAGCTGCTGCCGGTAGCGCCATTCGCAACCTCATCCGCCGGCCTCGTCATTCATCCGGATGCTGCGGGCCTGGCTATCCCGGCGGTAACTATCGAAGACTATCCTCGTTTTAAGTACCGCGGCCTGCACCTCGACGTCGGTCGCCATTTCTTCCCAGTCGAATTTGTCAAGAAGTATATCGACTACATGGCCCTCCACAAGCTGAACTATTTCCATTGGCACCTGACCGAGGACCAGGGCTGGCGTATCGAGATAAAGAAATACCCCCGTCTCACCGAGGTCGGCGCCTGGCGAAGCGGCACGATTATCGGGCATCACCCCGGCACCGGCGACGACAGTACCCGGCATGGCGGTTATTATACGCAGGATCAGATAAAAGAAGTAGTGCAATATGCGGCCGACCGTTATATCACCATTATCCCCGAGATCGAAATGCCCGGGCATGCTACAGCTGCACTGGCTTCCTATCCCGGCTTGGGTTGCACGGGCGGCCCATATTCGGTGCCACACAATTTCGGCGTCCATAAGGATGTCTTCTGTGCTGGCAACGACAGTGTCTTCAGCTTCCTGCAGGACGTGCTTGACGAAGTGATGCCGCTCTTCCCGTCGAAATATATACATATCGGTGGTGACGAATGTCCGAAGGATAGCTGGAAGGTCTGTCCTAAATGCCAGGCCCGGATGAAAACCCTTGGGTTGAAGAATGAGGAGGAACTTCAAAGTTATTTTATCACCCGCATCGAAAAATACATCAACTCAAAAGGTAAGCAGATCATCGGCTGGGACGAGATCCTGGAAGGCGGTATCGCGCCCAATGCCACGATCATGAGCTGGCGCGGCGAGAAAGGCGGCATCGAGGCTGCCAGACAGCATCACAATGTGATCATGACTCCCGGCGAATACGTCTACTTCGATCACTCCCAGACCCGCAATGACGACTCGCTGACCATCGGCGGCTATCTGCCATTGGACAAGGTCTACAAATACGAGCCGATCCCGTCGGGGCTGTCCGACGAAGAATCCCGCTATATCTTAGGCGCACAGGCCAACCTGTGGACGGAGTACATGAGCAATCCCGCGAAAGTGGAGTATATGCTCTTCCCCCGTCTCAGCGCCCTGTCCGAAGTATTGTGGAGCCCGAAGGGCGCCCGCAGCTGGAAGGATTTCCAGCACCGGCTGGCTACCCAGTATAAACGCTATGCCCTGTGGCACGCCAATTCCTACCAGATATGGTTCCAGCCGGCCGACACAGCGGTTCAGCAAAAGCTGGCACAGTGGCAGGACTACAAATTCGGGCTCATGATGCACTGGGGCACTTATAGCCAGTGGGGTATCGTGGAGAGCTGGAGCATCTGCCCCGAAGACGAGGGCTGGACTCAACGCCGCGGGCCCTATGCGGATAGCTATAACAACTATGTACAGCATTATACCGACCTGCAAAAGACCTTCAATCCCGCGCACTTCGACCCTTCCAAATGGGCCGCGGCGGCAAAGGATGCGGGTATGAAGTATGTGGTGTTCACGACAAAACATCACGACGGGTTTTGCATGTTCGATACGAAGCAGACGGACTATAAGATCACGTCGCCGGCCTGCCCATTCTCTTCCAATCCGCGCAGCAATGTGGCGAAGGAGGTCTTTGATACATTCCGCCAGCAGGGTTTTCTGATCGGCGCTTATTTCTCCAAACCCGACTGGCACAGCAACGACTACTGGTGGTCCTATTTTCCGCCCAAAGACCGCAACGTCAACTATGACCCGGCCCGCTATCCCCAGCGCTGGCAGGCCTTTAAGGACTATACCTTCAGGCAGATCGAAGAGCTGATGACCGGCTATGGACGAATGGATGTGCTATGGCTGGACGGAGGCTGGGTGCGGCCGCTGTCCACCGTCAATCCTTCTGTGGACTGGCAGCGCGGTATCCGCTATGACCAGGACGTGGACATGCCGAAGATCGCGGCCATGGCCCGCAGCCATCAGCCGGGCCTGATCGTCGTCGACCGCAGCGTGCCGGGAGAATACGAGAATTATACTACTCCCGAGCAACTGGTCCCCGAGCATCCTATGGACGACCCCTGGGAAACCTGTATGACGATGGGCAACTCCTGGTCCTATGTTCCGAACGACCACTACAAGTCTACGACCCGGCTGGTGCAGCTGCTCGTCAGGATCGTCTCCCGCGGCGGCAACTTTCTGCTCAATATCGGGCCCTCCCCTGAGGGCGACCTTGCCGACACGGCGTATCTTCGTCTGAAA
>JAFDYE010000707.1 GCA_018267585.1 Bacteroidota bacterium
ATTTGGTGGATACGGGAACAAAGAGAATTTGGTCGATAATCGTCTATCCGGATTGGAGTGGGATTTAATGGAAAGAATTGTTGGTTAGCAGCGGGCAATGATTTACGGTGAATCTCTGAATTATAAGGCTTTAATTCAAAGACTTGTGGAGTTAAGACAGCGCTTCAGAAACAGAGATTGGCGAAAAATTTTGTTTCCTATTTTTTTTCTAACTGCTGCAGCCTTGCCTGATAAGATTGCCAATAATTCCTTTTGGTGGTTTCGTCAAGATAGGAGGCGAACGTCAACTCCTGGACCTTGCTCGATTCAGAAAGCATAAGTTGCGTAATGGCGTCGAAGGAAGCCGAAGAAATTGCTGCCTGGTCGGCTAGTACGGAGAATTGATACATGACTTTCCCCTGCGCGAGGTCTTTTGGTAACAGGCCGTCATCCAAGGCGAAGTCCTTGTCCTTAATGTGGATTCGGCTGTTGAGCAGATCATAGGCAGGACTTAAGCGGTAATCTCCCATTGGTGTTTCGAGTAGAGAAAAATTCTTGAAATGCGCATCTCCATTTGAGAAGAGATAATTGAAAATGAGCAGTTTTAGCAGTTTGGGTGCTTCCACGGTATAAGCCGGGACGTATTTTTGCATCAGCTGAAACAACTCCAGATAGTTGCCGAGGTATTTATAGTGTTCTCCGTGTGTTTGAGGCGTCCGCGCAGCTAACGATGCAAAATCGTCTTGCGCTAATTTTATTCCATTTTCCTCGACGTCAAAACGTTTGGTGATGTAGGCGGGGGCGCCATTCTGGAAGAAGGTTAGAGCATTCTCTGCTGTTTCAATTTGATACACCTGCCGCGCAATCTGCATTGTGAGATGTTCATTCGCGGGCATTTGGTCCGGTCGCCGGCCGGCTGCCGGAATCGGTTTCAAGATATAACTTCCACGTTCACCCTCATTGATCAATCGAAGTTTGTTCTTCTCGAGTAGAACAGAGAACTTTTCCTGTACACCCGAAATGGATATACGTTTTCTATTTTCGTCAAATAGTTCACCTGTCGCCGCATTAGAAGCAGGGGAATCGTAAGGAAGGATATGACTGACCTTTCGGCTATTGAAGACTCGGACGAGAGCTGTTCGGCTATAGGTATGGTATCCAGGGGCCAGGGTACCAGGACAGTGTTGAATATCCGGTAAACTCATGTTTAATCAATTTTAGATACGGTGACCGCGCCGATGGTGTCCGTTGTAGCAATCGTCAGCAATAATCCGAAATAATCGGTTTTATCTAATCGGTTAAGTTGACAGACGATCTGTTTATTAGACCCTTCTGGCAGCATGTTGTAGAAGAATGGGAAAAGGTAAGGAGAATGGTAAGGAGCGACAATCTTCGGCAATGTAAGACTGATCGGTGGCTTGCTTTTGTCATCTATCCATGATGAGTTATACTGGAATGTGAACGTTCCGTCATCTTGTTGTGTTAAGATGCCAGCCTCTTGTCCTTTAAAAAAGATCTTGGCTGCTCTCATGAATTAATTGAATTAATCCCGGTACTTTTAATGATTAATGTCACCTCCAGACCCAAGGCATCACCTAGTTTTTGAAGTGTTTGTAAGGTAGGGTTACCCTTGCCGCTTTCAAATTGTTTCAGGGTTCTTAACGCTACGCCGGATAGTTGAGATAGGGTCTCCTGCGTCACATGTAGGGACTCTCGCCTTGCTTTCATTATATTTATGATGTCTCCGGAGTGCATTAAAGTGCCTTTTTTTCTGCAAATTTATATATTTAAAACATAAAAAACTATAAAAAGTGCAATAAAAAACACTTCTTAACTGAAAAATGGACGAGGGGAAATTAAATTACCTGAAAGTGCATTATATTGCCCTTTTAATTTCTGGAATTTTGCAACATATGCCTGGACTCTCCTGAGCCGGCTATTCATTGGGTGGCGGACCGGGTTGCTGAGGGCGGGCATAATATTCCTGAGGAAGTTATTAAACGACGATATTTTTCGAGGCATTTCCAATCTTATTAATCTTTACATCCCGGTATGTGATAGATGGATCGTTATAATCGGGATGCTATAAATGGCCGAAGTAAGACAAATGGAAACGAATAAATCTGAGTTTGATGAATTGTCGGGGAAAATACTTCAGGGAATGACTGAGGCATCGCGTAAACTTGTTGAGGAAATTGAACAGCTGCAGAAGCCTTGCCGGAGGATTTATGAGTTGGACCAGGTTCGCTGTTGGGGATCCTCCACCGGCCGTACATTTCTTATTTTTCCCGGGACGGAATAAAAAAAATGACGTAATATGTTCTTTATTAATAAAGCAATAAGAGCAATTATGTACAATCGGATGCGGGCCGGGTTGGTCGGTTTATTGGCGTCAATTTTGGCTTTGCCGGCCCTTGGGCAGTCCTGGATGCCGCTGTATGACGGCCGGGTACCGGGTAACCTGACCGACACGGTATCAGAGAGTAGAAATGGTTCAGTGGAAGATCCCCAGTTGTTTCGATCGGTCATGACGCCTATGGTGCAGGTCTTTCGGCCGGTTAAGCCGAACGGAACGGGTATCTTAATCTTCCCGGGCGGCAGTTATAGTGTACTTGTCTGGAAAGGTGAGGGGACTAATATTGCAAGGGCCTTTGCCGAAAAGGGTATTACCTGTTTTATTGTGAAGTACCGATTGCCGGATCACCGGTACCAGGCACATGCCGAGGACGTCCCACTTAATGACGCCGTAGCTGCGATGCGATGGGTTAAGGCTCGTTGCGCTGCCTTCCAAGTGGACAGCAACCGGATCGGTTGCATCGGTTTCAGCGCCGGCGGGCATTTGGCGGCTACCCTTGCCAACCTGGCGCCGGCAGATGCCCGGGCAAAGTTTGCTATCCTGGTCTATCCCGTGATCAGCATGCAAGTGGGTCTAACGCATGCCATCAGCCGTCAACAGCTGCTGGGGCAAAATCCGTCGCCAGCGTCAGAGATCAGGTATTCCAATGAATGGCAGGTAACGGAAAACACACCGCCTTGTTACATCACACATACCCAGGATGACAAGGTCGTGCCGGTAGAGAACAGCATTCGGATGTACCAGGCTCTGACGGCGCATCATGTCATCGCGGAAATGCATCTTTATCCTACCGGTAACCATGGCTTCCTGCTGAAGCTGCCTGTCCCGGAATGGAGGGATCCGATGCTGAAATGGCTGCAGTCGATTCACGTATATTCCCCAACCGATCTTTGACGATTCCAATTTCAACTGAGCGACCTCAGAAGTGTTGGACGGACCACGTAGAGGCCAGTTGGAACCGAATAGCTTTTCTACCTCGTCCCGGATGGTCGTGCGCACGGACGTAGATACACAGTCAGGGATGACCCCGCCGGTGCAGCATCCGGGAAAGATATCACGATCGCGACGGCTTCCCTTTAATTCACTTCCGGAAGGGGTTGTTTTGCTCAATTTTATTTTCTCCGGCGATAGGTTGTCAGTATACCCGCCCATAGTGGCCAAAATCTTGTTACGAATCCGGGACTA
>JAFDYE010000708.1 GCA_018267585.1 Bacteroidota bacterium
ACTGCCGCCAGTTGTAGACGCCGCGCGCCTGCAGCTTGGCCTTCAGATCATCCGCCATCTGCTGATTGGCGCAGGTGAACAGCAGGGCGTCGGCGCTGCTCTCCCACCAGTATTTGTTCTTGTGGGACTCATAGTAGTTGCGAAGCCCCGCGCTGTCGGTGGAGGCCTTGTCCCATATCTTCCGTTGCATGATCTCGAAGAGCAGGTTCCCTTCCTTGAACTCCGTCAGCTGAAAGGCAAAGTCCTTATTATAGTCTTCGAGATGATTGCGATAATATTCCATGGCGACGCGTTCCACCCAGCGACCGAAAAGCTCTTTGTTCGACTGCTGACCCGCAGCCCGCGGCCCCCTGACCGAGCGCACATAGTCCAGCCACTCCTTTATGGAATAGGACCGGCTGGAAAAGGAAAGCAGCACGGTGTTCAGGTTGAGGCTGCCGTAAGAAGTATACCCCATATTTCGCATAGCGCTGTCCGTAAAGGCCGAGAGGTCCGTCTCTGCGATGGGTGAGCGCTGCATCTCCGTCTGCTGGTATATCCTTGCAAACAGCGCTTTTCTGGATACTTCTATCCGCGGGTCGTTGAGGACCTGCTGTCTGAGGGTGGCGACGGCTTCTTCGTCAAAGGATGCCGGGAAGGGTTTTCTGGCGATCAGCCTGAGGATATGGTAGCCGTAGTCGCTGGCGAAGGGTTTGCTGATAGAACCCTCTTTTTCGAGCGAGAATGCCGTTGCTTCAAATGTCGAATCGTAGTGGCCGACGCCGAATTCCGGGAGCTCGCCGCCCAGCTGATAGGAGAGGTTGTCACCGCTGTTGGCCTTCGCCAAAGTCGCAAAATCGGCCCCTTTCTGCAGGAGGGCATAGAGCGAGTCGGCCCGGTGACGGGTCGCGGCCCGGATGGCATCGGTGGCTCCCGGTGGAAAGGACACCAGTATCTGGGCGATCCTCATCCGGCCAATGGCCTTTCTCTCGCCTTCATTCCTGAAAATATGATAGCCGCCCTTGCTGCGGAAGGGTTTGGAATACTGCCCCGCCGGTGTCGAATAGGCCAGGTTCTCCAGCACGTACGGCAGCGTGAAGACGGTTATGTATCCAAGGTCCCCTCCATTGCTCTTGGCCGAAGGGTCTTCCGAATAAGCCTTCGCAACCTCGCTGAATTTCTTTCCCCGCCGCAGCTCGCCATAGGCGAGCATTGCCTTTTCATAGGCCCTGGCGGTATCGAGCACCGAAGGGTCCTTGGGCAGGGCGATATAGATATGGGCAATGCGGATATCCTTCTGTCCGCGGGTAAACGCTTCTTTTACGAGCCGGTCGAGGCTGGTCTCGTCTTTCAGGTAGTTCTCCGACACCTGCGTCCGGAAGCTCTGCAGCTCGTTGCGCTGACCGGGCAGCGTGTCCAGCCGGGCATCGTAAGCGGCACGGACCTTTAGCTTATAGCGGATATAGAGCTCGAGGTAGTCACGGTAGGCTCTGTCGGAAGGCTTGCCGCCGTTGTTGTTCTTGTTGTAGGCCTTCAGGAACTCGTCCTTGCTGACGCCTGCGCCATCGACGGTAAAAAGGGGCTGCGCCGTCGCAAAGAATAGAAGAACTGTGAAAACAGGAGTAAGGAAAACTCTCAAAATAAAGCTCATTCTCACCGGTAAGCTCATAATCAATTGGATTTTGCGTGCTGCATTTTCAGGTTTATGACTTCGTCCAGCTGCTGATAGGAAAGTTTTTTGGCTATGATTCGTTTGTCCTTGTCTACTAAGTAAAGGATGGGGGTTTGATACACATCGTACAGCTGGCGGAAGCCGGGTTGTCCCGATTTTTCCGTCGCGTCCTGGTGCTCTTTGGTCTCATAAACGTGTATCCAGTCCTTTAAATTGTGATCTTTAATGAATTGCGTCCAGGCCTCCTTGCCTCCGTCTACCATCACCCCGTAGAGCTTTACACCTTCCCGCTTCCATTTCGCCTGGAAGATGGAATCCAGCTTCGGGACCGTTTCCTTACAATGACTGCAGGTGGCATCCCAGAAGCAAATGACGATAAAAGGTGCCTGCACGTCGTACAGCGGCATGGGCTTCCCGGTGGTGTCGACCATCTCCAGGTTGGCTGCAGGCTGGCCGATCAGGTTGGCCATCAGGCTATAGGCCCGGTTGTTCAGAAACGTCCGGTATTTTCCGTAAAGAATTCCGTCTGACCTGTATTGATGTATTTTTCGAACAGATGTACAAAGACGGCATCCTGCCCCATGTACTCCGGATTGACATATTTCTGCACGAAATAGACCATCAGGTACTGGAACATAGGTTTGCTCACGCGGGCCTCCAGCAGCATCATATCCGCCTCCCGCTCGATAGAGTCGGCTTCCGGCGGGACGAGATCGTGGAAATACTTGTCCAGCTTAGGCTCGAATATCGGGGTTCGCGTAAGACGGTCGTCCGTGAATGAGATACCGTCCCAGTAGTGGGATTTGAAATAGCGGTAGGCATAATTGCTGTCATATTTACCTCCCGGCTGTTTGGCCGCAGGAGGCACCACGGGCTCCTTCAGCAGGTGAAAAAGCGTGGTCAGCAGGGAATGCGGGTATTTGGCGGAAAGCTGCTCGCGATAGTTCTGGATCTCCAGGTTCAGGGACTTCATCTTGTCTTTCAGCCTGGCAGAGTCGGCCCTGGTCCGGACGCCGGCCAGGTCTTTCTGGGCAGCCATGATCTCCTTTCCCTTTTCGGCGGTATATCGGGTGTACTCCTGAAAGACGGTATTCCCCGGCGATCCGGTAAAGACGACGCTTCCCGGAAGATTGGCCGTATCGGCAGTGACGGCAAAATGCTGCGTGTTGTCGATCAGCAGCTCGAAAAGGATCGTCCGGCGCGGGCTGACCACAAAATAGACCCCTCCCGCAAGGGTGTCCTTTCCGCTAAATACCGCTTCACCGCTGGCGTTGAGCTCGGCAGAGTCGGCAAGAG
>JAFDYE010000709.1 GCA_018267585.1 Bacteroidota bacterium
CCTTTTATAAAGGTCTCAAAACTGTTAATGACAAAATGATCCATCAACCGGCTCAGCTTAAAACTTTCCTCATATAGCGCCACCGGATCACCCTTGACCTCTTCCTGCAGAATAGCCAACAGCGCCTCCTTAAGGCTGATGACAAATAAGCCGGTCTCACGGGGACTGAACCCCTGACGGGCCCTGACCATAGCTATGCCGGACAATATCTCCAGCACCGGCTCAAAAGAAGCCGCCGACGGATCGCTGATATTTTCCGGCGTCAGATTTTGCAGCAAAATGCTGATCAGCTCGTCGGACTGCGCCCTCAGGTCTTCATTGCTGACCAGATCCTCCCTCAGACCTTCGCTGGCCAGCTGATTCTGCATCCAGCTTTCAAAGAGAGGCTTTCTCTTGGATCTCAAGATCTTTGTAATATCGATCGCCATAGTATGTGAATTGTAATTTTTTTTTCGCAAAAACCGCTTAAAGTCAACGGTTTGTTATAAAAATGGGCTATTTATTGAAACAAAAGGGTAATTTACCCGATTAAAAATCCCGGATGAAAGAACGTGTACTGATATTCGTCGACGACAACGATATCCTCGAAGTATGCACGATAGTGCTGGAGTCAAATGGTTTCGAGGTGCTCACCCACAAGAACTGCGAGGAGATACTCGATAAGGTATCGGCGTTTATGCCGGATGTTATACTCATGGACAACCGGATCCCGCCCCTGGGTGGTATCCGCGCTTCGCAGGAGATAAGGACCTCAATTGCCTTCAAAGATCTGCCTATTGTCTTTTTTAGCGCCAACCGTGACGTGGCCGGACTGGCAAAGGAAGCCGGTGCCGATTATTTTATCGAAAAACCATTCGACCTCGACGACCTCGTTGACCTGATCAACAAAGCCTGTGACGACGGAGCGCCCGGGGAAGGGGAGATCGGGTTCTGACAATTTTGCCGGCTCACCCGGCTAAATACATCCAATTCCTATGTATCTTTGGACAGGATTATTTAACCTAACAGCATCATGTACTCCACAGAACTATTGAAAGGGACGCTAAAGACCATTATACTCAAGCTATTGGCCGACAACAAGAAGATGTACGGATATGAGATCACTCAGAAAGTAAAGGAATTGACCATGGACAGGATCCAGATCACCGAAGGGGCGCTTTACCCTACGCTGCACGCCCTCGAGGCCGACGGCTTCGTGACCACCGAGACCGAGTTTATCGGCAAAAGGATCCGGAAATACTATAGCCTGAGCCCGACCGGAAAGACCAAGGCCAGGGAGAAGGTAAAAGAGCTCGCGAGCTTTATCGAGACGATGATCTCCCTGTTGGACATCAAACAAAAATTGGCCTGATGTATTTGATAAGCGACCAGCAGATCGATTTCATCCTCGATGACCTCGAGGCCGGCGGCATCGGGACGGAAAGTCTTCGTTATGACCTGCTCGACCACATCTGTGTCATCATCGAACAGAACCTGGAAGAAGGGGAGGATTTCGAACAGTTCTACCGGTCTGCGGTCAGGACCTTCTACAGAGAACAGCTCCGCGAGATCGAACAGGAGACCGCTCTCCTGCTGACCCTTAAGAACCGACTGGTATTAAGCAGGAACAGGTTCTTTTTTCTGCTGTTCACGCTGATAGGAGGCCCGTTCATCGCCTATACCGTCACGGGGATGATCAGCCCGTCGCCCACCGCAGGATGGAATATCCCGTTTCATGTATGGGCCCCATCCTTCGTCTATTCGATCTTCCCCATCCTGATATTGCTCGTCCTTTATCTGACGCCGGATCGCCTGGACCCGGTGATCCCCTGGAAGTCGAAGGTCGTAATTGGTTTCAGGCCATTTATACAGGTCGTCAGTTTCCCTTGAGTTTTGGCCGAACGCCCATTTTCGATATTTTTATAGTGTGAACCCGGGAACACAAATTTTGAATCACAGGGATGAACCGCCAGGTACCATTTGACCATTAAAAATACTTTTGTACGGATGAAACACGTATCGATCCTGGTGCCGGATGGCGAATGCAGCATCACGACCATCGAAGGCACCTACCAGATCCTCCTGCGCGTGAATGACTGGCTGGAAGAGGCCGGTCGCCCTCCCCTGTTCAACGTCCAGCTAGTCGGTCTTCACCGGGAGACCAGAATGAAGAACGGACTGTTTTGCATAAACCCCGACGTGGTGATACAGGAAGTAGACCGCACCGACCTCATCCTCATCCCCTCCGTACACGGAGACAAGGCAAAAATTCTGGAGGAAAATGCAACCATGCTGGATTGGATAACCCGGCAATACCGCGCGGGGGCAGCCGTGGCTTCGATGTGTATCGGGGCGTTTGTGCTCGCAGGCACGGGCCTCCTCGACGGGAAGACCTGTACGACGCACTGGGAATTCACCGCAGAGTTTCAGCGGATGTTCCCCGCCGTCAGGCTGGTCGAAGACAAGATCATCACCGACGAGAACAATATCTATACCAGCGGAGGAGCCTACTCCTGGCTCAACCTGATCGTGTACCTGGTCGAAAAATACGCGGGCCGCGAAATAGCCGTCCTCTGCTCAAAAGGCTTTCAGATCGACTATCAGCGCGACAGCCAGTCCCCCTTTATCATATTCAGCGGACAGAAGGAGCACGAAGACATCCCTGTCCGCACGGCCCAGGATTATATCGAAAAGAATGTCCACTCGAAGATCACAGTGGACGAGCTGGCCTCCATGCTGGCGCTCGGCAGACGCAACCTTGAACGCCGTTTTAAGAAGGCGACCGGCAACTCCATTATGGAGTATATCCAGCGCGTGAAAATGGAAGCCGTTAAAAAAAGTCTGGAGACATCCAGACTGGGCGTCAACGAAGCCATGGACAAGGTGGGCTACTCCGACCCCAAAGCATTCCGCGAGATCTTTAAAAAAGTGACGGGCCTGTCTCCCCTGCAGTACAGGAACCGGTATAACCGGGAGTTTGTGTAACCTCGCCCCGGGTTATCTTACAACACCGCTACCGCGCCGGGAAAAATGCGCGTCAGCGTATACCCATAGGCCATTACGAAAGCCGCCCCGCTGAAACCCAGCGCCTCAAATACGCTCGTCAGCTCGTTTCCCTTATCGGCGACGGGCGCCATGGCCGCCCGCGGGATATGAAGCAGAATAACCCAGAGAAAGATCATGGTCCCCAATAAGATAGCTACCGCCTTCAGCCGGACGCGAAACATGACCCCCAGGCCGGCTCCTATAAGGGCTACCCCCGCAAAACAGGCCCAGAACATATGACCCGGTATCCAGCCGGGGACAAGCGACGCCGTATATTCAAGATACAGGAAATGGCATATCCCAAAAACGATCATGGTGATCGAAAAGAAAAAGCTGCCCATCGGGATCAGCAGCTCCAGTATCCTGATCATCGCCATCTTCCTGCGCGTAGCAAGCGGGTTGTCCGGAAAAGACCCCGCCATCGCAAAGGCTCCGCCTGCAAAAGCCAGGTCTTTGAAAGCATTGGCCCAGGCTCCGATATGCTTGTCGTAGGGGTCAAAGACCAGCTCATAAGGAATATGACAGAACAACAGAAGAATAAGGAAAACCCCGCCAAGCAACAGCATGGCAGACCTCGCATGCCGCTCCAGCAAAAGGGCGACCGCGCATCCGATAAGCATCGCGTTATTAAGGCAAACCAATACGATCTCACCCGGAAAATGCCCCGGCCAGGACGGAACGAATACCGGCCGGAAATCCGAAAAATAGAATTGCTGACCGGCAAGCCCCAGGAGACAGATCCCAAACAGCCAACGCCCGGCTTTAACGAGGTTCCACATATGACATTTTTTGGTGTCGTTAAAGCTCGCAAACTAATTCCTTACTATGGCCTGTCCCGTTGTTCAAGTTGGTACAAGTTGGTACAACCGCGGCGCTCATCGACGACCATCGTCCCCGTCCACTTGTCGTGCCAGGGGTAAGACACCCTGCCCAGCCCGGAAAAGACCTCCAGCGGCACCGCCCGGCTAAGCCCCCTCAGCAAACCTGTCTTAAAGCTTATACGCGAGCCATCCCCGTTGACGGTTCGCGTACCTGTTATCAGCTTTCCAAGCGACTTACCACGGGTAAGGCCTTCTACAAGGCCCGTAAAGACGCCCTGCGCCAGCCCATAAAAAAGACTCCCCGGTATAGACCCGCAACCGATAAAGCCGACAGCGTAATAATTGATGAAACTGTTGGCATCATCTACATCGACGATCAGAAATAATAGCGTGGAAAGAAAGATTATGAGCAGAAAAGCTATGCGATCGATCACATAGTTGGCCAATCTTTTGCCGCTGCCGGCCTGTTCGGGACTAAAGACGATACCAGACAGAAGGTCCTTCTCATGGCCGGCAAGGCTCAATGAATTTTTCATAGCGATACAGGAATTTTAGCCCGGGTAAAGTAGGGATTTTTTTTAGTTTTTGCAAGGAGATAGATCCACATTCAGATAATTCAGAGAATTCATACTTTTATAGAATGAAAGCAATCTGGAATAACGTAATCATAGCAGAAAGCCCGGCAACGATCGTGGTGGAAAACAACCACTACTTCCCCGCAGAATCTGTAAATCAGGAATATCTGCGGGTTTCGAACAAACAATCGGTCTGTCCGTGGAAGGGACTGGCGTCTTATCACAGCATCGAGGTTGGCGGACAGCTGAACAGGGATGCCGCCTGGTTTTACCCCGAGCCCAAAGACGCAGCCAGGAATATAAAAGGCCATATAGCCTTCTGGAAAGGTGTTGAGGTCGTCGACTAAGCTCCTGCATGAAGTATAAAGAGATCATACCAGGAGAAAGACTAAGGCCATTTATCAAATGCTATTATTCTTTCGAATCCGAGTCCGACATCGAGCTCGACGACACCGTATTCCCCGGCGGACATATGGAGATCATTTTTAACCTGGGGGACGGCATCTGGAGATCTGCATCCGACGGATGCTGGCAGACAACCCCTCCCGTAGAATTATGGGGGAAGATCACGCAGCCTCTCGCTATCCGGTCGATCGGCATCAACAAAATGCTGGGTATCAAATTTTACGCCCATTCCGCGGCCCTGTTCCTCAACGAAGAGCTCAGCGGCTTCAATGACCAGATTGCCGACCTCAGAGATCTGCTCGGCCACCCCGTCAGGACCCTCCACGAACGGCTGAAGGAAAAACAGGACCTGAATGGCAGGGTGGCGCTCCTCGAAGATTTCCTGCTGAGCAGACTGACTGAAAAAGACAGGCGCGTCAGGAGTATAACAATGGTCGGAAAGATCATCAGGGAGATGCAGCATAATCCCGACCTTAACTCCATCAGGATCATCGCCGGCCAGTATAATATCTCTTCCAGGTACCTGGGCAAGCTCTTCTTACAGTATACCGGCGTCACGCCAAAACTATACGACAAGATCCGGCGCTTTCAGCAAAGCCTCCGGCTTATTACAGAGAATCAGTCCTCCTTCACGGCGATAGCCTATAACTGTGGCTATTTTGACCAGTCTCATTTCATCCGCGACTTCAAACAATTTGCAGGCTTTACACCCTCCTCTTACTCACCCGCTTCCTACCCTGTAGGACAAGTGCTCGTCAATAGCTGATCTGTTCCGTTTTGTACAATTTTGAGACTTGCCCCCTTTCTAATTTTGGGGAAAGAAAAAAAATTATGTCTTCAGACTATCAAACATTCAAACACCTGCACTATGCGGACCAGCTCCTCGTGCTGCCCAATGCCTGGGATGCCCACAGCGCAGTACGCTTTCAGGAAAAAGGATTCCCGGCCGTCGCCACCTCCAGCGCCGCAGTCGCCCAGAGCCTCGGCTATGCAGACGGAGAGAATATGCCCTTCGAAGAATACCTGTTCGTGATCAAACGGATACACGCCTCCATCCGGATCCCTTTCTCGGTAGACCTGGAAATGGGTTACGGCTCATCCGCCGGGGAGATCGCAGAGAACATCCTGAAACTGGTCGACCTCGGAGTAGCCGGCATCAATATCGAAGACTCGACGATCACCGGATCGCAGCGAACCCTGAAGGACGCCAGGGCCTTCGCCCATACCCTCGAACAGATCAGGAATATGCTGTGGTCAAAAGAACTCTTCATCAACGTCCGCTGCGACACATATATCCTGGGCGTCGACAACAAGCAGGAAGAGACAAGGCTGCGGCTACAGCTCTACGAGACCGCGGGGGCCGACGGTATTTTCTTACCCTGCATCACACAGGAAAAGGAAATAATGGATGCCATAAGCAATACACGGCTACCCCTGAACGTGATGTATGTCCCGGGACTGCCTGACCCCGACACACTGAGCTCTTTAGGCGTCCGTCGCCTCAGCATGGGACCGTTCTTTTTCAGCAAGGCCTACCAACAGATAGACATCCTTACCAAACATTTATTCACCGATAAAATCACAACAACATGAATTTACCCAAAAGAGCGGAAGACGCACACGCGGCCCTTGCCGCAGCATTCAACACCGGCGACCTTTCAACGGTCATGCGCATGTACGACAACACCGGCATCATCGTACCCGAACCGGGTAAGCCGTTATCCGGTCAGACAAAATTCGAAGAGGCAGTAAAAGCTATCCTGTCCATCAAAGGACAGATGGAGATCAGGACAGTCTATTGCCTCCGGACAGGGAATATTGCCGTCGGCCGGTCGGAATGGAGCATCACCGACGGCAGCGAAGTAAAAATCAAAGCGAAAGGCATTGAAGTAATGCGGCAGCAGGACGATGGGACCTGGAAGATCATCATCGACCACGCCTTCGGCGCGGAGAGCAGCCTGGTCAGCTGACGGGGTGGGCGCCAGGCCCATCCCCTTCTTTCCCTTTGATCACCGTGTCACACGCATAACCAAAAAGGCAGCGCTCCTTGATGATGGCGGCGACTTCGGCCGGAACATACTCTTCCCATCCCTCAGAACCGTGCTTGATCAGCTGCAGCACCTTATCAGTATCTATCTGGAGATTGCTTTCCTTATAATGCCGGATGTCCTCGATCTTATCGTTGGCGATCAGATACCGGTACAGATCGACAAGGTGCGCCGGCGGGTTGAACCGGAGACAGTTATAGATAACTCCATTGCGCAGCGTGGGGTAAATAAAGAGCTTCACTTTCCGGCTGAACAACGTAGCGAAGGATTCCAGGATACCGCCCGGAAGGTCATGATAGTGCTCCTCGGAAAAGATATACTCCAGGTTGGGATAGCCCAGAACCACCCCCATCTTAAGCTTGGTGATCTTCGACAGAAAAGCCACCAGCTTGTAATATTCGTGAAAATTCGAGATGAGGACCGTCTGGCCTAACGCGCAGAGAATATCCACACGATCGAGGAAATCCTTTTCGTCGATCTCCGCAGACTGGCCGGCGTCCCTTTCTTTGAGCCCCTGCAGCGTCAGCTCTGTAAGGACCCGGACATTTTCCTGGTCCACGTCGGGCTCCTGCATGAACTGTTTGACGCCACGCGTAAGCATATCCATATGCACATTGATGACAGGCCGAAAACGGCCGCGGATGACCACGATATGCTTCTTGTACAGGACCTCGGAAGGCTGCAGGTTCTGCCCGTCGGGCCCAAAAAGCGCCGCATTCGAAAACCCGTATTTCACGAGATGCAGGCTCATCAGCCGGTTGTCGACCTTGCTGAAGTCCGGCCCTTCAAAACGGATCATGTCTATCTGGATGCCGTCCTTGGACAGATTGTCCATCAGCGAGAGCAGGAATACCGGCGGATGCGTATGATAATAAAAACAGGCGTAGATAAGATTCACTCCAAGTATTCCCACTGCCTGCTGCTGCAATACATTCTCGTTATCCAGCAATTTGAAATGCAACACCACGTCATTGAACCCTCCCCCCGGCGCCAGCTGGAACCGTACCCCCATCCATCCATGGCCCTCGTTCGTCTTGTGGTAGTTGAGCGCAGCAACGGTATCCGAAAAAGCGAAAAAAGTAGTCGTATCCCCCCGCTTGCCGGCAAGCCGTTCGATCAATAACCCGTATTCGTGCTCAAGCATGGATATCAGCCGGCCTTCGCTGACATAACGGCGACTTTCCTGCGCCCCGTAAATGGCGTCGGAAAAGGTCATGTCATAAGCAGACATCGTCTTGGCGATCGTGCCGGAAGAAGCGCCCGCCTTGAAGAAATTCGCCGCGACATCCTGCCCGGCCCCGACCTCCGCGAATGAACCGTAGATCTGAGGATCGAGATTGATGGCGAGCGCTTTCTGCTTCGTTCCGAGGTCCTTATTATGAATGACTTCCATACGGCCGCAAGGTACAACTTTGATTTCGCAGGTCCGGATGTTTGCAATAAATTTACTTAACCAAATGGTTATATATTAATGAAGGCACGCAGGGATGTATTTCAGGCTATCGCGGATCCGACAAGGCGGGCGATCATTGGATTGCTTGCCCAACAGACCCTTACCCTGAACACCATAGCAGAGAATTTTGATATCAGTCAGCCGGCCATATCAAAGCACATGCGCATCCTGACCGAATGCGGCCTTGTGGTGGTGACAAAGAAAGGCCGCGAACGGCACTGCACCGCCCGTCTCAGGGCGCTGGAAGAAGTCAGCAGGTGGGCGGAACATTACAAGAGGTTCTGGAATGAAAGGCTGGACATCTTAGAAGACCTTCTAAATGAATAGTCATATGCAAAACAATGGGCCGATTGTCCCCAATTCAAGTATCTGGATTGAATGGGGTTCGGAGGGCGGCGACCGGGCACAGTTTTATCCGCCTCGACCGGGACGGGGGAGCCCTCTCGGCGAAACAGATCGTCATGCTCGACGAGCATTACGGGAACAAGGCCCTGGCGGAGACCCTTCGGTCGGCCAACAAGACAGGGTTCGACTATTCCGTCCGGGCGACGGACCACCCCTTTACGAACCGCCGGCTGGCATTGATGAAGAAACTGCTGGAATTCCTTGACAGATAGTCTATATGATTTCTATCGCGAACTGGACTTCGGATACCGGCTCTTCTGCCTGCGACGTCAGCCTGCGGTCGATTCCTGCCCCTCCCAACAGCAGTGAGAACCTGTTTACTTAGGCTCCCACAATTCAATTTTGTTGCCCTCGGCATCAAGAATGTGAACGAACTTTCCGTAGTCATATGTCTCTATCTTATCCACCACCGTCACCCCTTCCTTCTTCAACTCCTCCATCAGCGCTTCGAGGTTTTCGACCCGGTAATTGATCATAAAGTCCTTTGACGACGGCTCAAAATATTTGGTCTTGTCGGGAAAAGGGGTCCACACCGTAGATCCCTGTTTTGTCGAATCTGCTTCTTCCCTCCAGACAAACTTCGCCCCATATGGGCTCATGTCAAAACCGAGATGGGTCTTATACCAATCTTTCATTTTCTCCGGGTCCTGGCACTTGAAGAAAATGCCTCCAATTCCTGTTACTCGTTTCATTTTTGCTTGTTCTTTTGTTGTATGAGTGAAAATTGAACGGACTGCGAAACCAAAGCCGAATGATCCCGCAAGCGTTAAAAAAAGAAATGTCTTGTTTTTCATTTTGTTATTATTGCAGACTTTAACCCGCTCCTAATATATAACAATCTTTCCTTCTCCTCAACTCCCAATTTTCTTTCTCCCGATCCCGAATTTAACTCACTGATCCTTCGGCCCATCGGCGGCAAATAACTTCCTGCCCCATATCACCCCTGGTAATTTCTCGAATATTGAACGGCAATACATCCCGATCTAAGGATCTTCGATTCGGCGAACTTTAACTGCAGTTTCTCGTGCAGATCAGCTCCGTCAAACAACCGTCTCCCCTTCCCTGCAACTATCGGATGAATGACAAAAAGATATTCATCGATCAGATCCAGCTCCATCAGCTGTGACGGAAGATCCACACCCCCAACCAGAATATCCTTGCCCGGCTCCTGCTTGAGTTTGACCACCTCCTCCTTTAGATTTGAACGGACGATCCGTGTCTTCTTTTCCGCAGCGCTCCCCAGCGTTCGCGAAAAAACAACAATTTGGCCAACGGCATCAAATGCCCGGGCAAACTCAATATCTGCCTTTGACTGTCCGGAAGGGCTTTTCGCAACATCGGGCCAGTAAGGGATCATCAATTCATAGGTTTTGCGCCCGTAAAGAAATGTCCCGGCATCCCGCGTGAGTCGGGTAAAAAACCCGAGCGTTTCCTCATCGGGATCGAATTTAGTATGATCGCAGCAGCCATCCAGCGTCGTGTTGATCGCAAAGATCAGTTTTCTCATATGATCACTTTTAAAGGTTTGAATATCATCTTTCTTCAAAACTAGAACATTCTTCTAAGCACCCAACCCGTCTCTGCGACAATTTTCAATACCGGCTATTGATTAATCGGATCTATAGAAATTTACTAATTTCGAACGCCATATAACGTTACAATAATGAATATAAAGGAATTTATTGACGCTGCATTACTGGAAGATGTGGGACCAGGCGACTATTCCACATTGGCAAGCATACCCGCCAGCGCCAGGGGCAAAGCGATATTGAAAATAAAAGAAGACGGTATTATTGCGGGCATAAGCCTTTCCAAAGAAATATTTTATCACATAGAGCCCAACGCGGTTTTTACCCCTCACAAAAATGACGGCGATAAAGTAAGCAATGGCGAAATAGCCTTTGAAGTCGATGCCACCGTGCATACCATACTGAAGGCCGAACGATTGGTGCTTAACTGTATGCAGCGCATGAGCGGCATCGCTACGCTTACCCGGAAATATGTGAACGCGATAAAAGAATACCCGGCAAAAATACTGGACACCCGCAAAACCACGCCTTTGTTCAGGGCTTTCGAAAAAGAGGCGGTGCGTACGGGCGGCGGCATGAACCTTCGCATGGGGCTGTATGACATGGTGATGCTGAAAGATAACCATATAGATTTTTGCGGCGGCATAGAGAAGGCGATAGAGCAAACCAATAATTACCTGCGCACCAACAGACTTGACCTGAAAATAGAAGTGGAAACACGCAATTTAGATGATGTAACGAAAGTATTGGCTACCGGCAGTATACATCGGATAATGCTGGACAACTTTACTCCCGGGCAGATCGAAGAAGCGGTGGCACTAATAGGCGGCAGATACGAAACAGAAGCCTCAGGCGGCATTACGCTTGATAACATCGTGAGTTACGCACGCACTGGAGTGGATTATATATCTGTCGGCGCCATCATCAACCACGCCGTAAGCATGGATCTCAGCCTCAAGGCGAACCTGCTATGATCATCAATAGACGACCGGCCCCTTGGATATCGCGCAGGAGTAGTCTGCATTAGCTTCCGGCGCGGCGTTGTACTGGTTAAAAGGATAGTTGAACCAACGTTGGTTGAGTGGATTCAGGGGTAGCCCGAAGTCATTGTACCGGGGAAAGTAGTTGCCATCCGTTGATACAAGGTTGTTGCGGCTGTAATTCATGTAAACAAACTGCCATACCTTATTAGTCCGGTACAAGTTGACCTTTTTATCATAAGACAAACCGGCGCCCGGCAAGGGGGCGTTGCCATTGGCGTCATAGACGATGACGCTCTGCAGCGAAGGGGTGTTCGGAAGATCGTTGGGGATAGACCAAATCTTGATTATCCTGTCAAAATTATCCAGGGTATAGGCGCTGATACGATATTGATTGGTATTTTTTGCGATGGGTGAAGGCTCCCGGACATCACCGGTATCATAGAACATCA
Source organism: Bacteroidota bacterium (assembly GCA_018267585.1). Taxonomy (GTDB): domain Bacteria; phylum Bacteroidota; class Bacteroidia; order Chitinophagales; family Chitinophagaceae; genus Puia. The sequence goes on from JAFDYE010000709.1 coordinate 11,693, forward strand.
CGGTGTCTATTATATAATCCGGCCTGAGGTAGAAATATTTGTGCCATGCCACAGCGCCAAAATTACCTGCATATGCCAACATAAAATCCGACAGCCTCTCCTGTTTGTCATACCTGAAATACTGGTCGTAGCCGGCAGGTGTGATTCTGTTCGAATCCATCATGCTTATAGGATTCCCCTTCCTGTTATAGGTAAAGACATAATTTGCCTCTCTTCCGGCCACGGACACCACCCGGAAGTTGGTGATACGACAGGGAGGAGAATATGCATCCGGATGTTCTTGGATATAGTCGTAGACTTTCTTGCAGGAGGATAAGAGACACAAGGCCAGGCACGCGGCCAGACCAAAGAAGTTGATCTTTGTCATAAGAAAAGTTTGAGGTTATCAAAAAATACAGGGCAGAGGGAACGCAATGGCGTATAATGGGACAGATGTCTACGATATTAGAAAAAAAGCCTCAAAGTAACTATGATCCTGATCAGGGCACTAGTTGATATTAGGTCATATGCGCCTGGTCAAAGAGGGCAGGTGCCAGGTGTTCCATAGACAAAACGCCTCCATTTTTCAAAAGGTTATTGATGGAAGTCTGTCGTAAGCCGAGGTATACGGGATCTGGTTGCTACAAAGCAGATCGACACGGCAGATTTTAGGGAAATAAAGGCGGACTATAGCACCCGGTTGGAGAAGCTGAAGGCCAAATTGGCAGCCTGCGAAGAAGATCAACCAGACTTCGCCTCTTGGCTGATTTACAATTTGCCTCCAGCCTAAATATTTGATTTGCAGCGATATATTTTCTATTTTATTGATCCGCTTGTTTAACATCCCAGCTAGATTGATATCTACTTAACTTATATTTCATATTGTTCAGTACATTGAGTATTTTTACTCATTATGTTGAGTAATTTGTAAACTATGTTTGAACGCTCTCATTTGCAATTTATTACGAAGAGAATTAATGAGCCAAGAAGGTTTATTCAAGTATTGCTTGGGCCACGCCAGGTTGGGAAAACAACCTTAGTATATCAACTGCTGGAAAAATGCAAATTACCTAGCCATTTTGCCTCCGCGGATGCTATTGCCGCTTCTAACCTAAGCTGGCTTGAGCAGCAATGGGAAACAGCACGCTTGAAAATGGACCAGGAGAAGGCCTCAGAGTTCCTATTGGTGATCGATGAAATTCAGAAAATAGACAATTGGAGTGAAATTGTAAAGCTATTATGGGATACCGACTCCCACACAAAAAGGACGCTGAAGGTAATCCTACTGGGATCATCTCGTTTGTTGTTGCAACAAGGGCTTACCGAATCTTTGGCGGGAAGGTTTGAGACAACTTATATGGGACATTGGTCTCTGTCGGAAATGGAGCAGGCTTTTGGTTGGACCAGCGATCAATATGTCTGGTTCGGTGGCTATCCGGGTTCAGCGCCGCTGATCGGCGAAGAACAACGATGGAAGGCATATGTCCAGCAGGCCCTTATCGAAACGAGTATATCAAAAGACATACTCATGCTCACCAGGATTGACAAGCCCGCCTTGATGAAACGTCTTTTTGAATTGGGATGTCTTTATTCCGGACAAATACTTTCTTATACAAAGATGATCGGACAGTTGCAGGATGCGGGCAATACGACTACTTTATCGCATTATCTTGACTTGCTGAATACGGCAGGCTTATTGGCGGGTATCGAGAAATTTTCCGGTAACTTGATTTATAAAAGATCTTCAAGCCCTAAATTTCAGGTACACAATACAGCATTGATCAGCGCCCAACGGGGAGAACTGTTCGAAGAAATACAAATAAGGCCAGAAGAATGGGGCAGGTTGGTTGAATCCTCTATAGGAGCTCATTTGATAAATTACTCGTTGGTTGAAGGGTTCGTAGTTTCTTATTGGCGCGAAAGAAACGAAGAAGTTGATTTCGTTCTGGAAAAAAAGGGGAAGGTTATTGGACTTGAGATCAAGAGCGGAACGACGCGATCTTCCTCGGGAATTTCAGCGTTTAAGAA
>JAFDYE010000070.1 GCA_018267585.1 Bacteroidota bacterium
CTGCTCGTTAATGATTCCATATAATTTTTTTACGTTTCGCAAAAGTATTTTTCTCAGGTCATTTGACCAAAATCTCGTTGGCGCCACTCACCTTTGGTCTCTCCCTCTCACGCGGGCCGCTTAGCGGCCGGTCCCCCTCATTAATCTCTACCTTTTCCCTTCAAGTCTCCCCTCTCACGCGGGCCGCAAGCGGCCCTCCTACATTTAATGTCTGCGCCGCTCCGCGGCGCGAGCCGTCCTCCGGACGGCTCAGAAATGCCAATGATTCATCTTCAACAACACGATAAAACCCGTCGCCAGCATATTAGCCAACGCCAGCGGTATCAACACCTTCCACCCCAAATGCATCAGCTGATCATACCTGAACCTCGGTATCGTCCACCTCACCCACATAAAGAAGAAGATAAAGATCACGATCTTCAGGAACAGGCTCAGCGCCTGCAACGCCGCCACCGGGTTCTGCCCCCAATGCGCCGCCAGCGCCCCGTCATTCACGAAGGGTATATCATACCCCCCAAAATACAGCGTCGCCATCACCGCGCTGCTGATGAACATATTGATGTACTCCGCAAAAAGATAAAAACCCAGCTTCATCGAAGAATACTCCTGATGATAGCCGAAGTTCAGCTCGTTCTCCGCCTCCGAAAGGTCAAAAGGCGTACGGTTACACTCCGCAAACGCACAGATCAAAAAGATCAGGAAACCCAACGGCTGGTAAAGGAAGTAATAATGGCCCTCCTGCTGCTGCCTGACGATCGTCCCCAGGCTCAGACTGCCGGTGATCATTAGCAACGCGATGATCGAAAGCCCCATCGCCAGCTCATAAGAGATGATCTGCGAAGCACCCCGGATCGCCGCCAGCAGCGAGAACTTATTGTTCGAGGCCCAGCCCCCGATCATGATCCCATACACACCCATGCTCACTACCCCAAAAATATACAGGATGCCGATATTAATGTCCGCGATCTGCAACGAGATATCCCGTCCGAAAAAATGGAAATGACTGCTCCAGGGCACGACCGCACTCGTCATCATCGCCGTCAGCATCGCCAAACCCGGGCCGAGAACGAACAAAAACCTGCTCGAAGATGTTGGTATTATCTCCTCTTTCATGAACAGCTTGAGCCCGTCGGCCAGCGGCTGGAACAACCCAAAAGGCCCCGCCCGGTTAGGCCCCCGGCGGTCCTGCATGAATGCGGCAACCTTTCTCTCAGCGTAAGTCTCGTACATGGCGATCAATAGCGAGACGCTGATGATGATAAGGATCAGCACCGCTTTTTCGATCAATAAAGCCCAGTCCATGGCTAGTAAAGTCATATTCATCAATTAAGTTATGGTTCAAACCCTCCCGCTACCGGGCTTCATGTGGTTCAAAATCCGTCGAATGCGACGGTCCCTGTATCTTACTCAAATCGATCTCCGGCCTGTTCACCTCACTCACCGAATGTATATCCATCAACAGCTGCGGCTTCCTCCCGTCCAGCACATCATACAACACCTCCTGCGGCCGCTGCACTCCCACATAATGTCCCTGCGAGATCACGCTATGCCTGTTGACCAGCGTCGGTCCCTCGATCTCCCAGTCCTTCGTCTGCTTCTTCTCAAACCGGCATTCATTACAGATCCAGTCCTTTACCTCCCCCCACTCGTCCTTCCGGGCAGTCACGCGGAACACTTCGTCCCCGCGATACCACAGGGTCACTTTACCGCTGCAGTTGGCGTGGTTACAGTTGCGGTGCGCATCCACCGGCTTCAGGAACCATACGCGGTTCTTGAACCGAAAGGTCTTATCCGTCAGCGCGCCCACCGGGCACACGTCTATGATATTCCCGATAAAATCATTGTCCAGCGATTTCTGGATATAGGTCGCGATCTCCGCATGGTCCCCGCGATCGAGGATCCCATGCACCCGCTTGTCCGTCAGCTGGTCGGCCGTAAACACGCAACGGTAACAAAGGATACAGCGCGTCATGTGCAGCTGGATATACGGACCCAGGTCGTGCTTCTCAAAGACCCGCTTGGGGAATTCATACCGCGTACTCTCCTTGCCGTTCTCGTAGCTCAGGTCCTGCAGCGAACACTCGCCGGCCTGGTCGCAGATCGGACAGTCCAGCGGATGGTTGATCAGCAGCATCTCCACGACACCATTCCGCGCATCGATCACCTTCTCGCTGGTGATATTCTTCACCACCATCCCGTCCATAACGTTCGTCCGGCAGCTCGCCACCAGCTTGGGCATCGGCCGGGGGTCCGCAGTCGAACCCGCCGCCACCTCGACCAGACAGGTCCGGCACTTGCCGCCACTGCCCTTCAATTTCGAATAATAACACATCGCAGGAGGCGCCACGTCCCCACCGATCTTCCGGGCCGCCTGCAAAATGCTCGTCCCCGGCTCTACCTCGATCGTGATGTTGTCTATCGTAACCTTGAATAATTTCTTTTCGTCAGCCATAGCTATAAATTTTCTACGCGGTCGCCGGAACCTCCAGCGGATCCGCATAGTGTGCTAAACCATAATTTCTTACCAAACACTCCTCCGAATTATCGATATGCCACTGGAATTCGTCCCGGAAATGCCTGATCGCCGCCGCAACCGGCCAGGCCGCCGCATCCCCCAGCGGACAGATCGTATTCCCCTCTATTTTCCGCTGGATATCCCACAACAGGTCGATATCGCTCTTCTTCCCCTGTCCCATATCGATCTTCTTCAGGATCTTCTCCATCCAGCCCGTCCCCTCCCGGCAAGGCGAACACTGCCCGCAGCTCTCATGTCGGTAAAAACGGGCCAGCGTATACGTATTCTTCACGATACACTGATCCTCATCCAACACGATAAAACCACCCGAGCCCATCATCGACCCCTTCGCAAAACCCCCATCCGACAGGCTCTCATAGTTCATCATTCGAGTCTCGCCCTTCGCCGTCTTTAATAATAAATTCGCCGGCAGGATAGGCACCGAGCTGCCGCCCGGGATACAGGCCTTCAGCCGTTTGCCATTCGCGATCCCCCCGCAGTATTCGTCCGAATAAATAAATTCTTCAACGGAGATCGTCATATCGATCTCATAGACGCCCGGCTTGTTGATATTGCCACAGGCCGACAGCAGCTTCGTACCCGTCGACTTTCCAACCCCGATCTTCGCGTATGCCTCACCACCCATATTGATGATCGGCACAACCGCCGCCAGCGTCTCGACATTGTTCACCACCGTCGGGCGATCCCAAACCCCCTTCACAGCCGGGAAAGGCGGTTTGATCCTCGGATTTCCCCTCTTCCCCTCCAGCGACTCGATCAACGCCGTCTCCTCACCGCAGATATACGCGCCCGCGCCGCGGTGTACATAGATCTCGCAGTCGAACCCCGTCCCCAGGATATTCTTCCCGAGCCAGCCGTTGGCGCGAGCCTCTTCGATCGCAGCCTCCAGGATATCCGGGATCCACGCATACTCCCCGCGGATATAGATATAGGTCGCCTTGCTGCCCAGCGCATAGGACGACACGATCAACCCCTCGATCAGCAGGTGCGGCAGAAATTCCATCAGGTACCGGTCCTTAAAGGTCCCCGGCTCGGACTCGTCGGCGTTGCAGACGAGATGGCGCGGCACGCCTTCCGGCTTGGCCAGAAAGCTCCACTTCATACCGGTCGGGAAACCGGCCCCGCCCCTTCCCCGCAGCCCGCTCTTCTTCACCTCTTCCGTCACCTGGTCGGGCGTCATGTTCTTCAGCGCCTTCTCCACGCTGGCATAGCCACCCTCGCGGCGATACACGTCATAGCCGCGGATCCCTTCCACTTTCGCTTTCTCTAACAATACTAATTTACCCATGCTCGATTCGTTTATCCTGCCGACCCCGATCCTACTCCGGGTTCGACGTTTTATCTTTAAATAAGGTCTTTCTCTTCAGCAGCAACAGCTGGATCCCGGCGGACACGACATAGCCCGCCGCCATGATCAGCAACATCATCCTCGCCGGCTGCTGTCGCACGAACAGACCGATCACCGCCGTGAACGTCCCGGCGATAGCAAAAAGCAGCGCCGATGTCCTTGGATTCCGTCTTATATTTTTTTCCTTTCCGCCCATAACCGTCTAGTTATTCGCCGCAGCCGTCCTCCTGCACTCCTCGATGATCTGATCCACTTTCTCCGGCGTCAGGTGCTCGCGGAAATGTTTGCCGAGCTGCATCATCGGGGCATACCCGCAGGCGCCCAGACACTCCACGGTCTTCAGCGTGAACAGCCCGTCCGGCGTCGTCTCCCCGACATTGATCCCTAATTTCTTCTTGATATAGTCGATGATATTGTCGCTCCCGCTGATCATACACGGCCCCGTCTGACAAACCTCGAACATATACCGCCCCACCGGCTTCAGGTTATACATCGAGTAAAAGGTCGCGACCTCATACACCTCGATCGGCTCGATCTTCAGGATCGTCGCCACATAGTCCATCGTCTCGGGACTCAGCCATCCCCCGAATTCCTCCTGCGCCAGGTGCAGTATCGGTATAATCGCGCTCTTGCTCTTCCCCTCGGGATAGCGGGCGATGATTTCGTCTACCTTTTTTAACTTTTCGTCTGAGAACTTGATCATAACGTTTTAATTCTTTATTGGGTCAGCGTCATCTCCTTCTTCGACATCCTTGCGACGCTCCTTTCATCGATCGTGCTGCTATCGGGCGTCCTTCCGATCAGGCATCCATCTCCCCGGCGATCAGGTTCAGCGACGACATCACAATGATCGCATCGCTCAACATCGCCCCCTTCGTCAATTCCGAATAAGCCTGGTAGTAAATAAAACAGGGTCTCCGGAAATGCAAACGGTAGGGCGTCCGCCCCCCGTCGCTGATCAGATAATATCCAACCTCCCCATTCCCGCCCTCAACGGCATGATAAACCTCACCCGGAGGTATCTCCGTCTCTCCCATAACGATCTTGAAATGCCAGATCAGCGCCTCCATCTTCGTATATACGTCGGCCTTGGGCGGCAGATAGTAGTAAGGCGCATCGGCGTGATACACCTCCGCCTCGGCGCCCTTCATATCCTGTATCTTCCGGTAAGCCTGCTCGATGATATTCAGCGACTGCCACATCTCCTCGTTCCGCACTAGGAATCGGTCGTAGCAGTCCCC
>JAFDYE010000710.1 GCA_018267585.1 Bacteroidota bacterium
AACATCGTCAATACATATGAGAATATAAAGGCAGAGCTTATCAGGCTCCACAACAGCCTGCCCAATCCTGCCGTCTATTCCATCGAAACAGAACTTAAATTCCCAATGGAAGAGACCCTACTGCCCATCGCCAAGAGAAGCCTGGTGCGTTATATTAGCGGCAAGGCCGCCTGATATTGCATCCGGCTGCCCTTCGAAATAATAATAAGAAGCCACAAACTTCTTCACGTACATCCGGCTCTCCGCCGGAAGAAAGGATTGAAGCTTCCAGAAATTACGGCTGCCCGAAAGACGCATCGCGCGGCACACCGTCCCCTCACCGCTGTTATACGCCGCCAGCACCAGCAGCCAGTCCCCGAGCTGCGCATACAGATCCTTCAGATATCGGGCAGCAGCACGCGTACTCTTGTTATACGCCGTCCGCTCGTCGACACCCTGACCAACCCTCAGACCCAGCATCCTCGCCGTAGCAGGCATCAGCTGCCAGGCGCCCACAGCACCGACACGGCTGACGGCATTGGTATTCAGCTCGGATTCAACCACCGCCAGGTATTTCAGGGACGATGGCAGATTATATTGGCGGAAGATCGAGTCGGCAATAACAAAGGGCAGATGACTCTTTTGCTTGATGGAAAATAATATTGGCGTGTTGTTCTGAACATAGCGCAGTACAAATTCCTTTGAATGCTTGTCCAGATACATCCGGTCGGTCGATCTATCCCCGGAATGAGCGCTCCCGGAGCCGATCGCAAAAGGCATAATGAGCAAGAACGAAATGCCGGTAAAAAGCCTTCTGGATAATTCTTTTACCATAGTGTTATAGTTTTCAGGGTCTCAATCGGTCTTCCCGCACTGTCCCGTCTCTCGGCAGCCGTTGGTTTCCCAACCGGATGCCAGCTTATAACCAATTAAGAACCCGAATGTTCGCGACAGTCTCCCAATTCTTTGTTTCCCAACTGTGGACACTATCTTCCCATCCTGGTCAATACGCACTACGTCAGATTCCCCGCTATCCCGTCTTCAGTTGCTTCTTCTTCAGCCTCACCATCTGCAGCACAATCGAAAGCAATATCAGAAAAAAACCGACATAAAACCCGGTACTCAGATATTTATCTTCCCTGAATAAAAGGAAGGCCAGCAGGATGCCGTAGACCGGCTCCAGATTGTAGGTGAGATTCACGGTAAAAGCCGATATCTTTTGCAAGGCGCTCATAGAAAGATTGAAAGCCAACACCGTACAGGCCCACGCAAGTACAAGCAACCACCCGAGGTCCTGCCATCCCGGTAATAGCGAAGGGGCAGGAAAAAGCCACAGATAGACCGGCATGAGCACCGTAAGCACCAAAAAGCCGCCGCTCAGCTCGTACAGCGTAACATTATCCGGAGAAACCCGCCGCAAAATGCGTTTGTTCAGCACCGGAAAAAGACTGCCCAGAAAGGCAGAGACGAGCCCGACGGCGATCCCCGTCTTGAAGTGCGGATCGACCTGAAAAATAAAGAAAATACCGACGATGACCAGCACGCCCAGCATTAGCTCAATTACGTCTACCCGATGCCGTAAGACCAGCGGCTCGATCAGCGCCGTAAAGAAACCGATAGACGAAAAACAAACCAGCCCTACCGACACATTCGAATATTTGATGCTGCCATAGAAGGCAACCCAGTGGAGCGCTGCGATACCGCCAATGCCGAATATCCGCCAGAGATCCCGTCTGTCGACCCGCACTGCCTGCCTGCGCAGCAGCGCAAGCAGCCACAGCGACGGCACCGTCAGCAACAGCCGGTACCAGACCAATAAACCTTCGTTGAGAGAGATCAGCTTACCGAGGACGCCGGTAAGCCCTGCGAGGAGGACCGCTATATGGAGCCGGAAGAATGCTTTCTTCATTTACGTCATTTTCCCTCGGCGACCGGCTCACGGGAAAAATTACGCATCTGCACTACATCATTCTTGACCCGGTTACGATAATTCTTGAACAAAGACTGCCAGCGCAGGTTCAATACTCCAAGGATACCTTCCTTGACAATCCCCTTATTCATCTTCGACACGCCAAACTTACGGTCTTCAAAGATGATCGGCACTTCTTTTATCTTAAAACCGAGCTTCCAGGCAGCAAATTTCATTTCAATCTGAAAGGCATAACCGACAAAAAGTATCTGGTCGAGATTTATCGTTTCCAGCACCTCTTTCTTATAACAGACGAATCCCGCCGTGGGATCCTGCACCGGCATCCATGTGATCAGCCGGGTATAAATGGAGCCGCCCCGGGACAAAAGGATGCGGTTCTTTGGCCAGTTCACAAACCCGCCGCCTTTCACATAACGGGAACCCACTGCCACATCGCCACCCTGATATTTACAGGCATTGTAAAGACGATCCAGATCCTTGGGACTATGGGAGAAGTCCGCGTCCATCTCGAAGATGAACTGATAGTTGTTCCGTACCGCCCACTTGAATCCATGGATATAGGCAGTTCCCAAACCTAACTTACCCTGTCTTTCCTCGAGGAATAGCTGTCCCGGCACCTTCGACTGGTACCCCCGGACGATACCCGCCGTGCCATCCGGCGAGCTGTCATCGATGACCAGAACATGAAAACCCTGACCCAATCGGAATATGGCATCGAGGATATTTACTATGTTCTCCTTCTCATTATAGGTAGGTATGATAACTATCTTTTCCAACTGCCTGTTTATAAATTTTTCACTAATGTCTATACGATTTCCCGCTGGAACCGGTCCAGTTAAGACATAAAGGTACTGTTTTTTGCCTGCTGTGGCGTCCCGTTAGCCCTTTTTTAACATAGTCCGGTTGAATATTTCGGTCAGCTTCTGCTTGGTATGCAGCGGGAAATCTCCTTTCATCATCCAATCATAGTATTGAGGCTCAGCCTTCAATATCTCTGCTACGCTTCGCCCCTTATGTTTACCGAAGTTAAACACTTCTATCCCGTTCTCCAACGTAAAACGCCTCGCAAAATCCACAACGGGCTCTTCGCCGATATACTTGAGTATTGCCTCAATATTCGTACCGAGCTGCGGATATTTTACCACCTGGGCCACCAGCACCTCCCAGGTCGCGGACGCATCCACCTCTGCTCCGTGCGCACCCTCGAGCTCTTTGTTGCAATAGAACCGGTAGGCCGCACTCAATGTCCGCTGCTCCATCATATGAAAGATCTTCTGTACATCCAGCAGTCTTCGGCCTTTTCCATCAAAGTCCATGCCCACCCTCAGAAACTCTTCAACGAGCATCGGTATGTCAAACCGATTGGAGTTATATCCCGCCAGATCGCAATTGTCCAGGAATTGTTTCAGTTCATTCGCCACCTGCTTAAAACTAGGCGCGTCTTTCA
>JAFDYE010000711.1 GCA_018267585.1 Bacteroidota bacterium
CCCATCACCCCACCCCACAACTTCGCGACTGGCCCGGGGGCGGCGGGGCGTGCTGCGTCCGTCCGCCTTTCGGCCGTCGCCCCATAAGAACCCCACCGCCGATTCCCACCCCTGCCCAATACCATCCCAATGCCCACCCATAGTAGGCCGAACAGCGGCGGCGCAGTCCACGCCCACGCAAGCCCCGACCCACGCAACCCCCAACCCACGCACCCCCCAACCCACGCAAGCCCCAACCCACGCACCCCTCACAAGAATCCCCACAACAACCCCCACGACCCAGCGCAAAACCCCAACTTCAACACTCGCAAACCCTCTCCCGACGCACCTTCCCGCCCCCAGTCCCCGGCAACCACTATTCGGAATGCACACCCCTCGCGTCTTTTGTGAAGAAATTTTTAGGCCATTTTTTTATTTTTGAATTTTTCTGACTAACTTTTGCATTCATAATCCATTACAATTCACATAACAACTTAAAACGCTCACCAAACTATGTCAAAGTCTAAGAAAAAGCCGGCAAAAAAAGCAGCTCCCAAAAAGGCCGCTAAGAAGGCTGTCAAAAAAGCGGTAAAGAAAGCTGTTAAGAAGGCTGCTCCTAAAAAAGCTGCAAAGAAAGTCGCGAAAAAAGTCGCGAAGAAAAAAGCAGCTCCAAAGAAAGCAGCAAAAAAAGCGGCTCCCAAAAAAGCAGCTAAGAAAGCCGCCAAAAAAGCTCCCGCTAAAAAGGCTCCTGCCAAAAAAGCCCCGGCTAAAAAAGCAGCTCCTAAAAAAGCCGCCAAAAAAAGACCTTCGGCACCCAAGCCTGCAGCTGTTGAGCCCGTTCAGGCGCCAATGACATCCGAACCCATGTCCAGCGCTTACGACGAGCCCACAAGCACTCCCACTTTCGATTTCGATAATGACAATGACAGCAACAACTAATCTATAGGTGCATATAATCGTAAAGCCCTCCTACGGAGGGCTTTTTATCTTATGTCCGATAAGACTTCGTCTTACCGGGGCCTCCTACGGAGGGCTTTTTATCTTATGTCCGAAATAACTTCGTTCGGTCTAAGCGATCTTCTCTACCTGCATATAATTCAGTTCCACAGGCGTGCTGCGACCAAAGATCTTCACGGTTACTTTCAGCTTTTTCTTCTCATCATTCACTTCCTCGATAATACCATTGAAGTCATTGAACGGCCCTTCGATGATCTTGATCGTTTCCCCGATGATGAACGGCTCGCTCATGCTCATGCTGCCCGACTCTGCCATTTCATCCATCTTACCCAGCATCTTGTTCACCTCCGCCTTCCGCAACGCGATCGGATTCTCCTTCCCTAAAAAATGAATAACGCTATTCGTATTCTTGATCGTCTCTTTCAGATCGTCACCCAATTTCCCGTCCGTAACTTCTACCATCACATATCCCGGGTAATAGTTGCGTTCACGCATCACCTTCTTGCCATTCTGCACCTTGTATACTTTCTCAACCGGCAGAAACACCTGCTTCACGATCTCGCTCCATCCTCCGCGGGATATCTCCTTGTCCAGGTATTCCTTCACCTTACGCTCCTTACCGCTTACAACGCGAAGGACATACCACTTGGTCTCCGGTTGAGGCTTACCTTCCGGTTGGGGCTTGACGTCTTGTTGATTGATCGTTTCTGTCATAAAATAAGTTTTGCAAGCAATATCACTTCCCAAACCACGAATAAATGAAATGCAGGATAGAGCTGGAAACAAAGTCCATGATCCATACAAGCAACGTGACCAGCAACGTCGCAACCAATACAATTATCGTCGATGATTGCAATTGCGGCCATGTCGGCCAGGTCACTTTTTCCAGCAACTCCTTATATGACTCGCGGAAATAGGTCGTGATTTTGTTCATATTTTTTGATTTTTCACCAGTCCCTCCAGGATCACCATCCCTCTCAACCCAGGACCAGTATTTCACTCAAAAGAATTGTGGCAAAAAATTGTTCAAAATCTAATTTTTTGCCACAACACCGTTAACGTCTGTACACTTCGTGTACGACCGGACTCCGTCCGGTTTGACGCCTTCGGCGTCTTTAGCAGCACGGGCACTAGGATTCGAACCCAGATCTAAGGTTTTGGAGACCTCTATTCTACCTTTGAACTATGCCCGTATCTTGTAAATCAGACCAAACAACTCTCAAAACCAACCCGAACGCGGCCCGATTTAAAGTCTGAAAGCTATCCCGAAGGCAATCGGAACAGCTTTCAGAACTTCACAAAGATATAAAAAATTGACTACTAGATATCAGATTCTGATCTGATTCTCTTCACCAAATTACTTGATGATCTCGGTTACCTGACCGGCACCAACCGTACGACCACCCTCACGGATAGCGAACTTCAGACCCTTCTCCATGGCGATCGGCTGGATCAGAACCACGTGCAGGGAAGTGTTGTCACCAGGCATAACCATTTCAGTACCAGCAGGCAGAGTAACTTCACCGGTTACGTCCGTAGTACGGAAGTAGAACTGGGGACGATACTTGTTGAAGAACGGCGTATGACGGCCACCTTCTTCCTTGCTCAGTACATAAACTTCACCCTTGAACTCAGTGTGAGGAGTGATAGAACCGGGTTTTACGAGAACCATACCGCGACGGATCTGGGTCTTTTCAATACCACGGAGCAGCAGACCTGCGTTGTCACCAGCTTCACCCTGATCAAGCAGCTTACGGAACATTTCTACACCCGTAACGGTGGAGTTCAGCGGCTGTTCCTGCAGACCTACGATCTCGATAGCCTCACCAACCTTGATGCGACCTCTCTCGATACGACCCGTTGCAACAGTACCACGACCAGTGATGGAGAACACATCTTCAACAGACATCAGGAAGGGCTGATCGACCGGACGGGGAGGCAGAGGAATATAGCTGTCAACAGCTGCCATCAGCTCGTCGATAGCCTTAACCCACTTGTCTTCACCAGCCAGGGCGCCGGTTGCAGAACCCTTGATGATGGGAGTATTGTCACCGTCAAAGCCGTAAGAAGACAACAGCTCGCGGATTTCCATTTCAACCAGCTCCAGCAGCTCGGGGTCGTCCACCAGGTCTACCTTGTTCATGAAAACAACGATACGGGGAACACCTACCTGACGAGCAAGCAGGATATGCTCTTTCGTTTGAGGCATCGGGCCGTCAGTCGCAGCAACTACCAGGATAGCGCCATCCATCTGAGCAGCACCAGTGATCATATTTTTTACATAGTCAGCGTGACCAGGGCAGTCCACGTGCGCATAGTGACGGTTAGCCGTCTGATACTCAACGTGTGCTGTGTTGATGGTAATACCCCTTTCCTTTTCTTCCGGAGCTGCATCGATCTCATCATACTTTTTTGCTTCCGCCAACCCTCTTCCAGCCAGAATAGAGGTGATAGCAGCAGTCAAAGTGGTTTTACCATGGTCAACGTGACCAATCGTACCAACGTTAACGTGGGGTTTGTCCCTCTTGAAGGTCTCTTTTGACATTGTTATCTGTTTTTAAAGTTGTGTTTAAAAATTCTCATGCGGCGACCCCCTGATCCGGTAAAGCCTTCCGCAATATTCATAATCTTAATTCTGCCCGATCAAATCTTTCTCAAAAATCTACTGAGCCGTTGAAGAGAATTGAACTCTCGACCTCTTCCTTACCAAGGAAGTGCTCTACCCCTGAGCTACAACGGCTGATTAAGTCCAGTGGCATCGCACCTACGGCCCGGCCGCACCGCCATCAACTTTTTTTTAACCCTGAGCGGAAGACGAGGTTCGAACCCGCGACCTACAGCTTGGAAGGCTGTCGCTCTACCAACTGAGCTACTTCCGCATATACCCCGAAAGAACACTAACCCACTTTACCGCCGGCCCGCTGCAGCAGCGGACGACGGGTGTGAGTGTGGGCAAGGATGGATTCGAACCACCGAACTCCGAAGAGGACAGATTTACAGTCTGTTGCCGTTGGCCACTTGGCTACTTGCCCGGCTAAATTTCTGGGGAGCCCTTCCTCCCCCTACGAGCCGGAGAAGGGAATCGAACCCCCGACCTACTGATTACAAATCAGTTGCTCTACCAGCTGAGCTACTCCGGCTTATCGGAACATCGTCGGACCTCCTTAGATCTCCGTCGGACCTGCTTCGTTAAGGTCCTTTCCGATCGTACCCTTCGCCACGGGCTCGGGTACAGCCCTTCTCAATCGATAACCTTCGCTGCTCTCGGTTATCCCCAAGCCTTAAAACACTGATCTACTGTTTTTTTTGGGAAGGCAAAGGTAGGTATTATTGTCAAAATCAAAAATTTTAAACCGCTTTTTTTACAGCCATTTTTCTTTTTCTCTCCTCAATCGCCCAAACGATCCCGATCCCCAGGCATAACAATAACCGAAACCGCTGCCTTCAATTCCACATCACCGCAGTAATAACGCGACCTCGTCCTTTTCACCACCGTGTAAATATACGCCCTTCAACCCCTTCCCGGCCAACTAAAGACGATTCGCATCACCCCGAACCCTCTACCCCCCAACACACCACAAATGAAGATCATTCCCATATCCACAAAAAAAAGACCCCCTGTCGGAGGTCTTTAATTTTAAATAATTTTTTAGGCTAGTTGCTTATCTTTTTTTCTTTTTACCTGGTTGACCAGCGAATCAAAAGCGCTGTCAAAGGATTCTTCAAAAGATTTTGAGGAGCATTTTACGAAAAAATGATGTCTCGGAACATGGACCCTGATCTCGGCGATCTTGTCCTTGATGGTGTGAACCACATTGTCAAGCTTCAAAAACACATCTACTTTGATAATTCTGTCATGGAAGGTGCTTAATTTCGTCATTTTTTTGTTTACGTAATCTACCAATTTACCGTCTGCATCAAAGTGCACAGTTTGAATGTTTACGTTCATAGCATCCCATTTTTTAATCAGTGAACAATAATTTAAAGAACTACTGCTGCGCGAGGAGTTGTGGATAGGGTCGCAACAATCGGTGGACAAGGTTTAAACGCCATAAATAGGTCGACAATGAAGTTAACTTATCAAAAGGTTTTTTCCAAATAAAACGCAGCTTTTATGCGCCCAAAAACGTTAAAAAGACCACTGAAAAATATTGTTCCGCCCTCACTATTTTTCACGCCTTAGGATGCGCCCTCTTATAGATATCCTTCAATTTTTCAATAGTATTGTGGGTATACACCTGCGTAGCCGCAAGACTGGCATGCCCCAAAAGCTCCTTAACAGCGTTCAGCTCCGCACCAGCGTTCATTAAATGTGTGGCAAACGTATGCCGCAGCACATGCGGACTCTTCTGATCGATCGTCGTCACCTGCGCCAGATACTCGTGCACGACTCTGTATATGTATTTGGGATATAGCTTCTTGCCCTTTGCCCCTACTAACAGATACTCCACATCCGGATCCTCGAGCTCCCCCCTCTTCTTCGCACAATATTCCTTCACCATCCCGATCAAAACCGGTCCCACAGGTATAACCCTCTCCTTATTCCCCTTCCCCAATACTTTAATGGCTCCATTCCCACTATCCACCTGTCGCTC
This sequence comes from Bacteroidota bacterium, assembly GCA_018267585.1. Taxonomy (GTDB): domain Bacteria; phylum Bacteroidota; class Bacteroidia; order Chitinophagales; family Chitinophagaceae; genus Puia. The sequence goes on from JAFDYE010000711.1 coordinate 5,532, forward strand.
CCTCAGCCCCACCAGCTCGCTAAGCCGCATACCCGTGTGATAAAGGATGGCCAGCACCAGCCGGTTCGTCCATCCCTCCCAGTCATCCGTAAACCGCACCTGGTCAAAAAGCACCGCCATATCCCCCTGCTCTACAAAGACCGGCAGCCGCTTCCTCGTCTTCGGCGAAATAATAGCCCCCATCGGCGACTGCTCCACCCCCCCTGTCCTCAGCTGATATTTATAGAATGACTTCAAAGACGATATCTTCCGGTTTACTGACCTCGGACTAAGCCCCTCATCCCTCAAAGAAGCCAGCCAGCTCCTCACAAAAGCCGGCTTCACATCGCCCAGCCCCATTCCCCCAAACTCCAGCTGGATATAGTCGAAAAAAGCCACCAGGTCATCCTGATAGCTTCGTATCGTATGGGCAGAATACCGCTTCTCAAACTTTAAAAAGTCGAGAAAGGACTGCACCGGTATCCGCGGATCAAACTGCATAACTTCCTCTAAATTAAACAATTTTACCCAGTCGCCCACCCAAACCATCCCAAAAACCTCCCCTTATACAACAAATAAAAAGGCTACCCCATTGGGGCAGCCTCTAAAATATATCTGGCAAATGCAATTAATCGAACTTGCCGGTAGCAACCTGCTGCTTGTAGATCGCCTTCAGCACCTCACCCCTGCGACGAACAGAAGGCTTGGTGTACGACTGACGCTCTCTCAGCTGCAAAAGGGTCTTAGCCTTCTCAAACTTCTTCTTGTATTTCTTAAGCGCCTTGTCGATATTCTCGCAATCTTTGGAATCAATGATTAACATTTCTTATATACCTCCTTTAAGTGGAACGCGAAGGTACACCAAATTCCCCGATAAATCCAAATATTCTCTAAAATCCCGATCTTTACTATATGTTTACAGGCATCATTGAATCCCTCGGAAAGATTAACTCCGTCACCTCCGCCGGCACCAACAAAACCTTCTGGGTCGAATCTTCCCTGGGCCCCGAACTAAAAGTCGACCAAAGCCTCTCCCATAACGGCGTCTGCCTCACCGTCGAAGAGGTTAACGGCAATCTCCACCGGGTCACGGCCATCGAAGAAACGCTCGAAAAGACCAATCTCAGCACGTGGCGGACCGGCGACCTTGTCAACCTCGAAAGATGCATGATTATGAACGGCCGCCTCGACGGCCACATCGTGCAGGGACACGTCGACACTACCGCCACTTGTACCCAACGCACCGACAAGGACGGCAGCTGGGAGTTCCGCTTCGAATTTCCCAAAAAATTCAGCCATCTGGTGATAGAAAAAGGCTCGATCAGCCTCAACGGCATCAGCCTGACCATCTTTAACGTAAAAAAGACGAAATTTGACATCGCCGTCATCCCTTATACTTTCAAACACACTAACATTCAATCTGTTATTGCCGGAGATAGGGTAAACATCGAATTCGATCTGATCGGCAAGTACGTATTCCGCCAACATCATTGATTAATAAAACGTTTCAATTATGCTTGCCGGCCTGAAACCGATGTCCCGGGATAATCGCATCCCAGCGCTGGACGGACTTAGAGGTCTGGCTATCCTGGCCGTCATCCAATGGCACTACCTGAGCTCCATTGAAAACCGCTTTCCCGGATGGATTGGCGTGGATATCTTCTTTTGCCTCTCCGGCTACCTGATCACTGATAGGCTGCTCTCCTCATCTAAAACACCTGGCCATATCTGGAAGTTCTATCTCAACAGAGCTCTCAGACTCCTGCCCTCCTATTTTCTGACCCTCCTCGTTTTTTTTACGATTGTCCACTTCCTTGTCAGGACTTCCCATCAACCCCTCTACAGCTATTACTACACCCACCTGTCGGCCTTCCTGACCATGACCCAGAACTGGACCTTTGTAATGCACAATATCCCCTCAAACCTATCCCTCGTGCCGCTATGGTCCGTGGCTGTGGAGACACAAGCTTACCTGCTGTGGCCCATTCTCCTGCTTTTCCTGAAACCGGGACGCAAAGCCCTTCGAATAGCCGGATTGCTTATCCTCACAATTATGGTCTGCCGGTCGCTATATTCGGTGGCCTTCCCTTACTCGGCATGGTCCATCTACTATAACACTCTGTTCAGGCTCGATTCGCTATTGATGGGAATGGCCCTCTGCCTGATGGGTCGCTCGGGCATCCCTATTTCCCGAACAACCACGGCAGTTCTTCTCCCGCTCGCACTGATGGGCACCATTTATGTTGGCTGCGCTACGGGGCCATTTCACCCATATTTTACGACGATCGGCTATACCGTGAACGCCCTCCTGTCCGCCCTAATCCTCTCCGAAGCCCTTCGACCAGCCGGGTTGATCGCTCGTCTGCTCGCCAACCGCATGCTGCAATTCTTAGGCAGGATCTCCTATACCCTTTATCTCGTCCACGTACCTATCCTCCTCCTGACAGAACCGGCACTGAACGTCCGCATCCAAAACTGGCTCCCGAACTCGCCCGCCGATCAACCGATCGCCGTCTCGATGTGTTTCGGAATTTGCCTGTTATACAGCAGCATCAGCTACAAATATTTCGAAACCCCTATTCTGTCCCTTAAAACCCGGCAAACCTCACCACAAACCCACCAATAAATTATGCCGATCTTCCCAACAGGTCCCGGCAAGACCGCCATCCAAAGCTATTTTTCCCCACGATTTTGGGTGATCCTGTCAGCCTGGATATTGGTCAACATTTCAGTCCTTCTCATCTTTGGAATTGTCACCGGAGGCGAAGCGGAAAAATACATTACACAAGCCGGCAACCTCCTGCACACTGGACACTATACCACTCGTAATTTCCGGCTTTATAGCACCACTATCTGGCTACTGGCTTTCTGCCTCCGGTTTCACTTGAGCTTTGCCTGGGCAGTAGGGCTGCAAATGCTGATCAACCTTCTGGCAATTCTCTACTTCGATTCAACGGTCGCGACCATCCTAAAATCACAACGATCTGCACTGGCCTGCACCCTGCTTCTTGTCGTGGCTTTACCCTACCAGCAATTCAATAGCTTCCTCCAGACCGAATCGCTTTTTCAAAGCGGTAGTCTCCTGCTTATATGCTACCTGCTTCGTCAGACATCCTTCTCCTGGACCTCTGCCGGAGTCATCACTGTAGCCGCCCTGCTGCTCTCAGCCACAAGACCGAATGGCCTTCTTTATTTGCTACTAATAGCCCTTTACCCTCTACTCGCAAAGCCAAAGCCATCCGCTGGCCTGACTTTCCTTTTTTGCCTGTGCGCAACCACACTGTTTGTCACCCTTCTCAACTTCGCTATGGGCAGCGGAGGCGAATTTGACTTCACCCTGCCATTTCGCAGGGAACACATCATCTGCGGCTGCCCCACTCTCGAAAAGGACGCGAATATCGATACCTCGGGAACTGGTATCTTTTCGTTGATTTATTACACAACACACAATTACAGGCAATTTGCCAGACTGGCTATAGCAAGGTCAGCTTCTTTCTGGAAAGTATTCAGACCCTACTATAGCCCATTGCACAACATGGGCCTTATCGCCTTCTTTTATCCGATTTTCCTCGCGGCACTGGCATCCTTGAGCAAATGGCGCCATCAGACGCGGACATTTATCCCAATCATCACACCAATTCTCCTCACCTGGCTGACCGTTATTCTAACCTGCGACGACTGGAGTAATAGGATCTTTTTGAGCATTTTTCCATTCGTCCTGCTACTCGCGTCTCCTGTTTTTAAGCGCTGGCATTCGCATCGGAAATAGGGATTCCCCTGTATTTAACCTTTCTCACGAGGAAGGGACGCTCAATATACCTGTGGCTCAGCGCTGACAATACCAGCACGACCACCAGCGACAAGACGAAGTACACAACGAACCCAATCAGCGGGTGGCGACCTGACAGCCCCATTCCCTTTACAAAATAGTTAAAGACAAAAAGAAGAACCGCCGGATGATAAATATACACAGCATACGAAACTGCTCCCCCGGTTTGCAGCAGTCCTCCCTTTCCGGACTTCCGGGTCAGCAAATTCAGGATTAATAAAATATAGACGACACTACATAAGTTTACATACCCGAACGACAAAGGCTTGCCGAAATACATTAACCCCGCTGCCGCGATCAGCAGCAGATAGGTCCATCGTTTGCCGCCCAACTCTCTGACCCGCCTTTCGCTAGCGCCAAAATACCAATACCCCCCGGCGCATCCCGCGGCAAACGCCGGAATATTGCAGTAAGAGATAAAGGTTGCAATGGCATTGATCAAACGCCCCGGACCACCGTGTACCATCGGTGACCGAAAATAGAAATACCTGTGCAACCCGTCGATAACCAGGGGGGCTATAAAACACATTGCAAGGAGTGCTACCGGACGCCTTCCCGCCTTTTTGACTATTAACGGCCATACGAGATAGAACTGCTCTTCGAAGCCAATGGTATAAGTATGAAAACAGGTTGGCATGTAGACGCCCAGCAGCATAGCGATATTTGGCAGGAAGAACAGGAAAAGCAGCAACGCTCCGGGCCATCCCGCTGAGCCAAAGGACGGAGGCTCCAAGCCCCGGAATACGAAAAAAGAAAGTAGCACGATCAGGTAGTACAAAGGCCATATACGCAACGCCCGCCGCTTGTAAAAATTGCCGATGGCTATATTCCCCGTTAAGACCTTCTCATTTAACAGGAGAAAAGTGATCAGAAATCCGCTCAGACAATAAAAAAAAATCACCCCATAATACCCTGCACTGCTAACCACGTGAGGCCAAAGAATACGGCCACCAGGTACCTCATAAAACGCAACAGCATGCGCGATAAAAACACACATGCTGGCGAAGAACCGCAATGAGTTAAGGACAGGAAAATAGTCCGGCTTTTTCACGCGCTAATTTACCGAATTATTATTTCATCAGATACATCTTTCCATAACCGTTGTTGAAGAACTTGTCAGTATTGTCACCGGTTGGTTTGTATTTGTCCAGGGACTTGCCGTTCAGGTTCGTGACAACATGATAAAGATATACGCCATTTGCAAGTCGCTGCCCGTACATGTCGGTCCCATTCCACTTGAATTCGGTAATATTCCGGCCGACATGCAATGGCCCCAGTTCCTCCTTGGTGATTTCCCTCACGATCTTACCCGTGATAGTCAGTATCTGTATCTTGATATTCTGAGGCACCTCGCTACCGGTGATCGTGAAGACGAACGCCGTCGAGGTGGTGAATGGGTTGGGATAATTCAGCATATTCGAGATCATAGCCTTCGTTATGACTTTAAAACTCACACGATAAGCGATCACTCCCGCCGTATTGCCCAATGGATCTTTCCCCGATACGATAAGTTGATACGTATCGCCATCCGGGTTGTACTGCTTGGTGAATGCCGGGTAAAAGTCAATTGTCGCTGTATTGTTCGAGCCGCTCGTCGCTGGCACGAACCTCATTGTATCGGTATTCAGCGAATAAGCATGAATACTTCCGTCAGGGTACTGAACTTTCACCGAGATCAGCGACGTATCCGTAAGAAGAACGTATTGCGACTGGCTGGTCAGCTTTATCTGAATACGTGGGCGGGCAGACACAATGTCGTCGTTCAGGATATGTGCATTGTCAAATGTAACGTCCAGCTGCGGACTCCTCGAATCGTCTCTGACATAGATCGTCTTATACAGGAAGTTGTTGAAATGGTATTGCTCCGGCTGACTATTGTTCGGATTGACGTCCAGATAAATAGTGTTCAAACCCGGATACGTCTTTGTATCGATAGGAAATACGATCTTCAGCGTATCACCATTCACCAGCGGCTTCATTTTTGGCAGGGCGATAACATGCGGTACATTGCTTTTATCCGTGATAATAAGCTTCAACACCATGCTGTCGAACGCCTGCGGGCTAATGTTCTTAAAGGCAATGCCGAAATTAATCGTCTCACCCCTGACCACGGTGTCTTTCGACTGCAGAAAGACATTTGGAGCCAACGCACCTTCAGGAGCCGGCTCATAGTTCAGTCGCCAGTATTTAAGCTGGTAAGGCGTTCCATGCAAAGTGTCGCGGACAATCATCCTTAATCGCAAATAGGGATACTGGCTCGCACTAATGCTGGAAATATCGAGATTCACATCGGACGGCTTCAGTGTAAACAAAGGCGATGAAACCGCCCCCGTGCTGTCCACTCCCAGAACCTGCAACTGTACCGAGTCGGTGGAAGGCGTCTCCAGGCTTCCGCCCCCCCAGTGAAGTTCCTGCCATTTTTTTGACGGCCCAAGACTGGGTGAAGTGACATAGCCGACCGAGTCTGGCGTCAAATAGCTAGCCACCAGACTGATCTTGTCGTCGACCCCTTCGCTGAATACCGATCGGGGAGCAAAATTAGCAGCTCTGTTCTTTTGATACATGAAAATGAACGCTCTCGGACGGTAGAAGGAGTCAATAGTCGTCCAGCCCTGGCCAAGAAGCCTTGCATAGATCGAATTACCCGAACCAAGGAAGGACGTATCCCCTTGCCAGTCTTTAGCATAGGTATTCGACGCCGGATCGACGCCCGAGCAATTTTCAACGACCACATAGTCCCCATCCGGGATCGAATCCAGTAGCTGCATTGCAGACTTGCGCTGCGTGGCATCCAGAAGGTCATACATGAAACTATGTTCGCGGGTATCACCGCAGGGCGACAGGCTCCCGAATCTTCCCGGTTGCCCGGTAGACGCATTGAACCACGGATGAAATGTATTCTGATCAAACACGTCTATAATTAGCTCGGATATCCCGCAGACACTCTGGATCGTGTTCCCATCCCCGTTGATCAGCACACTGATGTCCTGCGCCTGGTTAGCCGCATTCGGAAAGACGCCGCACTTTGCAGACAGAACATTTGTGAGCTTCGCAAACTTGAAATTCCTGCCCGCGGTATCAAGGACCAGACCATCAAGCGTCGACTCGGTATGTTGAAAGAAATGCGACTGATTTGATCCGGGTCCGCTATGGCTCGCGTTCCTATATACAAAGGAGAACTGATTCCAGTTGTACGGCTGCGTGCCGGATGGCACCTTGGAAACACGCCAGTAATTTACCGTACTGTCAGCAAACACAGTGAGCGGATCGAACTCGAGCAATCCGCCCACCGATGTAATGGTTTTTGTGATCTTCGATGCTGAATTGAACAGGCTCGTCGTATCCAGTTCCATTACATACTGTCCGGCAGCACTGAAGGGATTCGCTGTAGAAGCATACAGCTTTTGTGCGCTATTGTTGACGATTGCATAATTGTACGGATATACCGGCTGAGCTTCCTCCTCATATACAAATACACTTGAGGTTATGCTATTGTTACCCATGGTAATTTCCGGAACGGTGTTGTCTGAATTAATCGTAATGATGATATCATTCTGACCCTTATCCCTCGTAGCGATCACAGGAAGATTCAGGGTGATGGAATCGGCATAGCTGATCCCCCGTATCTTCTTGCTGAGAACAATGTCAGTGGTACCGTTCGGATACCTTCTCTTTACAAGTATTCTTATTGAATCCGATACCGCCTTGCCGAGATTGTAGAATCTGGCCTTCACCTGAAAAGAGGTGCTCGCCACACTGACAAATAACGGCGATATCAGCACCTGGGACTGTTCAATATCATAGTCGGGCAAAGCGCTCTGATTCAGCCTCAAAAAAGGATCACCGTGCATCGTCATTTGTTCCGCATGCAACCTGGCAAAATAATCATTCGGCGCAATATTGACCAGCGCCTGCAAAGCATCTTTTTCCAGGACTCCGATCGGCTTACCATAGTCCGGCCCGTCCATAAGCTGGTACATGTTGTTGAGCAATATATTCAGATAATTCACAATCCCAAAGTGCGTACTGGCAATAGCGGCGATCGCTCCTTTCTCCCGCGCCAGCACATAATTCTCCGAAAATGTTTTATTAGTGGTAAATCGAAGAGGGTCATATACAAAAAAATCCCCGGCATCGCAGCCATTCAGATAAAACACGGGATACTTGCCCGCGTTATTGTAAACCTCCGGATTATCCAGATCATACCCCAGAACCTGATTCGAAGAGTGGCCGAAATAATCCATCATGCTAAATCCATTATTGAACAATGTGCTGACAAAACCGCTCGGAACCTGACTGACCGAACTGGCGTTCCCATCACACAACAGAGAGACATTGGACCCACAGAGCGTATCGGATATGATCGTTTTGTACGCCTGCATATAATTACAGATGATTGTGCCAAGGTAGGGCTCGCTGACACCCGTCAGATGAAGAACATTTTTCATCCAAAGCCGTCCGTCTATCGTGTTCGGGCTGGTGGCTTGGGCATTTTCGTATTCCTTCAGCTTGGAAAAATAAACTTCTACCTCCGCCGCCGAGACAGCGGATATCCGCCCTACCGGGATTCCCTGTACGGCATCTACGCCGTTGGTCGCCGTCAGCTTGTTATCCGATGCAGGACTTCCAAAGGTCGGAACCAGATTCAGCCTGTCGGCAATTGGATCGTGCGCCACCTCATGGTAGTAATAATAATCGTTATACGTCATAGCATGGCCGATCAGCAATACATACTGCGGCTTGGCCCCAAACTTCGCCCTCGCATACCGCAGAAAGTTCTGGATCGACAACGGGTCTTTCTGGATGCCAAACGCAAACTGGTCTACCAGCTCGTTGATATCATAAATATTTGCGGCAAAGCTGCCCCCGGCCACACTGCTCCGGTAAGCCTTATAGTCCGCAACCGGATTATTGCCATTCGACCCGGTGTAGAGCAGCGGATTGCTGATGATGATATAGTTACCCTGATTGGCAGCCTGGCTGTAATTCACAAATTGCTTGCTGGTCAGGCTGGTCACCGTACGAATGGTCGAAGCGTCCTCATTGACCAGCACATAGCTGTGAGTCGCCGACGAAGCCGGCAACGCAAAAGAGACAGTTCCCGCATTCACCACCGCCGTATACCGGGAACCATCCGTAAGATCATACAGTACCGGCGGTATGCTACCCGATACCGCAAAATTCGTAATATTCAGCAAATAGCCCGTCGCCTTCGCCGGCAGCTGAAACAGAAAGCTCGACTGACCGCCAAAATTCCACTGGCGCGGGTAGGTAAGCTCATAAAAAGACGCCACCATCCTGTCCGTGCTGACGGCCGAGCCGTTGACAAAGCTCACTGTAGCCGATGATCCGCTGCTGATCACACCCAAGGGAACCGTCTTCGTCGTCAACAGGTCGCTAAAACTGTTCATGGGCTCATTGTCGACCGTCGTCCCATTCACACTTACTGACACGCTGCGCACGTTATCTGCAGCCCCGGCCATACCAAACCTGAGGGTGGCATCTGGGGCTCCCGCACCGCTATAAACAAACAGGTTCCCCTTGGCGTCCGTATGGGGCGTCCCGGGCGCGATCGCATCCGTCGACCAGAATTCTCCTATATCATAGGACGAGGAATAGATATACTCCCCCACTACCTGCGCAAATCCGGGATTCGGATAGCCGCCCGATTTGAAATAGCTTCCCGCCGTATACATGAACGACGTCTCGGGCGCCAGCGACGACCCGGCCACATTATTCACCGTGTCCCTGAAGTGAAAAGCATTGCCCGTCGTATTCTCAACCAGGAAATACACCGCAGTATCCGTTTCCAGGCTGTAGTATTGCGTATGCTGATAACCGGGACTGCGATACAGGGGAGCATCCGGCACACCATCATTCCGCTGACCCCAGAACTCAATATAATCCGAGCCGCCCAGTGGAGCGCCGGGATTATTACCGGTCACATATATAGGCACCTCCTTCCCATTGCGGAACAGCTGGAAATTCTGCGCGAGTACACCACCCATCCCGGCGCCTGCCAGCACTGACTGGGGAATGCGATAAAGACCCGTAGAACCTACCTTGAACTTATAGTAAGTCTTGCTGTAGTCTATCCATTCGTTATTATAGGCCTGGGCAAACGCCCCGATCGATAACACCAGTAAACAAACAATAGTAAAAAGCTTTTTCATACTATCTGGTTTCGTTATAGTATACCCCATCACCTTTTCTTCTTTTCATCCTTCCTCCTCATGTCGATACGCAGCGAAAATACATGGGTGTATAATGGATACGATTGATTCGCAAGATTCGTGAACGCATAATCGATCTGGACATCTCCGACCCTGAAACCAGCGCCGACACTGGGCTGATAGATCCATATCTTCTTTTGGTTCAGCGTGTCCCTGTCATCCAGCGCCTTCTGGAAATTGTTGACCCCGCCACGCACAAAGAACACATCCTTGAACGAAAGCTCCAACCCAAGCCTCGGATCGATGCTCACAGGATTCGTGCTGATCACCGTGTTGCGCCTGCCATCGAAAGTCACGTCCAGGTCAGCCTCGGCCAGCAGTGATATCTTCTTGTTGATCCTGAAATTATAAGCCCCCCCCACCATCAGCTGGGGAGCGGTAAGTTCCGTGGACTTGCCAGGTATCTCATTCTGGGTCTCATAAAAAACCTGCCGGATCGCCTCGTTAAGACTGAATGACCAGGCATTGAAGGTCGTCGTGACATCCCGCGCTACAACGCCCAGTTTCCAACGCTTCCCGCTCAACAACGCAGCCGCGTCGAATCCAAACCCCCAGGCCGTCGCAAAATCCCCTGCCTTACGGTAGATGATCTTGGCATTTCCTCCAAAATTGAACTGTGTGTTCCTCCCAAGATCGCCATGCTGCGCCAGGGAAAAGATGAAAGCATAGTCCGCCGACGAAAAAGTGGTGATATTGTCGAAATTCACCGTGCCGTCCGGCTGGACCAGAAAGATCGTATTGGGAATATCGTCTACTGCAAAACGCAACAAGGTCAACCCGATGGTCCGCTTGTTGTCCTTCAGCGGCAGCACCAGGTTTGCAAAATCATACTTGCCCACACCCGCATAATACTCGGCATGCATCAGGTTCAGCTGAGGATTGTCCCGGATATTCGCCAGAGCAGCCGGATTCCAATACCCCGCCGTACCATCGGAAACACTCGCCACCTGCGCACCACCCATAGACATCCCACGGGCGCCCGCCCCGATGTTTAGGAACTCATTGGAATATTTGGTGAACTGAGCGGTGGCAGACAGGTAAAATAAGGATCCGACGACGATCAAAATGGAGTAGATACTGGTCTTACCCCGCATTCTTTTCAGCATAAGCCAACGGTTATGGTATTTGTGTGGGCTTTCAACAGATCGGATCATTGCTTCTACGGAATTTTTTTGGGCCTCCACGATTAACGGCCTTTTACTCATTATATTGTACGCTTAACATATTATCATATACCCTCTTCTTGTTTTCTAAGTCATTCACAATCAATCATGAGTAACGGTTTTACAAACAAACCCCTAACTCCTCTCCAACCAGGCCGGCCGCCCCCCGCTATCCCCCTCCCACCACAACCAGATTTACCCCCAAAAACCCTAGCTTTGCCGCATGAATCTCATCGAAGAACTCAAATGGCGCGGCATGATCCAGGACATCATGCCCGGGACAGAAGAACAGCTCTCAAAAGAAATGACGTCCGGCTACATCGGCTTCGACCCCACCTCCGATAGCCTCCATATCGGCAGCCTGGTGCCCATCCTCCTGCTGGTGCATTTACAAAAGGCTGGCCACAAACCATTTGCGCTCGTCGGCGGCGCCACCGGCATGGTCGGAGACCCCAGCGGGAAAAGTGAAGAACGAAACCTGCTCAGCGAAGAGACCCTCAACAATAACCTCGCAGGCGTCAAAAAACAGCTGGAAAAATTCCTCGACTTCGACCCCAACCTGCCCAATAAGGCCGAAATGGTCAACAATTAC